>JAGSHB010000269.1 GCA_023954815.1 Myxococcales bacterium | reverse complement strand
TTGCCATCAGGGCAGGGGCACTCCCCACTCTTCGGCAGACACGCCTGGGTATCGGAGCCGTCCAGCGTCTTGGTCGCGCCGCACTGAAAGTCGTCCCCCACGCAGCTGGCTGTATCGCCGCTTTTACACGGTTGCGCACAGTAGCCGCCGCCGCCGAGTTGCACGCAGACGCCGCCGCTTTTGCCAGTGACCTCGCAGTCCTTGTCGCTCGCGCAGGGTGAGCAGCGGTAGGGCGTCTTGTGTACGCAAACGTAAACGACGTCGCTGCTCGACAAGATCTCCTGGCATTTGTAGTCCGGCGCGCAGCTGCTCACGCACACGTCCGCGCAGAAGCGCCCCTCGGGCGTCGGTAGGCAGGACCCCGACGTGCATTCGTCGTTGTCGTCACACGGTTGCTTGATGACACCGGCGTCTTCTGGACCCGCATCGGGTTGGCTGCTGTCGGCTTTTTCACTGTCTGCAGGGCCGCTATCAGCCTGAATATCTGAGCTTTCAGCGGTATCTGCGCTAGCGTCGAGCAGGCCACCATCGGACAGCTCGCCACTGTCGCCGCTGATGTCCGTGGTCTCACCGCTGACCGATTCAGCGTCATCGCTGCAGCCCGCCATCAGCGTCAATGAGGCTAGTAATACAAGGGCCCAGACGGGCTGTCGGTTCAGAATCATCCATCCCTCTCTGCCAGCGACAATCAGGTGCTGGAGCGGTTTGCTGGCGTGACGGAAGCGCTCTACGAGAGCGGCTATCAGCGGGCACAACGCTAGCACATCTCCCCAAACACTTGCTTACAGACGCCCGAGGCGGCGCCCCTGCACAGTGGACTGACACTGGCACTACCAAATCTACGGTCTGATCGCTGGAACACGGCGGCGCGGCAAGGTATGACCGCTTTCTTCCCGCAGTAGAGGACGACCCATGGCTTTCCAAAAAGACGGCAATTCGAATGCAGCGGCAGAGGCGTCTGGCTCCGACTCCGCCCCACCGCGGGCCCTGCCTGTGCTGCGTGCATTGCTCGACGCCATCGACCGCGACGTCCTTCAGCTGCTGAGTCGGCGGATGGGGGTGGTCGGTGAAATCGCCGCATTCAAGCGACAAGCCGGCCGCAAGATTAGAGACCTCACCCGGGAGCGCCGCGTGCTGGATGCGCGTGCCGCTCGTGCCCGTCGTCTCGGCCTGCCCGAAGAGGTGGTGCGCTCCATCTGGCGGTTGATGCTCACGGCCAGTCGCGACCACCAGGCCCAGCTACGAGCCGAAGTGCCAGTCAAAATGCCGCGCCGCAGCGTCGCTATCATCGGCGGCCACGGGCGGATGGGGCAGGCCATGGCTCGCCTGTTTGAAGATCTCGGTCACGCGGTGCTCATCGCCGACGTGGACACAGAGCTCACGCCGGTTGAGGCCGCCGCCTCGGCCGATGTGGTGATGATCAGCGTGCCGATTGCGGTCACCGCTGACGTGATCGCCGAGATCGGCCCTCACGTGCGGCCCGAGGCCCTGTTGCTCGACGTCACCTCCATCAAGGAGGCGCCGCTCGCCGGGATGCTGCGCGCCACCGAAGACAGCGGCGCGGACGTGGTCGGTTGCCATCCCATGTACGGCCCCGACGTCCATACCTTCCAAGGGCAGCGTATCGTCTTGTGCCCCGGTCGAGGCACGGAAGGGCTGGCCTGGCTGCGGCAGGCTTTTGAGGCGAGGGGCCTGGTGGTCAGTGAGCTCCCAGCGGTAGAGCACGATCAGATCATGGCGGTTGTTCAGGTCCTCAACCACTACCGCACCCAGGTCCTCGGGTTGGCCTTGGCCCGTCTCGGCGTCCCCTTGGAGCGGACGCTGGCCTTGTCGTCACCCGCCTATCTGCTCGAAGCCATCGTCACCGGTCGGCACTTTTCCCAGTCGCCGGCGCTCTACGGTCCCATCGAGATGAGCAACCCAAGGACTGGCGAGGTCACGGCGGCGTTTCAGCAGGCAGCAGCCGACTTGGCAGCGGTGCTCCAAGCCAAAGACCAGCCCGGGTTCGAGGACCTCTTCGGCGAAGTGCAGACGTACCTGGGCGATTTCACTTCCGATGCCCAGGAAAAGAGCCGCTTTCTCATCGACCGTCTGGTCGAACTCACGGCAGGTCGTAACTAATCGTCTGGTTTATCGGGATTTTGGCTGAGAATCGGCTACGCCTTAGCCAAGCCACGTTGCCCACGATTGTCCGACCCCAGCCCGCTACAGGGATCGCAGCCAGGCGAGCAGCGCTGTGCGGTTGCGCGTGGCCAAGGACTTGAAGGCCTTCAGGCTGCCGCTGGCCTCACCGCCGTGCAGCCTGATGGCTTCCGTCAGTGACGTCGTGCGTTGGTCGTGAAGGTACGCCGACCGATGCCGCAGTCCCCACAAGGGCGGGGTTCGCCACTCGGTCGGGCCTGCCTTGCCATCGATCATACCATCCGTGAGCGCCGGCCCCACGTCGTGCAGCAGCATGTCCGTGTAGGCGCCCCGCACGTCTCCCAATTGCGCCCGGTGACAGGAGCCACACCCGACACGTTCAAAGACGGACAGGCCATGGGTGGTCTCTTTGGTCGCTGGTTTCGGCCTCGGCGGCGCGAGATAGCGCACGTAGCCGTCGATTCGAGCCACAAAATCAGCGCGCACCTCGGGATCGGTGACCTTGTCCGTATCCACAGGTTTGGCCCGCGACAGTGGATTGGTGATACCCATCTCACCGCTCAGCGCACCGGCATGAAAACGCAGCAGATTGAGGTCGTTGCTCTTCTGGCCGAAGCGGGCGACGGTCGGAGCGCCGGCACGAAACTCGCGGCGATTGACCTCCCCGCTAATGCCGTCGCCGTCCTTGTCGTCTGGGTCAGCGATGGCCACGAGCGCTGCGTCCGGCACCGCATCGAGTAACCCCAAGCCATAGAGCGCTGGCGTGCGCCGCCGCTGCCCGCCGTCACCTTTCGGCTCGAGCGTCACGCCTTCGATGGCGAACATCCGAGCGGATACCGTGTCGTTGGGGTCGTGGGCGGGCGGGCGCACATGAATCCGAAACGCTGCGCTATCGCTCTCACCGCCGATGGAGGGATGCCGGTGACAACTCGCGCAACTGACCTGATTGTAGTGCGGTCCCAGCCCCTGGTCCGGCCGAAAAATGTGGCTAAAAGCGCGCTTTCCGTCCGCAAAATCAAGCAGCTGCTGCCAGGATAGCCCATTGGTTGGGCCGCCCAAGGTTCCCGCCCGAGGCAGCGTCAGAAGGTCATTCCAGACGCGTGCGAGCACAAAGATGCGCAGTCGATGCATCGCGCCTACGAGGCCCCGATGTCCGCTCTGCTCTGCGGCCGGTGCCGGCACTTCGCGCGGTCCCTGCAATGGCCAACTCTGAACGGCGGCGTCATGCGGCGGATTGGCCCGCGCTTGCGACAGGGCTGGTGGTGCGACCAACAACACAAACAGGCAAGATAGACGCAGCAGGCAGTGGGTCATGGAGACTCCCTGGGCACCATGGACGGCGTATTGGCGCACAACGGCCCCCCTGCGAGGCGGAGGGGGGTACAGACGGCGTCAGGCGGGGAGGGTGTGATAGCACACGGGCCAGTCATCCACGCTCCTTCATCACCACCTGTTCCAGCACGGCGATGGCCGTCGCGACGCCGTCGGTCTTGGAAAGCGCAGCGCCCGCATGCGCCGCGCGTTCGCGCATCCCGGGACCGTCTCGGCATTGCACAAGCGCGCGGGCCAACTTCTTGGCAGTGAGCTTCTTGCGCGGAATCGCGGTCGGTCCCAGCCCACGCTCGGTGATGCGGGCACCCCAATAGTATTGATCCATCAGGTGGGGCACGAGCAGCTGCGGCACCCCAGCCATTGCGGCGGCAAAGGTTGTTCCCGCGCCGCCATGATGTACAGCCGCAAGACACCGAGGAAGGAGCAGCGCGTGCGGGGCGGCGCGAATCACCATCACCTGCTCGCCCACTTGCGCATGGCTGTCGGACCATCCCGTACCCAAGACGATCCGAACACCGGCGATGGCGGCAGCCTCACGAACGAGGTCTGCCGTCCGCTCGGGCGTCGGATCGACCATGGAGCCGAATCCTACGTAGACAGGAGGCGTGCCCGCCTCGATAAACTGGAGGAGGTTCGCGTCGAGCGCCGTATCGGCTGGCAAGGGCAACACCAGCGCGCCCGTCTGTTGCACCTCGAGTCGCGTATCATCCGGGATGCCAGCCAGTTCGCTCGCACAGCATAGCAGTGGCGCCTTGCCCAGCACCATCGTCATGGCGTCGGCGACGTCCGGCAGCCCCGCCGACCGTCGATACCCTCGCAGTGGCTGCAACATCCAACGGTCGATGAGACGGTTGCTGATCCCGTGCATCCATCGGTTCAGGCCGGCTGGCAGCCCTTGATACGGCACCAAGAAGGGCGGATGAGCACCGCTTGGTAGCAATTGCGGCACATAGAGAGCGCTCCGGTAGGGCACCCCTTTCGCCTCACAGACGCTCGCCCCGGCCATGTGCACACCCGCCCCGACCACAAGATCGTAAGCTCGAACCACGCCGCAGAGCGCGTCGATCTGGCCTTGCAGTTGGCTTTTGACTTCACGGGACAGCAGCCGAGCGGTCGCGATCGGAGAGGAGAGGTCGGCCGCGTGGGTCGTCAGCATCTCCTGGATATCCGGCGTGCCGGGCAAGCATCGAAAGCCGTAGCGTTCGCTCAGGAGCGCATCGAAGGTCTCCGCCGCTAGAAAGTCGACGGTATGTCCGCGCGCGCGCAGGCCCAATCCCAGCGCGACCATGGGCTGTACATCACCGCGAGAGCCGATGGGAGAGAGGAGAATCTTCACGGCGCCGATGCTATCTCACTTCTCGATCATCTGCCCACGGTCGTCGCCCTGCCTGTGTGGTTCTTTGCGTCTTCGTCTGGGTCGATGTGGGCGCTCGCTCGCGTTGCCGTGAATCAGCCGAGTCATGAGGCGACAGACCGGCTATCCTGTGGAGTGAAGGAGGCGACGGTGAAGCTCAAGCGACTGCGAACATCAGGCAAAGGGGAGGGCGTCGGCGTCAGCGTCGCTGGCAACTGCGTCACATTGCTGCACGACCCGGAGGTGTGCCTGCCAGCCATGCTCAACGCGATCTGCAAGGCACAACACGAGGTGCTCCTCGAGATGTACTGGTTTGCGTCCGACCGGACGGGTTGGGAATTCGCCGAGGCGTTATGTGATCGCGCCCGCGCCGGCGTCCGTGTCCGTGTGATCTATGACGCGGCTGGTTCGATTATGGCCGACGATGAGATGTTCCACCGGATGCGGCGCGAGGGGTGTCAGGTGGCCGAGTACAATCCCATCGCTCCGTGGCGCGCGCGCTTTCAACTCGGCCTGCTCAACAACCGAGATCATCGCAAGATGGTGGTGGTCGACGGACACACCGCCCTCGCCGGCGGGGTCAATCTGGGTGATGAGTGGGCGTCGACGGAAGCGGGCGGCGAGGGATGGCGCGACGACGTGATTCAGATCGAGGGCCCTGCCGCGTTGGCACTGCGGGAAGTGTTCACGCACACCTGGCGGGACCTCACCGGCGTGTCGCTGCCGCCTCATGGGGGCGAAGTCCCGACGACCGACCCCAGCGCAGGTTCGGCGGTGCGCGCGCTCGCCAATCACTTCCGAGATGAACGCAAGGCGATTCGGCAGGCGTATCTTGACCGAATCGGCCGCGCCACGCGCTATCTCTACCTGACCAACAGCTATTTTGTGCCTGATCGCAAGGTTCGCCGGGCCTTGGCAGATGCGGCCAAACGCGGGGTTGATGTGCGCGTCCTGCTACCTGCCGCGAGCGACGTTCCAGCCGTCGATTTTGCCAGCCGCTACCTGTGGGGTGGGTTGATGGCAGGTGGGATCAAGCTGTATCGGTTTCACGGTCCCGTGCTGCACGCCAAGAGCGCGGTGAGCGATGATCTGTGGACGACGGTCGGCAGCTTCAACCTCGATTATCGTTCCTGGCGCACCAACCTAGAGCTGAATGTCTCTGTG
>JAGSHB010000121.1 GCA_023954815.1 Myxococcales bacterium | reverse complement strand
GTAGTACGTCCAGCGCCTGGCTTGATGGCGGCCGGATCATAGCTCGGATCGAGGCGGCGCTTGCGCTTGTTGCGCTTGAACACGCCCACCGATCCGCCGCCTGCCTTCACTTTGCGCTTGCCGGATTTATTAAAACGGCCCGCTTTTGCGGTGCGCACCGGGATTTTCCGCTCGGCGAGTGCGTTACCGGCGATGAGCGAAACCACCAGTGTCAAAGTGACACTGAAGCCTGCGATCCGGTGCTGGGTCTTTGCTGACCTCATGAATTCATCCTGTGTGGCGCCGCATGGAGCTGCGGTCGCGTCTCGTTCAGCGCACGATGTAGCGCATGGTCTTGAGCATGCCGCCGCGCTCGATCTGCACGGTCAGCCTGGATTTGTTTTTGAGCGCTTCATACAGAGCCAGCGCTTTGTTGGGGCTGTCGATTTTGCCCCCGTTGATGACCTTGATGATGTCGCCGTTCTGAAAGCCGATATCGCGGAACATGCTGCTCGAACCCATGCCGATCATGCGGAATCCGTCGTACTTGCCGCGGTGGTAATTCGGCACCACACGAACCTGTTGGCCCAGCGATGCGAGGTTCTTCAACTTGCGATTGATCATGCCGCGTTCGAGCTGGTAGCTGGTCGAGCTGATACGGCGCACACCCTTGGTATTCTTGCCGCGTCGAGACGAGGCGCGGGATGCACGCGTCGGCGGCCGTGAGGGCGAGCGAACGGTCGGTGCGCGAGCGGCCGTGGCCGATCCCGACTTGCCACTGGAAGGTCGTGGCCACAGCGGAGCGACGGTGAGCTTGTTGCTTTCTTTTAGCACCACGTACCTGCGGAAGATGCCCTCCACCCGTGCCTGACCACCGAGCAGCTCAAGACCAACGCGAATGATCTTCTTCTCTTTGCGGTTCACTTCCATGGTGCCACTGGAGTATTTCGCCGGCGTGACGACCATGGTGCCGAGGAGCTTGAGTGGCAGCTTGGTGACCTCAAGGCTCGCAATCACCGGCCCGTCGGGCTCTTCTTCCTCGTCAGGCTCCTCTTCTGGCTCGGGCTCTTGCTCGGCCGGCGGCTCGTCGATCAGAAACGGGCTCGCCGCCTCCATCGCACCGCCAGCGCCGTTGCCAGCCCGCGCGCTCCGGAGCTTGTCGGCCAGCGCGCTGCTGCCCGCTCCCGCCTTTAGCCCCGCAACATCGATGTCATTGCTGCTGGCGGCCGACAGCTTCATGCCAACGAAACCGTTGACTGAGCCGCCAACCAGCCACGCGATGATCGCGAGACCGAGCAGGTTGATGACCCAGAAGTGGCGCTTGAGCAAGGTCTCCATCGTGGTGCACGGCTCCGATTTAGATTGGCAGCAGCATGTCGCTGGTGCCGGTTTGTCCTAGACCTATTAGAAGCAAGGGTCGTGCCAGCCTGAGCAACGCCCAACTCGCCGGGATCACCCTCAGATCGGGTGACAGGTCCCGATCAGTGCGCGACGGGTTGTCATGGGATCGGTGCAAGATGTCCAGTTGTCGTTGCCATTTTGTCATTTTGCCGTCTCTCGCCCTCGTTTCCGTTCCTGGCACCGCGCAGTCTCGCTCGGCTTTGGGTTCGCCCGGGGAACGCGTCCGGGTTGTAACCACCAGCGCAGTTCGGCATTCCGGCAGCAACCGCTCTCGCCCCCTCGCCATGACGCCCGGCTCTTGTAGACTGCGGTTCTCTGGAGGCCCCATGAACGCAGCGCGCACCCTCACCTGTCGTCCGTCCTTACGCCTGTGTGCAGCGCTCTCGGGACTCGTGCTCGTGGGCTGCGGCGGCGACAAGCCGGGCGACAAAGACAGTGCAGACAGCTTGCTTGTGCCCAGCTTTGACGTGCAGTCCGAAGTGGGACCTGGCCAGGACACCGGCCCTTCGAGCGATGCGCCTGCGCCTGACAGCACGGCGCCAGACAAAGACACCGGCATCGACGTCGGTTTTCCAGTGACCGATGGCGCTTGTAAGGCCCAGTGCACGGGCAAGGTTTGTGGGCCTGATGGTTGCGGTGCCGTCTGCGGATTTTGCCCCTCAGGCAAGGTCTGTGCAACCGACGGCAGCGCCTGCGAAGTGTTCTGCAAGCCCGATTGTTCGGCAAAAAAGTGCGGTGACAACGGCTGCGGTGGCTCCTGTGGCGATTGCCCCAAGGACTACAACTGCGGCGTCGATTTTCTCTGCCACGAAAACGACTGCACGGCATCCTGCACGCTCGCTGGCGGCACAAAAAAGGTCTGCGGCGGCGATGGTTGCGGCGGGTCATGCGGCAGCTGCGCGGAGGGCGATGTCTGCGCCGATGCCCTGGGCACCTGCTCGGCTACGGCTTGTAAGGGGATCGCGGCCGTCGGCAAGTGTGACAGCGACCTACTGCTGCAGTGCGAGGGCTCAGGAGCGACCGGCAAGAAGAAGGTGACGGACTGCGGGGCGCAATTACCCAAGGGTAGCAAGATTTGCGGATACGATTCGGTCGCGGGGGTATACGCCTGTATCAAGAAGACTGCCTGTGTCCCTAGCTGCAAGACGCTCGCTGGCAAAGACAAGTTCTGCGGAAGCGATGGTTGCGACGGGATCTGCGGCAAATGCACAAAAGGGTGGGCGTGCCCCGATGGTGATTGTGTGCCAGCGGCCGGCGCAGCGTGTGGGACGCTCCCAGCTGCCGGTCAATGCGACGGCAAGAAGTGGCTATTTTGCTCCACCGGTATCATCCAAGCGCTCGACTGCAATAAAGCTGGCCAGACGTGCGGGTGGATCGCCGCCGCGAAGACATTCGGCTGCAAGTAGGCGTCGGTCGACTCCAACTCAGCGTCGCCCATCTGCGGTCACGGATCAGGCGACGCGTCGTGTAGACGGGCGAGCAATTGTTTGTGCTCCAATCCCTGGCGCGCGCCGTAGGGACCATAAAACACCGCTTCGAGCGTCAGCCCATGGCCCGGTGCCGTGGTTCCCGCGCGCGAACGCTCCTGACTGGCGATGATAGATGGGAGCTCGGTTGCCGGAATCCGGCCCTTGCCCACCTCCACCAACGTTCCAGCGATGATGCGCACCATATTGTGCAGAAAGGCGTTGCCCTCGACCACGATGGCGATCGCCCGCTCGCCTTCGACGCTCAAGCCACCTGCGTCCGTCACCACGCGCACATGACTCAGACTGCGGAGGGTCGTTTGCGCCGAGCACGCCGTGGTCCGGAAACCGGCGAAGTCGTGCTCGCCTTCAAAGTGACGCGCAGCTTCGCTCATGGCATCGGTGTCGAGCTGCCAGGGCACGTGCCAATGATCTCGGCGACGTGTGGGACAACGGGCTCTCCCAGACCACAGCCGATAGACGTAGCGCTTACCAATGGCGTCATGGCGCACGTGGAAATCGTCGGTGACTTCTTCTGCGCCCGTGATGGCTAGGTCGGCTGGTAGGCGGTGCTCAAGACCGAAGCGAATGCCCTTGAGGGGTAAAGCATCTGTGGTCTCAAAGATGGCGGGCATGTGGCGCGCGTGTACCCGCGCATCTGTGCGACTTGAACTGCGAACCGTGACGTGCTCGCCGCGGAACGCGAACCACATCTGCTCGAGCGTGCCGGCGACGGTTCGCAAGCCAGTTTGTTGCTGAAAGCCGTGAAATTCGGCCCCGTCGAAGGAAATCCACAGCAAAATTCGTCGTGTGGGCAGGGTCTCGGGCTCATCGTCTGCCGGAGCAGTGTCGCTGTTGTCCGCCGCCGTCACGTCGCCGTGGCTCACAGATCGAAAGCGAGACCGAAGACGATCAGCTCGTCGCTGAGGTCGAGCGACTTGGCATCGCCGAAGTTGGTCAGCGACAGGCGCTGGTACTCCACATAGAGGTAGCTGTGGTTGACGCCCATCTCGATGTCAAAGCCGCGGGCGGCCTTGGGTTCGAAGATATCGAGCAGCAGTCGAATACCCACCACGCCGTGCAAGCCGGCGACGCCGCCCTCGCCGGAATAGGTCTTGTTGTTGGCGTCCGTGTAGGAGCTCGTCTCGCCGGTGCCGTCTCTGGCCCACCAAAGTCCGTATGCGAGGCCGCCTTTGACGTAGGGCACCAGCGGGAAGCGAAATTTCTCGGCGAGCACATCGAAGCGATAGACCAGATCCAGCGTGATCGGCACGACCATCAACTCTGTCTCATCTTCGCTTGCGCTGCCGTCGTAGCCGCGGGCCTTGCCCTTTTGACTCCAGTATCCAACGGAAAAGCCCGCACCCAACTCGCCGAAGCCGTGGAGGAGCCGCCAGTCGATCGATGCGCCGTATTGCAGCTCTGTGGCGCCCGTCATGATGTCGCCAAATGGGGTCGCGCCGCTTGTTTTCGCAAACTCGCGATCGATCATTGGTGTGTAGTAGGTGAACCGGAGATCCAGGCTCATGGTCCGCGGCGATTCGGCGTAGGAACGCTCGGGCATCAACGTAGCGAGCGACATCAGAACAACCGCGGCGGCCACCACGTGCTTGCGACGGCGACGGGCGAGCAGCAGGGCCAAGCTAGCGAGCAGCACCAGCCACAGGCTCTGTTGACCGAACGGCGACGCGCTCTGGCTGGCGGTACAGCCGTAGTAGCCACCTTCGGACGCACCGCCGCTGGCTTTGTAGGACTGCCACAGATCTTGGACGGGCACAGGCATCGCTTCGACGACCTTGGCAGCGCCACTCTCATTTTCGTTGGCGTCCATGGTTGTTACGGCGACGTAGTAGGTCTCGCCGTTGGTCAAACCCGTGATTTGGTAGCTCGAGCCGGTCAGCAAGTCGCTCCGGCTAGTCGCTTGGCTGGGGGCCGAAACAGGGAACGAGATCTTCGACCAATACACGCGCGAGTAGGGGGTCGTTGTCGGATCGTCGACCGTCCAGCTGACTTTGAGGTTCTTGTTGCCTGCCGACACGGTCGAGACCGTCGGCGCCTTGGGCGCTGCGGTGTCGATGGTAAACGTCAGCGCCAGCCCTGAGTTGGAGAGCGTACCGCTCGAGGTGTCATTGACGATGAAGTAGACCTTGGCCTCGGTGCTGGTCTCAACGGAACAGTTGGTCGCGCCGAGAATGTCGGTCTTGAGGTTGATCTCTGTCTTTTCTTGGACGGGCAACAGCGATGCGAACGATCCACTGCCCTTCTTGAGAACGCAGGGCGGCGTGGATGTGCTGGACACGGTCATGGAGTTGGCGTCACAACTCGCCCCAGGCTGCGCGACTTTGATGGCGTATTGCGCTGCGGTCGCCGTGCCGGTGCCGAGTGGAGCGTAATCGGTCCACGACCAGTTGATCTCCACGATCGGTGCGTCGGTTGCCTGGATGGCTAGACAGTCCGCTTTGTTGATCACGTGCTTTGCCGTCAGGTCAGACACCGGCGCGGCTGTCAGCCCCAGCCGCTTGTTGGGCGCGAAGCCATCGGTCGCTGATTTGGCGGCCTTGATCTCGTTGATTGTGATGGCCAATCCAAATGCCGACGTCGGCAATGCACAGAGCAGCACGGCCAACGCAATTCGTGAGGCAATTCGTGAGACGAGGGAGTGGGTCATGGTGCGGTCTACTCCAGCTGCAGGGGCGCCGTGCGCCGGTGCAGATTGTGGGGGCGAGTCCCCTCTGGCGTCTATAGGTGCATGGTACGTGCCAAGCGGCACCGGGTGGCAACGAACGAAAACCACGGCGTTGTCCGGCATTCCCGGCGCGAACACGTTTGACCGGTCGGCACGTTCGGAGCCCATCTCAGCCCGCTCGTGTGACATTTTGACACGCTATGCCTCGGCTGCCGTCCATACGCTGTCGAGCAGCTCGGCGATGTGAATCATGTTGCTCGCGGCGCAGGTGCGCAGATTGTCGGCGACAGCCCAGATACGAACCACATCGCCATCGACTCGAACACGGCCAATATGCACGCCTTCATGCTCCGCCAGGTCCATGACCATCGGATAGCCACCGCCGGAGCTTGGCGTCACGGTGAGACCCGGAGCGCCGGTGAGGACGCGGGTCACATCGGTGGCCTCAACGGGGCCATTCATCCGCACGGTCAGCGTCAAACCCACACCCACGAAAACCGGAACACGCACGCACGTGGCGAGCACGTCTGCATCGATGAGCGCCGCGAGATCGGATTCGAGCGCCCGTTCGTAGGCGCTATGCCCCGAATCGGCGAGCTCACCTACTGCCGGGATCGTGTTGAAGGCGAGCCGAGCCGGATGAACGGCCACGTCGACGGGGGCGAAGTTCAGCAGGGAGACCGCCTGACTCGACAACTCTGCCAAGCCCAGGTGACCCGCGCCTGAAGCTGGCTCGAGCGTTGTCACGACAACGCTCTCAATGCCCTCACCCAACGACTGAAGCGGAGCGATGGCGATGGCCGCAGCGATAGCGCTCGGGTTGGGGCTACCGATGATGCCGTCTTGGTGAGCGAGGCGTTCGGGGTTCAGCTCTGGCACGACGCGGGCCGTGTCGGGCCGCTCGCGTGTCCAGTCAGAACAGTCGATGCAGACGGCGCCGGCAGCCTTTGCTACGGGTAGCCAGGTCTTGGCGGCTTCGTCGCCCGCGGCGGAAAAGACAAGCTCCACATCGGCAAATTGCTCGGCGACGGCGGCCTGGCAGATGAGTTTGCGCTTGCCGAATGAGACCTCGGAACCCGCGGATCCAGGCGAGCACAAGACCCGCACATCCGATGTCGGAAAGCGGCGCTTGTCGAGTTCCTTGAGCAGCTCGCTGCCTACGGCGCCAGTGGCTCCGAGGACGGCGACGCGATAGCGACGACGCGGAAACATATGTACTCCTCAGGGATCAAGATGAGGTGAAGGGCCGTGACACGATCCGCAGATGGCTTGGCGGGCGGTCAGGTAGAACGAAAAGCCGGCAATCCCGACTATTCCGCACCAGGAGCGGGACCGCTTGGCGGAGGCGACGACGGAGCTGGCCCTTTCGGTGGTGGACTGTTCGGTGGTGGACTGGCGGGCGGCGGGTCAGTCGGCGCGTCCGAGGAACCGACCTCTGCTGCTGGCGAAGCCTCGTCCAGGGACAGCGGCCGCTTGAACAACTCGAGCTCCGGCGCGTCCTCATCGAACGGCTGGAGTTCCAGCAACAACGCCGTGATGTTGTCGTGGCCGCCCGCGTCTTTGGCGTACTCGACCAGGCGTGCCGTCGCTTGCTCAGGTGTGTCCGACGAGTCCAGCACATGGGCGATGGCGTCGTCTTTCACAAGATCGGTGAGTCCATCGGAGCACAGCAAGATCTGATCGCCCGTCTTCACCGTCGTCCAGGTCACATCGACCGTCACGCGCTCATGCAAACCAACGGCGCGCACGATGACGTTCTTGTACGGAAAGCTCTCAACATCCTCCGGGCGGAGCATGTTCATCTTCAGGTACTCGTTGACCAGGCTGTGATCTTCGGTCAACTGCACCAGCTCGCCGCGCCGCATCCGGTAGACCCGACTGTCGCCGACGTTGGCCACATACAGACGAGAACCCGAAAACGCGGCGGCCACTACGGTGGTGCCCATGTCGCGCAGCGCTTCATGCTGTTGGGATAGCCGGTAGACCGAGATATTGGCGCTTTCCGTCGCCTTGCGCAGCCGCAGAGCGTGGAAGCTAGGGTCTCGAGAACTCTTGGGCAGCTGTTTAACGGCTTGCTTGTGCGCGTCTTTCACGCGGCGCGTGATGTCATCGGAGTCGTAGAAAGCCATCATGGCTTCGACCGCGAATTGCGACGCAACCTCACCGCAGTTGTGCCCCCCCATGCCGTCAGCGACGACGTAGAGGCCTTGATGCGGGTGAGCGAGCAAGCTGTCTTCGTTGCCTTCGCGAACGAGGCCCACGTCCGTCACACCGCTGAAAGCGATCGAAAACGGCGCTTTCCGCGATTTGCGGCTCTTTGGGCCTTTAGCTCGCTTCTCGGCCATACATTCACCTGTCGACCAGCATTCGGTCGGGGCTCGGGCTAAACCCAACTGGGCCGAAGGCGGCTCAGCGCGGGCTTAGAGTGGCGCTGTGATTCGACAGAATGAATCTTCCGCCGTCTGGATGCACCCAAGATGCCCCAAACGCTCACTGCTGCCAAGAAAGCCGCTTTCGCGACTACTCGCCGTTGACGCGACGCTTGAGCTCGAGGCCGACCTTGAAGAACGGCATGCGCTTGGCGCCAACCTGCACGGGCTCGCCCGTCTTTGGGTTGCGGCCGGTGTAGGCATCGTACTTACGCACGGTGAAGTTGCCGAAGTTCCGGATCTCGATGCGCTCGCCGTTTTTCATGGCTTCGACCATTTGGTCGAAGATTTCATTGACGACGATGCTGGCCTTGTCTTTGGTCAGTCCGGCGTTCTGGGCGATGGCTTCGATCAGGTCCGACTTGGTCATTGGAAGTCTCCGAACAGTTTGGGTTCTTTCGCGGCGTGCTATCCTGCCTGCGAGTCGTGCGGTGTACACGGCACATACGAGCGCGTCAAGGGGGCAGCACGAAAAAAAGCGCCCTATTATCGGTCATATTCCGTACACCCTGCAGTCCGGCCGTCACGACTACCGCACAGTGCGCCTCCAACTGATGGAGAAAAGTCCTCAATCAGCCGTGCAGTTGCGTCTTTAGACCAAGAAATCAGGCGATTTCGACCAAATGCGAACCAAGCGCGAACACAGGGGTCAGCCCTACCGCCGGGAGCGTCGTGCGATCGTCGGGTTTGTTCGTTATTTGCTTGTATTCAGCGCGCTGCGCCGCAGTGTCGCCCTGGCTCAGTCGCATTTGAGGGATTTGGCAGGGTTGATCGGAGGATACTTGGCCGTGACCAAGTTCCCATTGTTGTCAGCGCCCTTGCAGGCCCGGATCAGCTTGGCTTTGGCGTTCAATGTTACGGCCTTCGGATCGTACGCGACCTCGCCGGCGCACCACATATCACCCTGTTTGAGCAACGGCCCTAGCTTGTTGAAGACCAACTCTTTGTCGATGTAGATCCGAACACGTGGCCGCGACGGACCCATGCCAAAGTCTTCCCAGTAGTAGGCACCGACCGTGTACCAGATGTTCGTTTCGGGCACTTTTACGCTGATATTCTCCGGTCCTTCACCATTCTTGTCGTCGAGATCCACGCTCGGATTGTCGTTGATGTCAAAGG
Source organism: Myxococcales bacterium (assembly GCA_023954815.1). GTDB lineage: Bacteria > Myxococcota_A > UBA9042 > UBA9042 > UBA9042 > UBA9042. The sequence continues at coordinate 10,520 of JAGSHB010000121.1, read as the reverse complement.
CGTCACCCCAGCCCGGATTTGGGTTGAGCCAGAAGGTGTCGTAGCACTTGGCGTACCACGGATCTGGCTCTCCGTTGCCGTCGAGGTCGGGTTGGCCCTTGCCCTCTTTCGCCTTTGGGTGGGTGAGGTGCAGGTCGAGATCAGGGCCCTTATCGTCGCCCTTTTTCGGATCGCCCTTGGTCTCCCAGGTCAGCTCGACGTGGAGCTTATTGTCGGGCAGCACCGGCACCTTTGTCTCTGCCACCGTACAGCCGGGGTTGCCGAGGTCATCGAACACTTGCAGCTTAAACGTGTAGTCGCCTGCGACATTGGGTAGAAACGAGACTTGCTTGTCCTTGTTATTCGGGCTGAATGACGCAAAGGATCCCCCCGGCTGGACCACGCTCCAGATTCGCTTGTCGATGACTTGGCCCGCGCCCGCTTTGCTGCAGTTGCTGCTCAAGGTCAGTTTTGTCTGCGGCACAATCGCGCCCGCAGGTGCAACCGGGTCGATGCAGGCCACCGGGCAGACCAGCTTGGCTGGCTCGCATGTCACAGCGATCTCTCGTGAGTCGGTGTTGCTCGACTCGACAACGATGGTCCCTGCAATTTTGGCTGCAACCTCACTCGGCGTACAGATGACCCGAAAACTAGCGCTTGAATTGGGTTGCACCACCAGCGGGATCGCCTCGGTAGGTGACTTTCCATCGGTAAAGTCGCCCGTTGTGAAGTCCAACTTCAGGTCGACGCTGGTGCCCGCTTTCAAACTGATCTTTGTGATGTTGACCGCCTCCGTGCCGCACCCAGCGAGCTGTACTTCCATCGGCTTGGGTTGTCCGATGCCGACCTGACCGAACGCCACTGCGGACGGGCTCGGTTTCAGGCATGGCCCAGAGGAATTCGCCTTGAACTGCACGTCACGGACCGGCTCCGTGAAGTCATCTGTCGTCAGCTTCAGCGTAGCGCCAACTTTCTCCTCGGACGTCAGCGAGGCCAGTGTCGCGACCAACTCGATCGAGTCACTTGGGGCAATGACAACGGAAGGCGTCCCTGTGTAGGGCGAGCCAAGGGCAACCTTGTGGCCGTCAACGGTCAAAGACAGCGGCGGTTGGGTCGTGCTGAAGAGCTCGGCTCGTTTCAGCGTCACAGGCGCCGTGCCGACGCTGTGGCAGGTGAATTTGTCCACCTGTGGATCGCCATTTGCCTTGACCGTACCGAAGTCCACCAGCGTCCGCTGGCACGTGAACTTGGGCTTGCCCAAGGCCGTCGCGATGTCGACTTCGATCGCCGTACGATCGGGATCGCCAGATAGTTCCAATCTGATTTTGAGCTTCCGCGCGCTCGCCCCAGCCTTGTGGGTGTAAATGATCTGGAAGTCAGCGCCGGTCTTCGCCCCAGCCGGCGTACAAGCTTTGTCTGTGAATCCGCTCGGAATAACCGCCGGGAAATCCGCTGCAGCACAAGGTTTGCCAGTCGGACCCTTACAGACAAATAGCGGCTCTGAGACCTCTTTACCGGCGCTATCGCGCTCAGTCAGTGACAGGGCCGTCACCTTTAGGGGCGCAGCGCTCAATGCGCTGGCGGTGTTGGTCAGGACAAAAGCGAAGGACTTCTTTGCGGTCGCGTTGGCGTCAAAACTGTAGGACTTCTGGGCTGCGCCCAGCTGGTCGTTGAGCGATGCCTCGGCCTTCTTGTCGAGGCCGGTGCTCGTCGTCTCTGAACACGTGCCGCTGCCCGTCTCATCAGCGCCGCACGCTGTGGTGAGCGCCAAGATCGCCATGCCCACCACTGGCAGCGCCCAACCCGCACGGCGCCCTGTCCCAAGGCGCCCTGTCACGTGGCGCCCTGCGTTCGTCACCGAAGCTTTCCCCATCTGAATACTCTCCATCTCGCCAACGCAGCTGCTATTTGCACTTGCCGCCGAGGGCTTTGGCGAATTTGGGCGAGTAGTTCTTAGTGTACTTGCCGTTGGTTTTGCCCGCAGCCACGTCGATGAGCTTGCCTGAGGGCCACTCGATGTCCTTGACCCACCAAAAGTCGCATTCACCCATCGGCGTCGACGTCATATCCGCCTTGAGAACACCCAAAATGTAGATGCGCACGTTGGCCGTAGCGTCGCCGAACCCGTGGGCATCCCAGTAGTGCACGCCGACACGGTACGTCGTGTTCACCTCTGGCGTCTTCAAGTTCAGGTTCTCGGGCCCCCAGCCATCCGTATCATCGAGATCGAGGCCGGGATTGTCGTTGACCGACGGGTTGAGGCTGCCCCAGTTCGGGCTAGCGTTGAACCAGAACGCGTCATAAAGCGTGTGAAACCAGGGATCTGCCTTGCCGTCACCGTCCAGATCGTCTTGGCATTTGCAGGCCTTGCCGCCGCACATCTCAGGCGGCTTCTTACACAGCTTGCTGGCACTCGCTGTGGGATGCGCAAAGTGCAGGTCCATGTCTGCGCCGTTGCCGAGGCCGGTGTCCAGCTTGTCTTTGTCCTCTGGGTTATCCCACAGCAACTCGACGTGGATCGCTTCGTCTGGGATCACCAGCACCGTCTGTTTGGCCGCGACGCAGTTTTCGTTGCTCGCGTCGTCCCAAACTTCAAGCTGGAAGACGTACTCACCAGCGATGTTCACCGAGATGACGGTGTTGCCGTCCTTTGTGGTTTTGGCACCAAATTTTACGTCCGGCGCGTTGGCGTTGGGCCAGAATTTGTGGTCGGCCGAGCCCTTCGGCTGTTTGAGGATCGTCCACTTCCACTTAGCAACCTTTTGATTCGGGCCGGCAAAGCTCTGGGCGCCGATCAGGTTGAGCTCCTGCTGCGGGATAATCTCCTCGCCGTCTTGGCTGACAATGACCGGGGTAGGGCAGTTGGTCTTCGTTCCCCAACAGCTCAACCCCAGCTTCTTGCCCGGATTAATCGTGTTATCGGCCATCCCCAGCTTGGCCGTGTAGGGCGTCGGCTTTCCGTCTTTGTCCTTGAGTTCAGCTTCCGGAGAGCACACCAGATCGACGGTGACCAACTGATTGGTCTTGATCGTGATGGGGTTGTCCTTGCTCACCGGCTTGCCTCCGAGCGCCGTAATCGACTTCGTGTCGATCTTAAATACGTCTTCTTTGTCATCGGTCAGGTTGAGGTCGGTCAGCACGACGTCAGAGTCACCGCAGCTCTCCAGGGTGACCTTTCGAACGCTCGTGGTCCCGATCGGCACAAACCCGAAGTTCACCTGGCTCGCGGGCACCACCTTCAGGCAGGGCACCTTGTTGTTGGCCAAGATCGGAATCGAGTGCACGCCGTCCTTCTTGGTGCCGCCCTTGTCGTTGGTATGCACGTGGATGACGTCTTGGTATTTCGCGCCACTTGTCGCGGTGAACTTGACGAGCACGCCCTCGCTTTTTTGAGGCTCAATGGCCAGCGGCGGCTCAAAGGGCACCACGGTTCCGCCCTTGTAGGTCTTGCCGTCCACTTCAATCTCAATCGGCTTGCCGTTGTTGGGCGTGACATCGATCTGGCTGATGAGGAGCGGCGCTTCACCAGCGTTGAAGATGCCGAACTTCTCTTCGCCGACCTCGCCGAGCTTGACCACATCGAACGTCACGATCTCTGGATTCAGCTTGGCCGCTGGCGCGCCGACCTTGGTGCTGAGCACCACACGGAACGGCTTGCCTTTGAACTGCGGGTCATTTTGCGAAAATACAGTGAGCGTCACGCGCCGGACGATCTCATCATCTTGTTTGGCGAAGCGCACAATAATGTCGAGGCTTTTCCGAGCTGTGCCCGTCGTGCAGAAGTCCGCGCTGGCATCCGGCGGAGTGACCACGCCAAGATCGGCCGTGTCGCAGTCCTCGTATTGACCGCCACCGACGGCGATGAGGCACTCAAATGGCTTGCCGCTGTCCGACGCGCCGTCAGGCTTGGTGTAGCTGATGGACACGCCTGTCACTTTCAGCTCCAGCGCCACGTCTGCCTGGGCAGGATTTTGCACTGAAAACGCAGTATCAACCGTCTTGCCAGGGGCCAGACCGCCCGCGTTGACGCTGACGATATTACCGGACTTTACCGCCTGACCGTCGCGAAAGACCTGCATATCGGCGTGTTGGTCGATCGTGCCTTTCTTGTCGCAGGCGCTGACCTGGTTCTTGTCGCCTTCGTCGCCCGTGCCATCGGTGCCGCAAGCCACGGCAAAGATGGCCAGTGAGAGCGCTAGGGTGAGTCGTGTGGGGACACTCATGTCGGGCTCCGGGAAACAGGTCTCGCGTTGACCTGAAGTTCGACTCACTAAGAGCCGTCGTGTTGTGACCCAAACGCACCGCGGGCGCCGTTGACAATGCCAGCGACGCCCGCGGGCTGCTTCATTGGGGCCCGCAGCCTACGGCTTCTTGCACGCGCTCGCACTTGCACCGGACTGCGTCGCGGTGAAGGCGGGGTTCACGTAGCAGTGGCTGATGCACCACTTGCCTTGCGGTACCCAGTATTTACCGGGCTTGGTCTTATTGCAGGGATCGCCAGTCGCGTAGCAGATCTGGAACGGATCGACCGTGATTCCGGTGGTGCTCATGGAGTTTGGCCAGTTGATTTTACCGACGTACCACATGTCGAGCACATTCATCTCGACCTTCTGAATCTGCAGCGCCAGCACACCCATGATGTAGATGTTGACCGTCGCGAACGACTTACCGAAGCCATGGTCGTTCCAGTAGTGAACACCCACATGGTAGAATTTCGGCTTACCCACTTTGCCTTCAGGCTCGTCGAGATTCAGGTTCTCCGGGCCAGCGCCGTCCGTATCATCGAGATCGAGGGACGGATCGTCGTTGGCGTTCGGGTTCACGCTGCCCCAGTTGGGGTTCGGGTTGAACCAAAAGGTGTCGAACGGGTTGGAGAACCAAGGGTCCTTCTTGCCATCACAGTCGATGTCCGGCCCTTGAGCCAGTGGGTGGGCAAAGTGAAGGTCCATGTCGGCACCCGCGGCAGGACCGGTGTCCGTTTCGTCGGGATCGGCCGGCGTCTTCCACAATAGCTCCACGTGCACCGCTTCTTCCGGCAACACGAGGATGGTCACGCACGCTGGCGCGCACGACTTCTGGTCCGACTGGTCCCACACCTCGAGACAGAACTTGTACTCACCAGCGGCATTGGCCGTGAACGTCGGGTTAGGGAAGCTGCTCGACGGCACAAAGACTTGATTCGAGCCGCCCGGCTGAGTCGCCGTCCACTTGTACTTCTTGATGCTGCCACCGCCGGTGGGCTGACTCTGGTCACCCTTGAGGTGCAACATCGTCTGCGGAATGACCTCTTCGCCTTCCTGCACCTTGATTTTTGCCGTCGGGCAGGTCTGCACCACACCGATGCCTTCGCACAACACCGAGCTCTTGGAGTCGAACGCGTTGTTGGTCAGCTTGACCTCAGCGATGTCCGGCTTGGGCTTGCCAGTGTTGGGATCTTCCTTGCTCTCGTCCTCGGGTGTGTAGACCACCTCGAAGATCGCTTCGTCGTTGATACCGATCTTCAGGGGCTTGGCCTTGGTCGGGCCGGTCTTTGCGTCCACGCCTGGGAACTTGGCGTTCATCTTTGTGAAGTCGAACGTGAACTCATCGCTGTTTCCAGCATCACCAAACTCGATCTTATCAACGATGAGCTCGGCACCGCCGCAGCTCTTGATGCGAATCTGGCGCGGTGTCGGCGAGCCGAGCTTCACGCCACCAAAATTCACCGTACCAGCCGGCTCCAACTGCATGCAGGGAACCTTGGCGTTACCCAAGATTGGCAGCTCACCAGCTTTCGGCGAACTGTCGTTTGTCACGACGTTGATGACGCCTTGTTTTTTGTGGGGATCCTTGGGCTCAAAGCGGATCGTGAACTCCTCCGACTCGTTTTGCGGAATCGCGATCGGCGGGTCGAAGAGCACCAATTCACCGGGCTTGAACTCTTTCTTGTCCTTCGTGATCAGCGTGAACGCGCTGGCAGCGGTAAACTCGATCTTGGTAATCTCCAAGATGGCGTCACCACTGTTGACTACGGTGAACTTCTTCTCCGCCTTCTGGTCTGGCGCGACCTGGTCGAAGCTCAGCACTTCAGGACTCAACTTGATCTTGGGCGAACCGGCTTTCGTGTCGAACCGGATCAGGTACTCCTTGCTGAAGTAGTCAGGATCGCCGGCGAGCTTGATGTACACCTTGGCGCTGCGGCTGGTGTCGTCGTAGCGCTTGTAGCGAATGATGAAGGACTCGCCATTGGTCCAACCCGCCTTCGATACGCCACCGGGCGCAACCGGCAAGAAGCCACCCGCCGTGCACGGGGTCTTGCCATCGCTCTTGAAGCACTGAAAGGCGAGGCCATCGGCCTCCGCTGGCGTGGCTGCCTCGTAGACAACGCGGATGCCGCGAATCTCGAGCAGCGATGCCGTGGCAACCGATGCGATGTTGCTGACGTTAAATTTGAGATCGATCTCGCCGCCCGTCGCGACGTTGCCGACGGGCACCCCGACGAGGCCTCCGAAGCTCACGGTCGCGCCAGTTGCAGCATCGCGCAGCTCGATGTCCGCGAGGCAATCGAAGCTGGAGCCGCCAGAGATGCACGCGGTCTCCGGACCAACGTTGTTGCCGCCGGTGCCGTCGTCGGTGGTTCCGCAGCCAAACGTCGCTAACGCTACGCAAGCTATCAAGCAGAGTTGGCCACCGAAGCGGGTCAAAGATGATGCCATGGAGTTCCTCTCTCTCTCGGGCCGGGAAGGAGTCGGCCCTCGTCGTGCGTGCAAACCCCCGTCATTCCCGGGGATGGCTGCGGCGCCGAACGGTAGCCAATACCCTTCGGAGCGTCAACAGAAGTCCGCTGGTACGCGTGCCACCGTCGCTAGTGCATTGCGGTGGCTGGGTGTTTTCCATCACACCATCTACACAAGTTTTATCGCGCAGCTCCGTGGTCGGACCCGCGAGTGGTTGCCCTGACGCCCGTGGAGCGTGGATCACGGAGCCTCCGCGGCCCACAATCACTCAACTTCCGTCGCACACTGACGGACGCACCGGCATCACAACATTACACCCTTTATACAGGGTCGCGCACGAACCCACCGATTTCGCCTCCGGTGTGACGGTCACAGGCTTGACTTGTCCGTTGCTCGCCCTGAGAATCAGCGCCCTTTACGCGACCGGGTCCGCGAGGACATGGCGTGAGAAGTCGTGCAATATCAGCCAGATTGGCTTGAAAAAGCGGGTTCATTACGGCCCGTTATGACAAGCAGAATTTGGTCGGTTTCGCACAGTTTGCTCAGCGCAAACCGTGCCGTAGTGGATTTAGATCGTGGCAATTGCTGTTTTTCGATCCCAAGATCTGCGCGAGAGATGATTGACCCGAGGCGACATCAGGAGCTCACAGTGACCAAGCGCACTGCCCCAACCCATCCCGCCCATACCCCGAACGCCCCATCGGCCGCCCAGTCGCGCCGCAATTGGCGTTGGCGGTCCCTCGCTGCTGCAGGCACACTGGCTATTGCCGGTCTCGCAGTTGCAGGGCTGCCGTCGTGTGACTCAACTGCGAAGTTCAGCCTGCCTGACCGTAAGTTCAACGACGTGCAAATGGTGACCGCATTTCCCGCACATATCGCGGACGACGGTTCGATCGTTCGTGTGTGCGGTGCCCCGCTCGACGACCAGCCAGCGAAGGTCATCAACGGTGTGGAGTTCAACCTGAACTTTGTATCGACCGAGCTGAAGAGCCCGCTCTGCGAAGGCGATCGCGACCAAGGCATCAAGGAAGGCGAGCTCATCGAGCTGTATCGCGTCAACACGCAGGGCAACAACCCGACGGTCGGCAAGAACAACTTCGATCTGACTTTCGATTGTATCAGCCCACGCTCAGACGCTGCCGGCACCTGCTCGACGGACATGAAGTTCGGCCCAGTGCAGGCTTCGGCCGTCAACTACGTCGCGCTCGCGCCGCGCTGCGACCCGAAGACCGAGAGCTCGCGCCTCAACGTGGCGCTGCTCATGGACCACTCGGGGTCGGTGTCCGGCTTCGTCGACAAGGACTCATTCAAAGAGGACAACCCGGCCAAGCGCTCGCCTCCCAACCCCCTCCAGCCATCTGACAAGAGCAACTCGCGGATCCAGGCTGCTGAGTTCTTCGTCGAGACCCTCAACAGCCGTGACCGTCTCATCGGCTACTACTTCAATGAGAAGATCAATGTGCAGGTCGCCGCAGACGACAACATCACCTGCGTGGGCGGTAGCAAGAATGGCAAAAAGTGCGTCAGCGATGCGCAGTGCGGAACAGATAGTGACGGCTGCTTTTTCGGTGGCGCTGATGACGGCGACAGCTTCGACGTGATGAGCCTCGGCGACCAGCAAGAGAAGGCCTTTGGCTCGAATGCCGGCAGCCGGAAGTACCTGCTCGCCGCCCTCGACAAGAAGGTGAAATACAACGGTGAAGGCCGCTCGAACCTTTGGGACGCGATCGACACATCATACGCCCACCTGAAGGCCCAGAAGACCGTGACCGGACCGCGTCACATCATCGTGCTGACAGACGGACCGGAGACCTGCACCGACGGTGAGGACTTTGTCTACAAGGGTTCGGACAACAAGTGCCGTACGCCTTGCGTCATCGCTCAGCAGTCGTTCTCGGCGTTACGCAAGCGGATGCACGACGATGAGTTCCCGGTCATTCTTCACTTCGTCCAGTTCCAGTCGAAAGGCAACAAGCTGCCCGACGGCAAGATGCAGGAGCTCGCCTGTCGGACTGGCGGCACGTACCAGTTCATCAACACGCAGGAGATGAACCTGAGCGATGCACAGCTCATCAGCGGCGCCCTGAACCGCGCCATGATTCGTGTGCGCTACACGCTCTCGGGCTCCTGGCGCGTCGGGCTGAAGATGAACCAGATGACAAAACCGAGCATCACCAAACTCGGCACCATGTTCGCCGGCGCGGGCACTATCAAGTTCGCCAACAAGCGCTTCCCAAGCTTGGACACAGTCTACGCGACTCAGACGTCTTGGAAGTTCGGATTTGAGTCCGGCAACGAAGATCGCCGCGTGCTCTTCCGCAAGGGATGCACGACGTCGGCCGATTGCGGCGGTTCCGACGCCTGTGGCGCGAACCACTGCACGGTTGATGGCATTTGTGTCTCGACCAACGCACCCGACAGATTGCCCTGCGGACCGGAAGGCTCAGCCCAGGTCTGCTGCCAGGGCACGTGCAGCAAGGATTGCGCCTCAGCATGTAACTAGGGCCACCGGCCCAGTCGGACCGTATTCGTCACCCGAGGAGACAGGAACAGATGAGCAACTACCGCATCCTGCTGGCCACCGTGGCCCTGCTCGCTGCCAGCTTTGCGTCGACCAGTGCCTTTGCGAAGGACACGGCTATCGACCACGAGTTGGAGAAGTACTGGAATGTTGAGTTGGCCGTACCCACGGTCACAAACCCGGCGTTCTCCCGAAAAGGCGCGTTTGAAGCGATGGTGGGGTTGGGTGTTGTGCCCAATGACTCCTACTACTTACCCTTGCCTTTGACGCTCCGCGGCGCCTACCACATGACGAACAACGTCGCAGTGGAGGCATCGTTTAGCTACATGGGACTCGGCCCAGAGAGCGACCTTCACGACTTCCTGAAGACGGCAGGCAAGCAGGGGTTGCTTCTGGGGGTCCGCAAGCCAACGAAGACCAATCTGGCCGTGGCGGTGGACCTCGTCTACAGCCCCTTTCACGGTAAGTTGGGTGTTTTCGACAAGAAGATCTCCAGCTTCGACATCGCCATGGCCGTTGGCGCTGGCATGATTGGCGCGAGCGTTGACACCAACCCCGCAGAAGAAGGTGCGCTGGAGGACAAGTTCCTGCCTGCCGGCCACTGGGGGCTGACCTTGCGCTTCTTCGCCAAGGAGTGGCTGACCGTACGCGCTGACTACCGCCAGTTTGCCTACAAGCCGCTGGATACCGTGCTTTTCCCCGTTGAGATGACGCTCGGCGTGTCCTTTTTCTCCAAGTGAGCCGACTCAGCGCCGCACCGCGACGATTGATCGACCGACTCGACCCCCCTCAGACCGAGGTTCCGCAGATGATTCGCACCCTGGCCGCATTCGCCCTCGTGACGCTGCTGTCGTCGACCGCGTTGGCACAGACATCTCCAGCCGGTTCGGCTGCCCCTGCAGCAGAACCCGCTGCAGCGCCTGCCGCCGCGCCCGCCGCTGCGCCCGCCGCAGAGCCGGCTGCCGCACCCCCCGCAAAGCCGGCTGCCGCAAAGACGGCTGCCCCTCCCGCTGAGGTGGCCCCCGCCGTTGGTGGCGGCATGACAGATTACGGCGTCACAGACGACGCGGTTCCTGTCGGATCTCGTATGGTGTGGGCCCGCAATCGCGAGCTGAAAGTCATCCAGAAGCGCGCAATGGTGAAAGAACAGCGTCATGCGCTGTCGCTCATTGGTGGCGTCGTTCCGAATGACGATTTCTTCGCCTACATCAACACTGGTTTGGCTTACAACTACTACTTCTCTGAGGACATCAACTTGGAGATTCGTGGTGCCTACACAATCCCGCAAAAGACCAGCCTCGAGG
>JAGSHB010000012.1 GCA_023954815.1 Myxococcales bacterium | reverse complement strand
GCAATACGTTGGCGAAGTACCGCGTCGTGCGCCACTACCGCATCTCTGGCTCGGAAATCTTGGAGATGCGCCGCACGCTCGAGATGAAACCGGCGCGGCCGCGCGGGCGGTTGCTCTAGCAGCGTGCGGCGTCATTAAAATGACTGCCCGTGCACGCTTGGCTCCCTTCTGCATGCTCGGCCCCGTTCGGAGCGATCCATGACCACGCAACTCGATGTCGAACGTGTCCACCGAGCCGCCGTGGCCGCTGGCGAGCGCATGTACGTCGATCCACGCTCCGGATTTCGGGTGATGACCGAGCTGCACCATCGCCGGCGAGGATTTTGTTGCGGGAGCGCCTGTCGTCACTGTCCCTACGATTGGCAAAATGTCGATGGCGAGCGATTCGCTGAGGTCGATGCGGCCCGCGAGCGGCGACGGGAGCAGCGCGCAGCCTGGCAGGCGGAACTCGACTCGGAAGCCGATGGGGGCGCGAGTTGAGCGGCTTGCCACAGACCGTGAGCGTACCGTTTCTCATCGAGCAGTATGACGGCTTTCTGCTCGATGCGTATGGGGTTTTGGTGCACGGCGCGGGGCCGCTACCCGGTGCGGGCGCGTTCCTTCGACGCTTGGAAGCGGCAGCCAAACCATGGCTGATCGTTACCAACGACGCCTCAAAAACGCCGGATATTGCAGCTGAAAAATACCGCCGCTGGGACTTGGATATCGCGCCAGAGCGCATCATCTCCTCTGGTTCACTTCTACCTGCCTGGCTGAGCGCACAAGGGCTTGCAGGTGCGCCCACTTGCCTGCTGGGCCCGTCGTCCGCCCAGCCATTCGCCGGCGGCAATCCGCTGCTCGCGGCCGATGATCCCGCTTGGGAGGTTTTGGCGATCTGCGATGAGGCCGGCTTCGATTTCCTGGCGGGAATGGACGCCGTCTTGACCACCGCCATTGTGCGCCTCGATCGCGGTCTGCCGTTGACAATCGTGGTGCCCAACCCGGACCTCATCTACAACGCGTCGCCCCAGCAGTACGGTTTTGCGGCGGGTACCATGGCGTCCATGCTGGCCAATGCGCTGCGGCTGCGCTTTGGTGCGGACGCCCCTGTGCCGATTGCGCTCGGCAAGCCCCACGCCCCCATCTTCGACGCGGCGTTGCAGCGACTTGGCAGCCAAAAGCCCGTGATGCTGGGCGATCAGCTTGCAACCGACGTGCGCGGCGCACGGTCGGCCGGGATCGACGCTGTGCTCGTGGGTACGGGCGTGGTGACTTGGCGTGGGGGGCTGCCGCCTGCCGATGAACGCCCCACTTGGCTGCTATCTAACATCGATGATAGTGGCGTTGGCTAGAACGCGCTTTGGGTCCGTCGGGCCCCATTATTCGGGCCGAAACCATATGCTACTCTGCCGCTGGCCCAGCGTGTGACGCACGCCCAGGAGGTTTCTGTGAACGGTATTGCCTGCATCTCCGATTTCGCGCCACTTCGGCACCTACGGGTGACAGCACAGGTTGTCGTTGCGTTGTCGTTGATGCCCTGGATGGCTGGCTGCGGTGGCGATGAACCCGAAACGGTCACGATTACCACCGATTCGGGGGTCGTGCAGGACGCGGTAGTCGACGGCGGAACGCTGGGCGATGGGGCAACTTCTGATTCTTCGGCAGGTACGGGGGGCGACGCCAGCAGCACTGACGATGCCGCCTCGGCTGGAAAGGCTGTGGGAGAGCCCTGCGAAAAAGGGGCCGAGTGTAACTCTGGCCTTTGCGCATGGAGCCGGACCAAGCGCCGCTGCGTGGCGCCATGCGCCGACGGAAAATGCCCGGCTGGTACCGCTTGTGCACCTGTCGATGCGTCCGATAGCAAGAGCGCAAAGGGCTGCATTGACCGCCACCTCAACCTCTGTCGGCCGTGCAAAGAAGACGACGATTGTGGGCCCGACAGTGGTACCTGCCTGGAGACGAGCGATGGCAGCGGCAGTTTTTGTGGGAGTGGGTGCGAGGCCGCTGGAGACTGCCCCAAGGGCTTCACCTGTGATGACAAGCACTGCATCCCGACCGCGGGTGAGTGCCTGTGCTCGGCCTATGCGACGCACGCCAAGGCGGAGACCCTGTGCAAGGTCATCAACGCCCAGGGCGCATGCCCGGGAACGCGGGCCTGTGGCGACAACGGCCTGCCGGCGTGCGGCGGAACCACGCCGACCGCTGAACTTTGCGATGGCACAGATAACGACTGTGATGGCGCGACCGACGAGGAGGTCACGTTGGCTGAGTGCTCACAGAAAAGTGGCGCGGGTATTTGCTACGGCAAGGAAGTGTGCACGGGTGGCAAGTTGACCTGTGATGCAACGACGCCCGGCAAAGAGGTGTGCGACGGCAAGGACAACGACTGCGACAGCAAAACCGACGAGGGGTTTGTCGACACAGACGAGGACGACAAGGCCGACTGTATCGACCCAGATGACGACAATGACGGCGTCGTGGATGGGCCGGACAACTGCACCCTGACCGCCAACAAAGATCAGCTAGATACCGATAAAAACGGGCTAGGAGACGCCTGCGACGATGACGATGACGGCGATGGCGTACCTGACGCTGCCGATTCCTGCACGTTGGTCGTGAACCCCAACCAGAGCAACAACGACAGCGATGAGTTTGGCGACTTGTGCGATCCCGACGACGACAACGATGGCGTCCCTGATGCACAGGATAACTGCGGATTTGAGGCCAATAAGGACCAACTTGACTCCGACAAGGACGGAAAGGGCAACGCTTGCGACAACGACGACGACGGCGACGGGGTCATCGATACGAAGGACAACTGCCCGCTCGCGGCCAACAAAGACCAGCTCGATACCGACAAGGACAAGGCCGGCGACGCCTGTGACACCGACGACGATGGCGACAAGGTCCTAGATACGAAGGACAACTGCCCGCTAGTCGTTAATCCCAAGCAGACCGACACCGACAAAGACAAAAGTGGCGACGCGTGTGACGCAGATGACGATGGCGACGGCGTCTTGGACTTGGCTGATAACTGCACGCTGACCGCCAACAAGAACCAGGAAAACACCGACAAAGATGGGCTCGGAGACGCCTGCGATGACGATGACGACGGCGATGGCAAACCAGACGGAAAGGACAACTGCCCGCTGATCGCCAACCCCGGACAGGCGGACTACGACAAAGACGGCAAGGGCGACGACTGTGATCCAGACGACGATGACGACGGTATCGCTGACACGAAGGACAACTGCCCATTGAAGGCTGGCAAAGATCAGACCGACACCGACAAAGACGGCAAGGGCAACCTCTGTGATCCCGATGACGACAACGACGAGATCATGGATTCGACCGACAACTGCCCGCTCGCCAAGAACAACAAGCAGACCGACACCGACGGTGACAAGAAGGGCGATGCCTGCGACGACGACGACGACGGCGACGGCGATCCGGATAGCACTGACTGCGCGCCGCTCGACAAGACCGTGCACAAAGGGGCTAAAGAGGTCTGCGACGGCCAAGACAACAACTGCGACAAGAACAAGGACCCGGAGGGAGCGACCGGGTGTGAGAAGTACTACGAAGACACGGACAAGGACGGGTTCGCGGTCGCCGGGAAGTCACGTTGCTTGTGCAAGCCGGACGGGGTGTGGAGCGTCAAATCCATCGCCAAAGTCGACTGCAAGCCCAACAACAAGGCGATTTTTCCCGGCGCCAAGGAGGTCTGTGACGGCGAAGACAACAACTGCGACGGCACCAAAGACGAAGCCAATGCCCAGGGCTGCAAGTCGTACTACAAAGACGAGGACAAGGACGGCTGGGGCGTTGGCAAAGCGGTCTGCTTGTGTGCCCAAAAGGACCTGTTGACCGCGACAAAGGGTGGCGATTGCTACGACAAGAACAAGAAGGCCTTCCCCGGCCAGACCACCTACTTCTCGGTTCATCGCGGAGACAATAGCTACGACTACAACTGCGACACCAAGGCCGACAAACGCTGGGGGGCGACGGGTCAGTGCAAGAACTTGTGCTTCACCACTAACGAGGGCTGGTCCGGAGCTCCGCCTAGCTGCGGCGGGACAGCGAGCTGGCTCGACAAGTGCTCAGTTGGCTTCTTCAAGTGCAATAAGGCGACATCGGACCGCAAACAAGAGTGCCGTTGATGATGGACGCCGTAGCGGGGACGGTCGTCGGTCGTCTCGCGCCAAGCCCGACCGGTGTATTGCACGTTGGCAATGCGCGGAGTCTGCTGTGGGCGTGGCTGTCGGTGCGAGCGGCTGGCGGGCGCGTTTTGCTGCGTATTGAAGATCTACTTCCCGGGGCACCTGCTCACCTCGCCTCGATGTTGTCCGACCTGTTGTGGCTGGGACTCGACTGGGATGAACCAGACGAAGGCACGTTGGGCAGCATGGACCCAGGCGAGCTCCTGCCGGCCGCTGGTGGGCGACCCGCCGTGGTGCTGCAGAGCGCGCGGAGCGAGCTCTACATCGAAGTGATGGGCAAGCTGGTTGATGCGGGGCTGGTGTATCCGTGCGTTTGCACACGTAAGGACATTGCGCTGGCGAGCCGTGCACCCCATGCCGAAGACAAGGGCAGGGCGTATCCAGGCACGTGTCGGGGCAGGTTCGCTGGTGAGGGCGCGGCGATTCGGTGGGAGGGGGCCCAGGCCCTACGGCTCGAGCGCCGGCGACTCGGTTGCGCCTTGAGAATCCGGGTTCCTAGCGAGACGATCCGCTTCTCGGACCGAATTTGCGGGCCGCAAGCGGTGCACTTGCCCTCAGACAGCGGCGATTTCGTGGTGCGCAAGAAGGACGGCCACTACGCCTATATGTTCGCCGTGGTGGTCGATGACCTCGCCATGGGGGTGACCGAGGTCATTCGGGGCGACGATTTGCTCGACTGTACCGGCCAACAAATCGCGTTGTACGACGCGATTTTGACTCATGGCGGGCTGTCGGGCGGCATACCCACTTGGTCGCATGTGCCGCTGGTGTTGGGAGACGACGGCCGGCGGTTGGCCAAGCGCAACCGGTCCATTCATGTGCAGCAGCTGGCGGCCGATGGCGTCGATCCTGCGCGGCTGCGGCGGTGGTTGGCCGAATCCATGGGCCTTCCTGCGACCGGCGACCTTGACGCACTTGTCGACGCGGCTCGGGAGGGGATCCCCGCTGCTGGGTCGCGACAGCCCGTGACCTTCGTGCCGGAACTGTTGCGCGGCTGAACGCCAAGCCGAACCCAACCGAAGCCTGCCTCAAAACCACGCGCGGCGCGCCGATTGCTCGACGCGCCGCACCGTGAAATCCGTAGATTAGTAGCTCGACAGGTGGAACTTGCCCGCGTCGACGGTGCCCTTGGCGACCTGACGCTTGAGCTTGATCAGGTTACCCGGCACGTGCGCACTGAGTTGGTTGAGCTTATTGGCCCACGCCTCCAAGTCGTCGGAGCCGTCGAAGATCGACTCGATCAGGCGCCAGGACGCCACCACGCCACGGTCGAGTGCTTCGAAAGCCGCGATCTTGCAGACCGCCTCGGCGTCGGTGCCGCCAGACTGCTGTTTGGCGCGACCAATCGCAGAATCCACGGCGTAGCAATCGATGATGAGATTCGACAGGCCAACGAGGACCTCCTGCTGCTCATTGAGGCTGATGCCGTAGTGGCTGGTCGCAGCCTGGAAGACCGTCAGCGCAAGCCACTTGAGCCGCTGCAACGCAAACTCGGCGCGTGCCAAGCCCTCATCCGCCGGCATCTGAGGCATGTCGCCTGTCGCGAGCCGTTTTTCGAGCTCGCCGATGCCCTGCTCCGCGTCGAGCCGGCCCGTCATCACGCGCTTCATCAAGGTGCCCGGCACCAGGAGGCGGTTGATCTCGTTGGTGCCCTCGAAGATGCGATTGACCCGAGCGTCACGGACGAACTTCTCGATGGCGTAATCCTCGACGAAACCGTAGCCGCCGTGCCACTGCAGGCACCGGTCCAGCACGCGATCCAACGTCTCCGATGAGTACACTTTCGAGATGGACGCCTCGATGACGTACTCCTCGACAGCCTTCATCAACACTTGTGGATCGCTGTGGTCCTGGCCTTCGAGGCGCTCGTCGATCATACCGGCGATGCGGTAGTTGAGTGCTTCGCAGAGGTAGATCTGCACCACGCTGTCAGCGACCATCTCGCGGATCGTGCCGAAGTCGACAATGCGGGTGCGGAACTGCTTGCGGTCCGACGCGTAGGCCAACGATTCGGCGAGCGCGCGCTTGGCGCCACCGACCGTGCTGCCTCCGAGCTTGAAGCGACCGAGGTTGAGCGTATTGAACGCGACGTGATGGCCCTTGCCGACCTGACCTAGCACGTTCTCAACCGGAATCGCCGCATCATTGAAGATCAACTGTCGGGTCGACGAGCCGCGGAGGCCCATTTTGTGCTCTTCGGTGCCCGTGGTGAAGCCTTCCGTCTCCCGATCGACGATGAAAGCGGTGAATTTGTCCCCGTCCACCTTGGCGAAGACGATGCCGACGTCAGCCCAAGCCGCGTTGGTGATCCACTGCTTGGTACCGTTGAAGATGTAGTGAGTGCCGGCCTCATTGAGTACGGCGGTTGTGCGCGCGGCGAGCGCATCAGAACCTGAACCCGGCTCCGATAGCGCGTAGCAGGAGACCATCTCGCCGCTGCCGATCTTCTCGGCGTATTTCTTCTTTTGCGCCGGTGTTCCGAACAGCAAGATGGGGGCCAGGCCGATGCCTGAGTGGGCGCCGTACGTGACGGAAAAATCGCCGTTTGAGCCGAGCTTCTCGCATAGAAGTAGGGCTGTGCGCTTGTCGGCACCGAGTCCTCCAAACTTCTCGGGGACCTCCACGAGGGCAAAACCGAGCTCGCAGCATTTGCGCAAAACGTCGACCATCGCGCCAGCTTCTTTGCCTTCCTTGCTCTCGAGGTAGCGCTCCTGCGGGATCACTTCTTTTTCCATGAAACGACCAGCCTGCTCGGCGATCGACAGCTGAATTTCGTCGAAGTTCTCGGGGGTGAACATCTGGCGCGTGCCGGCTGGCTCGAGCAAGAACGCGCCGCCGGCGGCTACGGTTGTGCTGGTGTTGGCCATGGAGAACTCCTCGCAGGTCGGGTGTTGGGTCTGCCTCATGACGCAGAGCGCTTGGCCCTGACGGCTGAAATGAGGGCGCGCAGGCTACGCTCGACTTGTTGTGTTTACAAGACGGTGGGCGGGGTTCTGGTAGGGCTTCGGTCCGGCCTCGACACGCTCTGAAGCAGGGGGCGGTCGGCGTCACGGCCGAGTTTCCGGGCGATCTTGCGCACGAGCCAGATCCGCGCGACGCTGCTGACACCGGTCGTTGTGGCGCCGCACCTGGCCGTCGGTAAATACTCGCTACGGCGAATCCAGGACCCACACGTGAATCAAGCTCTGCTGCTGCAGTCCGCGCCGCGCCGCAACTCCATGGCCCTGCTGCCCGCGGTTGCCCTGTGGCTGTGCACCACCCTCGCTCCTCAGCTGGCGATCGCTGACACGGCGAAACTGATTCTGCCCGCTGGCCAAGAGGCGCTCGCGACCCAACTCTTTCAAGCGCCAGGCGTGACGCCTCCCAAGACCATCCGCATCAACAAGGCCGAAATCGTGGCGACCTGGGCGGACGGTCGTCAACTCTTCGTGCGCCATCCCACCAGTGCCAAGGGCCCAGCGGTGACCCGCTCGTCGACGCTCGTCGTCATCCGCGGAAAGGTCGAGTGGAAGGAGACGGAGCTGGCTCTCATCGCCAAGCACATCTCCGCAGCAAAGCCGCCCATGTGGCGATCGGCGGCGAGGTCGGACGGCAAAGAACGGCGTCGAAAGTCCGGGGCGCCATCAAAGCGGGCCCTGCGCACGGACGACCAGCTGCATCAGGTTCGGGATGCCGTCGGTATCGGAGAGCTGGACAAGGCCAAGCGCCTGCTCGCTGGGATTGCAAAGGACAAGGAGTTGGGCCCGGGGCGTCGCGCAAGATTGGGCGCCCTGATGCGCCGTGCTGGTGATGATGAAGGCGGTAAGAAGGTGCTGGCAAAGGCCATCGCGGATCTGGAAATTACAGCCCAAAAACAGCCAGAACGCCGTCCAGACTGGGCGATTGCGCTGGCGCGACTCGACCCCAAGGCGGCGCAGGCTGCCGCAAGTGATGGGTTGAAAAAGGATAAGGCGCCGTGTCGCTGGGCTGAGGTTGCCGAGGTCTTGCGTCAGCAGAAGGCGGTTTCACTGGCGCAGGCGACAGCCTCGGCGGTGCTGGCAAAGGACCCGAAGTGTGAGCCAGCTTGGATCACCCGAGCGCTGGCCGGAAACGAGGCGCTTTCGAGGTGGCCCGAGACCCTGAAGGTCGCCAATGAGGCTCTCAAGCAGCTGCCCGAGAGCTTGCCGCTACTCAACGTGAAGGCAGGCGCGCTGCACGCGGGATTCCGCAATCGCGAGGCAGCGGAACTGTGGGAGCAGGTCGCCCGGCGTGACCTCCAGTTCCCCGGCGTCATGGGTATGCTGGCCACGGCTTGGACGCAGCTACCAGAAGTGCTGGACGACGACTTCCTCGACCCGTTCCACGAGCGTCTCGGGCGTGATCCCAAAGACGTCGTGACTCGCTACATTGTCGGCACTGCGAGCTATTATCGCGACGATTTCCGGGCGGTGATCCGCTATCTCGACCCATTGCGCAGCGTTCTCCCGCGCGAACCGAGGGTCCACCTGTACACCGCCATGGCTCACTTTCATCTCGGCCACAAGAAGGCAGCCGAGGCGCGCCTGGAGACCCTTCAGACATTCGGTCACAACGACCCTGACTACTACTACTGTCGCTCGGTGATGCGCCGAAACACCGATTTTGAAGGCAGTTTGCGCGATCTGGAGACCTTTGTGCGTCTGTCCAAGGGGCGGCAAAACAGCGCGGCCAAGGTGTTCAAGATGCATCGGGAGCTCGAGGTGATGCGCTCGGGTCGCCTGCCGAATGCGTTTGATCTGCTGCCAGACTGGCTTCGCTTCTCATTGATGGGGCTGGCAGGGTTGCTGCTCGCCACCATCGCCTTCCTCACGGTGCGTTGGCGCCGCCGACAGGACTAGCAGCATGGAGGCCAGCATTGAGGATGTGCTGCTCGCCGTCTGCGCAATCGCCTGGTTCTTCACCTTCGTCGGTGCTGCGACGCTATTGCCGGATGTGCGAGCGCTCTTGCGATCGACTCCCAAGTGGGAGGTGCGCTGGTGGTTCGCTGCTGTGCTCGTCGCAGCGCTCATCCGCTTCGTGGTCCCATTTGATTGGGTGCGTGTCTTCACAGGCTGGGATCTGGTGGGTCGCATTGCCGCCGGCCAGCCCATTCCGAAATATGGCGCCGGTCTCATCGGGTTGTTGCGCCCATTTCATCTGCTGACGGGGCTGTCTCCTGGGCGGGCGATCGCCGTCGTCAACGGCACGGTCGGGGTGCTCACTGTCGGAGGGCTCGCAGTGGCGGCGCGTGCCTGGCTGCCGAAACCGCGCGTGTTGCCCGCAGTGGCGTGGGCGCTTGCGCTACTCCCCGTTCTGATTCGCCATCATCGCAGTGAGGCAGCGTTGGTCGTCGCCTTTGCGGCCTGGATCATCGGCTCCGGACTTTGGGCACGCTGGCTATCCACTGGGCGCCATGGCTACGCTTGGTTGGCGGTCGCGCCTTGGATCGCTGCGAGCCACACTCGGCCCGCGCTCGTGTTGGTGTCTCTCATCACGCCGTGGGCCCTTTCACGCTGGTTTTCTCAGCAGAGAGCCGATGAGGTCGCTGGCGATACTGACGATGCCCATCGCAGCCCATTCGGCCCCGCGGCCGCGCCGGTCCGCCGAGCGAGGGGGCCGTTGGTGGCTTTGCTGTGGGGCGTGCTTCCGCAGATAGTCTGGCTGTTGACTGGCGCGATGATGCGCGGCGGCCGGGGAGACTTGCCCTCGGGATGGTCGCCGTGGTTCGTGCTGCGGGTCCCGCCCATGCTCGCGGGGATGAACGCGGCGCTCTGGCCACATGTTTTTCCGGTGGTGCTCACAGGCGTCGGGCTGCTCGCTGCTTGGCGGGTTCGCCGGCAGGCCACGCCCGAGGTCAACCTCCTCAAGTTCACGCTGACCCTCGGATTGCTCGCCATCCTCCCCGGCATGGCAGACCCCGTCGTGGTGTCCATGGCGCGCCTACAAGCTCCTTGGCTGGCGTTGTGGGCGGCCTGCGCTGCTGCTGTGTGGGTGGCGCCCGCCGCTCCGCGCAAGTGGGTGATCGCCGCTGTGGTGCTCAGCGCTGCCGCTACGGTTCCGTGGCTCTATCAGCCGGAAAATGCAGATCTCGAGGACCGTCTCCTGGCGGATGCTGCCGCGAAATTGGCTGGCAAACGGGGCACGCTTCACTGGTTGAACTACGACGACGCGGGCGCTGATAAGGTCAGCCGACACTACCCCCTTTGGCGATTTCAACGCCCCGTAGCTCAGCTGTCCCTTCGCGCTCTCAAGCGGCTGCCGCCGGACGGCACGGCGAGCGATGAGTCGCCCATCTGGGTCTTGCTTGGCGTCCGTTGTTACGCCCAGCATCGCCCGGTGGATGCCGCGCCGCCTGTTGCCTTTGTGCAGCCAGCTTGCGCGCGGGCGTGGGCGCGCGGCGACATCGACCCCGTGTTCGAGCGTGACCTTGCCCACCATGGCGACGTCCACTTTCCCTGGTGGCCGCAACAGACGCGTCTAAAAGTTGGGCTTTATCGGTTGAAATCCACACCCAGCCCTTCACCATGAGTGCGCAGCTACTTGTGCGCTTTTAGGCCGGTTTTTCGGAGCTTTTCATGCAACGCCACCTTCTTGTCCCGCTCCTGATTGTGGGCCTGGCTTCCTGTCGCGGCGCGCCGAAGCCAACTCAGGCAGGCACAGAGCCCGTAGCAGTCCAGCGCGCAGAGCCGTCTTCGAAGGGAGAGGCAGCACCGCTGCCCAGCGCTGCCACGGCCGCAGCGGTGGCGCTCGCCTTGGCCAGCAATGCAACGGTGAGCGCCGCGATCGCCAGCGCCCTGCGACCTGTTCCAACCCCAGCCGTTGTGCGCCGGGCCGTGGGCAAAAACGCAGGGGTCGCCACGGCCCATCCTCTGGCAACCGCTGCAGCCATGGCTGCGCTCGACAAAGGCGGTACGGCGGTGGATGCCTGGGTCGCCGCGAGCTTCATGCTCACCGTCGTCACCCCCCAATCGACCGGAATCGGTGGCGGAGGTTTCGCCATCGTGTGGCCTGGGACGGGCAAAGCGCCTCATGCGGTCGACTTTCGCGAGCAGGCACCGGCAGATGGGCGGCTCAAGCAATACCTCGACGACAAGGGAAAAGCGGTGGCTAAACGCTCCCAACGTCACGGGCTCGCCATCGGAGTGCCGGGCTATGTCGCGGGGCTGTGGGAAGTGCACAAGCGTTGGGGCAAGCGCCCGTGGAAGGAGTTGGTGGCACCCGCTGTTCGCGTCGCCGCGAAGGGCTTTGTGATGGGCGATGTGCTCGTCGATGCGGCGCAGCAGACCTGGGAAGTGCTATCGCCGAGTGCGCGCGCCGTCATCGGCGCCCATGACAAGGCGCCGACAAAGGGGGCCGTGCTGCGCCAGCCCGCTTTAGCCAAAACACTCGAGAAGATCGCACGAAAAGGGCCAAAGGGGCTCTACGAGGGACAGGTTGCGGCCGATATCGTCGCCACGGTGAAGGCAGCTGGTGGGCACGTGAGTGCGGCCGACTTGAAGGCCTACAAGCCTAGGTGGCGTAAGCCATTGACCGGCACCGCCCTCGGTCTGTCCGTCCTCACCATGCCTCAGCCGTCGGCCGGTGGACCGCAGCTGGTCGCCATGGCGGAGTTCATGGCCCGGTTCGCCCCTAAGGCTGCGCCCAACCCCAGTGAGAGCGCCGACACAGCCCACGCCCTCGCGGAGACCATGCGCCGTGGGTTTCAGCTGCGACTGGCCTTCAGCGGCGACACGGAGACGCCGGCTGAAAAGCTCGATGACGTCTATCCCGCCGCCGTCCGCAAGAAGCTGAGCAAGACCTTCGACCCCAAGCGTGCGACCCCGAGCGCCAAGACTTCCATCGGCAAACTGGAGCGCCACAACAACACCAGTCACGTGTCGATCATCGACCGAAATGGCATGGCGATCGCGTCGACCCACACGGTGAACCTGCTCTTTGGCAGCGGTATCTTGGCGGCCAAGAGCGGCGTCTGGCTTAACAACGAGCTCGACGATTTCTCTTTCACGCTGACGGAGAGTAACGCCTTTGGCCTCGCGGGCAGCCGCGCCAATCTCTTCCGGCCGGGGGCGCGCCCGGTCTCGTCGATGACCCCAACCATCTTCCTCAAAGACAACCAGCCGGTCCTCATCGTTGGTTCTCCCGGCGGTACGCGGATCCCTACGGCTGTGTTTCAAGTCGCGTGGCGTACCCTGATCGCCAAACAGCCCCTGCTAGCGGCCATCGACGCGCCGCGGATGCACCACCAGACGTTCCCAGACGAGGTGTGGGTCGAAGAGGGCAAGGGCGAGGCCCTGTGGCGGAAAGCGCTGGAGAAACGCGGTCACAAGGTCGTGGCCAAGGTGCCCTGGTGCGACGTGCAGGCGGTGCGCATTGTCCGAAATAAGGGCGTGATTACCAGCGTCGAAGCTGTCAGCGATGGCCGCGCAGAGGGCAGCGCCGCGGCGAAGTGAGTTGTCCAGGCCGGTCCCTCTGTCAAAGCGTCACTACAAAAGGGACAAACCCGGCCGAGCGCTCAGGCTCAGCCGGGTTCGTGTCACTAGTAGGCGGTTGACCCACTCGCGGTGTTACGCGACGCCAGCCGCAGCCTTCAGCATCGCCACGGTGACCGACTTCGGCCGCTCCAGGCTCATGCCCATCGCGCGGTCCCAGACGATCTGCGCTGTGATGCCCATTGCGCGCGAAACCCCGAACAATACGGTGTAAAAGTCAGCTTCCGTCACGCCGTAGTAGACCTGTAGCGCGCCGGAGTGGGCGTCCACGTTGGGCCACGGGCTCTTGGCCTTGCCATGCTCTTTGAGCACGCCGGGCACCACGTCGAACAGACGGTGGACAGTCGCCACGACCGGGTGGTCGCCCATGCCCTTGGCGAGGCTGAACTCACGCTGAGCGACGTAGCGCGGGTCGGTGTTGCGCAGCACGGCGTGACCGAAGCCCGGGATGACGCGGCGTGCGTTGAGGGTATCCCACGCGTACTTGCGGGCCTGCTCTTCGGTCGGCACGTTGCCGTCGAAGTGGTCCATCAGCGTGTTGATCCACTTGAGGCACTCCTGGTTGGCGAGGCCGTGCAGCGGACCAGCGAGACCGTTGATGCCTGCGGCCACCGAGAGGTAGACGTCCGACAGGGCCGAGCTCACCACGTGCGACGTGTGCGCGCTGACGTTGCCGCCTTCGTGGTCCGTGTGGATGAGCAAGTACAAGCGCATCAGGTTTTCGTACTCTTTCGAGTCGATACCCATCATGTGGGCGAAGTTGGCGCCCCAATCCAGATCGGGATTGGCGTCGATGCGGTCACCACCTTTGTAGGTACGGCGGTAGATGTAGGCTGCGACGACGGGCAGACGAGCGATGAGGTCGAGCGCGTCTTCGAGGGTCGGCTCCCAGTAGTCGCCCTTGCCGAGACCATCGTGGTAGGCGGCGGCGAACTTGGACTCGTTGCTCATCACGGTGATGGCGGTCGAGAACTGCACCATCGGATGGGTGTCGCTTGGGAGCGCATCCAGGGCAGAGAAGACGTAGGCGGGCACGTTCGCGCGGGCCTTGAGATCGGCCTCAAGCTCGTTGACCTCGTCGGCGGTGGGCAGATCGCCCGTCAGCAGGAGAAACCACAGCCCTGTGGGGTAGGCCTCCAAGCCTTCAGCCGGGGCCGGCAGCGCCGCGCGCGCCTGGGGGATGGTGTAACCGCGAAAGCGGATGCCCTCCATCGGATCGAGGTATGACGTGTCGCAAACCAGTCCCTTGAGGCCGCGCATGCCGGTCAAGGCCTTGCCAATGGTGGCTTCTCCGAGCGCGACATCGCCGTGCTCTTTAGCGAGAAAGCGAACATCGTCGCGCCAGGCTGGGATTTTTTCGGCTAGACGGCTCTTTAGCGTGCTCATGCGTGGTCCTCCAAATTGGGCTGCATGTTCGCGGTCGGGAACCCGGCTCGCGTCGCGAATGGTCTAGCCCAGGGGTGGGTTTCGGTCAACCAAGCGACGGGCAAGTCGCACCGCAAATCTGACGTTGCACAACTTCTGCCGTCCAAGGCGCTGCAGCAATCTCGGGGTTAGGGTGCTCGGGTCGCAGGGGTGGGGCTCGGCGCGATCGGGGCAGGGGGCCGGGCGAGGCCAAATTCACGCAAACGGCGCAGACGCACGCGCTGCAATTTCGCCAGCCGCTTGAGCAGACGCGCTTGTTCGACCCCCTTGGGGGCCTTCGCCAATCGCTCCTTCGCGGCTGTGAGATTGCCCTGCTCCAACAAGATCTCGCTATGCCGTAGCGCACTCGCACCTGTGACCAAACTTCGCACACCAGGGCGCACAGCTGGCCAAAGCGTCGATGGCGGCGCGATGAGCGCGACTCGCTTGCCGTACCGAATCACCGGCTCAACAAGCACTACCCCCTTGGCCGTCACGCCCACCAAGCGCATCCCATCGGGCGACCAAGACAGATCCTGATGGGCGAGGTCGCCGCGGGTGAGCTGCACATCGCCGGGCACACGCCAATCCGCCCAATTGCGCTGCCTGCGCCAGCTCGCGTACTGACTGAGCGGCTGCCGAAAGGTCGCGAGCCCACGCAGGTGCGGGCAAGCACCCTTGCGACGATGAATCACGAACACACCGCGGCTATCCCGCATCCAGCGCACCGAGCCGCTGTTGGCAGGCAGACCCTTCTTATTGAGTCGCTCGACCTTTCCGCCACCGCCAAAGCGCCCGTGAATGTTCAACGTGCCCGCCAGCTCAACCGTGTAGCGCGTGTTGGGCGATACCCGACGTGATCGATAGGGAAACTTGCGTTCATGGGGCCCTTCGAGCGCCTCGCGTACCAATTTTCCCCGCCGCTGCACAAAGCGAACGCGGCGGACCCTACGTGCTTTCTTGCAACCGGTACCCAGCTGCCACGGCTTCCCTCTGGCGATCACAACCGCCACGGACACACCGTCGGCTTTGCCGCGCCCCAGCACTTCGACCACGTGCTCTCCCTTGCGCAGGGTGACGCGCCCCAGGGATCGCGCCTTCGCCGTGTTGACCGCCACCGCGTGGACCGTTCGGAGATTGGCCGTCCCTGAGACGATGTAGAGCCAGTGACCATCCCAGGAAAATGCGTAGCCCACGATCGCGTCCGCAACGAAGATTCGCCGCCGCTCCAAGGTATAGGCGTCGGTAATCGTGACTTTCTTGCCGTTCGTCGTCGCCACATGGACCCGGTACGGGGCATTTTGCACCAGCTGCTGCACCGGATTGGGCGGCGGCTTGTCTTTGCGTTTGGTGCGCCCGTCGGCATCCATCCGATCGAGACCGCGCCAGTCGACGGGTTTGCCTTCCGTTGCGTCCGCCTCCTTTCCTGTTTGCTCAGACGTGGGACGTTTCCCCGTCAGCTGTTTTTTCGCAACACTCCCGTTTTTCCGGGGAATTGGCTGGCTCTGCGCTGCGAAACACGCGGCGGGGACAAGCCAGACGAAGCTCAGCAAGAAGACCAACGGGTGGCGCAAGGGCGAGGTCATGGGGAGTCCAGAGGGCGAGTACAGGCCGCCGCACAGGGGATTGGGGTACGCGATCCTACGGGAACGCCGGCAGTTTTTGCGGATTGCCACCACCCGGCACCCCAGGAGGCGGCAGTTTCGTACCCGACAGATCGGTGACTTGGCTCGTCATCACCCAATTGTAGGCATAGCTGACCCACTTCCACACACTTAGCTGCTTGTGATTGTAGTGATCAATCGTCAGGCCGGGCGCGTAAATTCGCCACAGTCGCACACGCATCTTGCCGCCGGGCAGGGGGTTGAATGCGGCCAGCTTTTCAAAGTCGGGCAGGTCGACCTCGGTCACATCGCCTTTGACGTACAGCTCCCACAGCGTGCGGTACGAATAGTCGGTGATGCGGACGAGGTGCAGGGTCGGTGTCACGCCAGGTTTGGCGGTCCACTTGAGCTTGTCGCCCATAGGACCGTTGATTTTTGGCAGGACGATGTAGGGAAGCTCCAAGTAGGGCCCCATCACCACCATCGGCTGCCCTGCCGCCACCACTCCGCCCGGGAAGGGCGCGACCGCCATCAGATCGACCGAGAGCTTGTCGATCGACACGTTGGTGACTTTGCCGTCCAGCGCCACTTCTACCCAGGCGCCGAGGCCGCCGACCGCCTGAACGCCGTTCGGTGTGCCGGTCACGTCATATAACGGGAGCAGCGTGCCAGTATCCACCGGGGTCGTGGTTCCGCCGCTGTACCGACGCAGCGTGCCGGCATCGCCACAGAACCAGAAGTCCGCGCTGGAGATACCCCACACGGCGTAGAGTGCATGTTTCGTGCCGCTTGCAATCAGTTGCCAGGACAGCTTGCCGTTCTTGAAGTAGCCCCGCACGAGATAGCCGCCATCTCCGACGACGATCAGCGCCCCGTCGGCCATGTGGTGCATCGCGCGCAAGCGTGGCAGCTCCTGCCATGCCCCCCACGTATTGGGTTTGGACTTCGGCGGGGCGAGCGGGCCCGCAAAGGCGCTCGACCACGCCTTCCCGTCCCAGTGGTACAGCTCGTTACGGCCTGTCAGCAGCCACACATCATCCGCTGATCGACCCGCGATCGCCCTGATTCTTCCGGCATCTGGCGGCGATCCCGCTGGTGGTTGCGCTACGGGAGACGGGTACGCTTGCCACCCCGTGACGTTGTTTCGGCGCAACAAGGTCTGGCGCTCGCCGCCAGCCCATCCGTCCCCACTGGCGCCCGGCGCCATCCACACCGAATACAGATCGTGTTGCGTCGGTGTCGCTTGCTGCGTGAATGCGGTGCCACCCCACACGCCGATCCAGCCGCGATCTCCGACGGCGACCGTCGTGTAGCCGTCCGTTGCCATGGCGTTGGTGGGCACGGACCAAGCGTCAGATTTGAGCGGCTTTCCTTCCTTCTTTGGCCACCACGCCAAGTGGTCGGCGTCTGCTGGGCGAACGTCTTCCCTCGCTGCGATGGATACTGGCGAGCCGCCCAAGGGGTTGGATAGGCCGCCGTACATATCGTAGCGAATCGTCGACAGCGCACCCTTGAGGGACCAGGGTTGCCGCGGCAGCGAGATCACATCGGTGCGCAGCGTGGTCTCGACATCGGCCATTTGAATGTAGCCTTCCGTCTCGAGATAGAGCGCAGCGACCATGTAGCGCTTAAACCCGATGACATCGTCGCCCATGGGGATGCGGTCGAGACGTACGCGAACTGTTCGGGTCATCGGGGTCGTTAGGGTGACTTTCACATCGTTGACGGTCGCGCCGGGCAGCACGTGGATGCCCCGCGTGACGCCCAACATCAGAGGGATGAACTGCCCAGAGCCCTTCTCGACGTAGCCCGACCGGCAATAGACGGCGACATCTCCGAGACGGCTGGCGATACTAAACTTGCCCGCGTCATTGGCGATGAATCCCGCTCCTGGCTTTGGGTTTCCACCCCACATGGACGGCGAGCTAGTCTCACATCGCGTCTGAGCAAAGCCGATGCGCGGCGTACAGCGATACAGGGGCGCGCCGGTGGTCAGACCGATTGCGCGGCATTCGAAATCACCAGGACAATCCGTGTCTTTGAGGCAGTCGCTCATGCAATAGCGCTGCGGATCGGCGTTTGTCTGTGTGACCGGGGTCGCGCCTGGAATGGCGTTGCCGCCTGCCCCGAGGTCGAACCCTTGCAGGGGGTCCCGGAGCAACTCGCAGGTTTGTCCGGCGAAACACTCCTTTGCCGTGGTGCAGGGTTTGCAGTTGCCGCCGACCGCGGGCTGTGTCTTGCAGTCGCCCATTGGTAGCTGAGTGTACTTGGCTGAATTGCTGACCGTGCCGTTGATCACACCGTCTGGGAACGGATCGGGCTTGTTTCCCGGCGGGGGCTCCCCAGTCCCGCTGCTCGGCGGGGGCGCTGTCGCTTTGCGCAAGCGCACCGTGACGTTGCGCACGCCGACCTTGACGACGGAGGCGGCCGTGTAGCCGGGCTTGGCTGCCGAGACGGTGACCGGGCCCGTCAGATTCGGTGCGCTGATCACCACTTGGCCGTTCTTGTCGGTCACACCTGTCCAGACCTGTTCCCCGCGCTCGACCACGACCGTCGCATCGGGCACCCGTCCGCCGCCCATATTGCTCTGCATCACCGTGACATTGACGTCCCGGTCGATGGGCTCACCCCAAGTGCCGTAGTTGCCTGCCACCGGATCGAAGTAGATGTAGGCCTGCGCGAGCGTCTGCTGGTTTCCATTGGTGTACCGCGCCATCAGAGTCGCGGGCCCTGGCTTGCCGGGCGGCGTCCGAAATCGCGCTAGTCCCGGATGGATGACCTTCAAGTCTTTGACCTGCTTGTCGCCGATGAACACGCGATCGAGGTCGCTCAGCCCCGAACCGATGAGATCGACCAAACTGCCGCCAGCGACCGCACCGCGCCCGGGCGTGATCGCCGCCACCTTGGGAACACCGCCGCCAAATTGGACGGCATTGGCCGCAATCGCGGTGCCATTGCCCAAGATCAGCTGCACATCGGCAGGCCCAGGACTGCCCTTGGGTGCCAGGCCGGAGACCGTCATTGCGGCGTGTTTGCTCGGCAGGCCCGGGTTGATGCTGGTCGCAAACAGCGCGCCGATGCGGACGCCAACCACGGCCCCAAAACCGACAGCTTTGGGCCCCCAATGCACCGTGAACGGACTGCCGCCAGCCGTACTCAGTAGGCTCGGGGTCACCTTGACGATCTTCGGGATAGGCGGCAGCCATGTGAACGCACCCACACCTGTCGCGTCTTCGTAGCCTACGTCCACGCGAATGCTGGCCTTGGTGGGTAGGACCGTCCAAGTGGCAGGGCCGAGCCGCACCACAATGGTCGCGCTTTGCTGCCCCGGTCCCTGGGTGCCCACGTCATGCCAGAGCACCGGAACCTTGGAACTCGACAACCGGACTTCGACTTGGCCGTTGGTCTGCCGTGCGATTGGGCCCACAACGACAATAGCGACGTCCTTGGCCACATTAACCGGGGCGCTCGCGGGCGACAGGCCCACCACGGCATTGTTCCATTGCTTGCCCGTGGCTGGGTCGGTCGCGCCGATATACGTGACCCCCTTGGCCAGTGTCAGCGCTTTGCCCTTGCGCGTGTAGACCAGATCGAATGCGCCGGAACTCATGATCGCTGGCGCCTTGATGTCGAGCCACGAACCATCCTTTGCGACAGCCAAAATCCCAGCGTTGTAGGGTTTTAGCTTGTTCTGGTCGGTTTTTGACGGGGCCATAATGCTCACCGCGCTGCCGGTACCACCCAGCGCCGTGCCATGGACACGCAAGGTCGTTCCGCCACCGATTGGACTCGTGGCTGGCGCCACCCACTTCAAGGTCGATGCGCCGGTATACTCATACGCGTTCTTCAAGGTCGCGGCGCCGTCTGCGTTGCCTGCGCTCACCGCGACCCTGCCCACCGGACCTGGCGGCGTGTGCATCGATGCCGTGAACTCGTCGAGCACTAGGGGGTCGATCGCGAGGCGGTCACCGAAAATGAAGGCCGTTGTCGGCGTGAACCCGTTGCCGGTCACCGTCACCAGGGAGCCGCCGTTGTGGGGGCCCGCCTTGGGCGAGACGCTATGAACTTGCACATCGGCCAGGTAGCGAAAGCTCAGTGGCAGCGAGATCTCCGAGGCGTTGCCCTCGAGATCGGTAATCCGCACCGTCACATCGACAAATCCCGGTTTCCGAGGCGGACTCTGTACACGCAGCGTGTAGTCATCGAGCACTTGCAGATCGATGCCTGGGGATTCGTCGAAATAGACCCCGATAGCGGTGCCCAGGCCGATCCCAGTGATCTCGACCTCGGTCAATCCAGACGAGGAGCCTGTCTCCGGGGCGACGGTCAGAATCAACGGCTTGCTGACGACAGGTGTCGCGGTGCCGTCTGATTGGTCACCAACGGCGTCGCCCCCGGGGGGTTGATCTGCGTCGAGCCCACCGGCTGCATCTGTGGCAGCTGCGTCGGCGGCGCCAGCGTCTCTGGCCACCTCCTCCGAGCCCGGAGACGCACAACCTGACATGATGCCCAGCAGCAGCAGCAGCCAACACAGCCGCGATACAGCGAGCCGGCAGCTCATAGATTTGTGCACGGTGTTGGAACGGGGCCGATTCATAGCCCAGAAGCTACCAGAACCAACAGACCGACAGGAAGGGCAGATGACGCGCGGGCCACAAGCGATCGAGCGCTCGGTTCGATGGGCTCGGTAAACGCGGACCTCACCTATCTTCATGATTGCGGTCATCCCGTTTGACCTCACACGGCGCGCTCGTCACAGATGCTGCGCGATGGGGTCGGTGACGCATGTCGCATGGACACCCGACACCTGCACGTCTACGAAGCGCTCGCCGGTCTGGCTGGAAAATTAGGTCGTTGAACGACGACTCGGGGGGGGCTTGGCTGGTCCCGTGAAGGTGGGGTACGGTAGGCCACCGCGAACGTCTCTGCTCATCTCAGATGCAGTCCTGTCGCGGAAACCTCATCGCTGGAGTTCGCCGCATGATTCACGCCACCAAATCGCTGCTCGCCGCACTCGCGGTGGTCGTGCTCATCGCGCCTGGATTCGCCGAGGCGAAACAGCCTTGGGCCCGTCGGGCGCAGGTCGGCGTCACCTTGGGCTTCCTGAGCCTCGATGAGGTCAACGGCCTCGGCAACGCCCACTTCCCCGACGACATTCCAAAGGGCGGTCTGCTCATGGGATTACGGGTGAGCTACCCGCTGATCGAGACCGTGTCGCTCGACGCCGAATACGCCATGACCTCGACCGAGCTGCCGCGGGCGCCAGTCCAGGAAGCGACCCTGCACAACTACCGCCTGCTCGCGCGCTACACCCTGATGCCAGGGCAGGCGCTCCGCCCCTTCGTGACGGCTGGCTACGGCCAGATGCGCCTGTCGACAGGCAAGACGGCAAAGGAGCTCAAGGCCGCCAAGAAATACGTTGAGCCAGTCGACACCGACGACGCTTTGTTGGTCGGTGTGGGCGCGCAGTATCAGCTTGGATTTCGCCTCTTCGCCCGCCTCGACGCACGCTGGATCGTCAGCTCCGCTCGGCCGGATGAATTCGAGCGTGACGCTGCCGGCAAGCCCCTTGAAGACCAGCCCAAGATCGAGCACGGCGCTGCACAGAACTTCGAAGTATCCATTGGCTTGTCCTACGCATTTGGTGGACCGGACCAAGACACGGATGGCGACGGCGTACCAGACGACAAGGATAAATGCCCCAAGCGCCCAGAAGATCGTGACGGCTTCCAGGACACTGACGGTTGCCCAGAGATCGACAACGACGCCGATGGCGTACCGGACAACGCCGATCGTTGCCCGAACGCCAAAGAAGACAAGGACGGCTTCAAGGACAACGATGGCTGCCCCGACCTCGACAATGACGGTGACGGCGTCCCTGACGCGAAGGACAAGTGCCCGAACAAGGCCGAGGACAAGGACGGCTTCAAGGACTCAGACGGTTGCCCCGATCTGGATAACGATCGCGATGGTGTGCCGGACGCGAAAGATCGCTGCCCGAACAAGGCTGAAGATCGCGATCGCTACCAGGACACCGATGGTTGCCCCGACCCCGACAACGACGGCGACGGCATCCCCGATGCGAAGGACAAATGCCCGAACAAGGCTGAAGACAAGAACAACTTCAAGGACGACGACGGCTGCCCCGAGAACATGCCAGCGCACATCGCTCCGATGTTCAGTGGTCCGGTCAAGGGGCTGAAGTTCCGCCGCGCCAAGCTCAATAAGTCGGCCAACAAGGTCCTCGAGTCGCTGTTGGAGTTGTTGCTCGAGCGCGAAGATCTGAAGATCGAGGTCCACGTGCACACGCACACACGTGGCAGGGCGAAGAAGTTGAAGAAGCTGTCCGAGAAGCGCGCCAAGGCGATCGTTGCCTTCTACGTGGACGCTGGCATCGACGCGAATCGCTTCGTCATCGTGCCGCACGGTGGCGAGGAGCCCGTCGCGAAGGGTCGTGGTCGCAAGGCCAAGAAGGCCAATGAGCGCGTGCTCTTCAAGATCGCGACCGCGCCACCCCGTCCGGGTCGGTAGTCGCAATTGACAACGAACTGGCGGGCCCGTGGACCTTTTCAAGTCCCGGGCCCGTTGGTCGTTTTGGGGTGGTTCTGGCCGCTGTCGACACAAAATGATGACGCGATCGCGAACCGATAGTCGCTGAGGGCTCGCAACCTTAGGAAGGCACGGCTCTAACGCGTCTTGACACAGTGCGTCAAAAACGTCAGAACCACCTGCGCACGAGATTTCCGTGCTGGAGGTTCTGATGGCTACGCCAACCGACAAGACCGAAACCCCGGCCGCATCTGCGAAGGCCGCCGCTCCCAAGAAGAAGGCTGCGCCGAAGAAGAAAGCCGCTGCGCCGAAGAAGGCTGCGCCGAAGAAGGCTGCGCCAAAGAAGGCCGCTGCGCCGAAGAAAGCGACCAAGCCCCGCGCGACGCGTAAGACGACCGCAAAAGTAGATCGCGTGGCGATCGTGGCGGGTCTGCGCTCTCCATTCGCGAAGTCGTGGTCGACCCTCAACGACGTCGATCCGGTCGAGCTCTCCACCCAGGTGGCTCGCGAGCTGCTGTTCCGACTCGATTTTCCGATGGATCAGCTCGACGAGATCGTCTGGGGCACGGTGATTTCGGTCCCGACGGCGCCCAACGTCGCCCGCGAGATCGCGCTGAACCTCTCGCAGTACCGGATCCCTGGATTTACCGTCAGCCGTGCCTGCGCGACGGGGCTCCAGTCGGTCGCCAGCGCTACGCAGATGATCCTAACGGGTGAGCGCGAGGTCGTTTTGGCCGGCGGTGTGGATGTCACCAGTCACGCGCCCGTGGTGCACAAGAAGCGTGTCATCGACGTGCTCAAGAAGGCGCAGAAGGCCAAGGGCCTGAGCATGGTCCAGACGTTGGCGCAGCTCAATCCGCTGGATCTGCTGCCCTCGCCGCCTGCGATCGCCGAGCGCTACACCGGCAAGACCATGGGGCAGCACGCCGAGTTGATGGCGCAGAACTTCGAGATCGCGCGTGCTGATCAGGAAGAATTCGCCCTGGCGAGTCACGCCAACGCCCACAAGGCGACCACGGAAGGCTGGGTTGCCGGCGAGATGATGTCGGTGCAGACGCCGAAGGGCATCGCGACGGAAGACAACCTCATCCGCAGCAGCATGGATCCGGCGAAGCTCGCCCGTCTGCGGCCGGCGTTCGATCGGAAGAACGGCTCGATCACCGCCGCGACGTCTAGCGCGCTCACCGATGGTGCTGCCTGCGTGTTGCTGATGAAGGAGTCCAAGGCCAAAGAGCTCGGTCTCAAGCCGATGGGCTTTGTGCGCAGCTGGGAGTTCGCCGCGCTCGACCCACGGGTCAACCTGCTGCTCGGCAACGTCTACTCGGTGCCGGGTGCGCTCAAGAAAGCCGGTGTGACCCTGGGCGACATCGACACGGTCGAGATTCACGAGGCCTTCGCGGCTCAGGTGCTGAGCAACATCAAGCTCATGAACAGCGCCAAGTTCTGCTCAGATGAGCTGGGACTGTCCGGTGCGGTTGGTGAAGTCGATCGCAGCAAGCTCAATATCTGGGGCGGTTCGTTGGCGTACGGCCATCCTTTCGCCGCTACTGGCGGCCGCATCCTGACCCAGATGCTCGACATCCTGGCGCACACGGACGGAGAGCTGGGTCTCGCGAGTGTCTGCGCTGCCGGCGGCCTTGGTGCCTCCATGGTGCTTGAGCGCGCGCGCTAGCCGTAGCTGTTGGCCCGCCAGCGCCCCGATTTTTCGGACGATGAGCGCTGCGAGCCCTGCCCACATGATGCCACTGCGCACCTTGCGCACGGAGGAATTGCCATGACTTTGCAATCGGCCACGCCCACAGCCCCGAAACAGATGGAACTTCCTCAGCAGCCGGCCCCGGCCCTGCGTTACGAGGGCAGCGATGCAGACGGCGTTGGCGTCATCGTCATCGATGTGCCTGGCCAGAAGGTCAACACGTTGAGCGTCGACCTGATGCCCAAGTTCGAGACGGTGTTTGAGGCAGCCCGTGCGGACGCCAACCTGCGCTCGCTGGTGATCACCTCTGGAAAAGAGGCTGGGTTCATCGCAGGTGCCGACATCGGTGACCTCAACGGCGTGACCTCGTCGGAGCGCGGCGCCGAGCTGAGTCATCAGGGCCAGCAGGCCATGGACCGTATCGCGAGCTTTGGCGTGCCCACTGTCGCCGCGATCTTCGGTGATTGCCTCGGTGGCGGTCTGGAGTTGGCGTTGGCCTGCACGGCCCGCGTAGTGAGCTTGCACCCGAAGACCAAGCTGGCGCTCCCCGAAGTGCAGCTGGGTCTGTTGCCTGGCGCTGGCGGTACGGTGCGTCTGCCCGAGCTCATCGGCTTGACTGGTGCGCTCGACATGATGCTCACCGGCAAGAACATCCGTCCGGCAAAGGCTGTGAAGCTCGGCCTCGCCGATCTCGCGGTGCCCCACAATCAGCTGATGAGCGCCGCCAAGAAGTTGGCCGCCGATCTCGCAGCTGGCAAAGGCCCCAAAGAGAAGAAGCAGGACATGCAGGCCGAGGTGCAGGAGCTGCTGCTCGAGCGCAACGCCCTGGGTCGTATGGTTGTGCTGCGGGAAGCCCGCAAGAAGGTCATGTCGCAGAGCAAGGGGCTCTACCCCGCGCCATTGAAGATCCTCGACGTGGTCGCTGCTGGCACCTACGAGGCCGAGTCCAAAGCATTTGGTTCGCTGCTGTTGACCCCAGAGTCCAAGGGCTTGCGGCACCTGTTTCACTGCATCACCACCCTGAAGAAGAACGATGGTCCCGATACCGCTGACGTCAAAGCGCGCGATGTGCAGCACGTGGGCATGCTCGGCGCGGGGCTCATGGGCAGCGGCATCGCGACCGTGCTGGCCGACAAGGGCGTGACCGTGCGTCTCAAGGACCTGCGCCACGAGGCGATCGGTACGAGTCTCGGTTACGCCAAGAAGGTCTACGGCAAGGCCCGTCGTCGGAAGCGCTACAACGCCGGTGGTGTGCAGCAGCGCATGGGCAGGCTCTCCGGCGGCATCGACTACGCCGGCTTCGGTCAGGCGGATGTGGTCATCGAAGCGGTGCTCGAAAAGGTCGGTCTGAAGCATCAGATGATCGCGGACATCGAGCGTGTGACCCGCAAAGACGCCATCTTCGCGACCAACACTTCTGCGCTACCCATCGGAGAGATCGCGGCGAAGGCCAAGCACCCCGAGCGGGTCATCGGCATGCACTTTTTCAGCCCCGTTGAGAAGATGCCGCTGGTCGAGGTCATCATCACCGACAAGACGTCCCCGGAGGTCACCAAGACCATCTGCAAGCTGTCGCGGAAGATGGGCAAGCACGTCATCGTTGTGCGGGATTGCGCCGGTTTTTACACCACGCGTGTCCTGGCGCCGTACATGGTCGAAGCCACCTTCATGCTGATCGAGGGCTACGCGATTGAGGACATCGACGAAGCGGCGACGCGTGTTGGTTTCCCCGTCGGACCCATCACGCTCATGGACGAAGTGGGCATCGATGTCGGCCAGAAGGTGCTCGATACCATGCAGGCGCACTACAGCGGCCACATGGAGTTCCCGCCGGACAACATCGCCAAGTTCTTGGAAGAGGGGCGTCTCGGTCGCAAGGCTGACAAGGGCTTTTTCATCTACGAGGACGGCAAGTCGAAGACGGTCAAGGGCCACAAGGTCATCGACGAGTCGGTCTACGACCACATGCCCAACGGTCGCGAGACGCGGGTCGCCAATCTCGATGAGATGGGAGAGCGCCTGGTGTTGGCCTTGGCCAATGAGGCAGCGCGCTGCAAGGAAGAAGGCATCTTGATGGACGCAGAGTCCGGTGACCTCGGCGCGGTGTTCGGCATCGGCTTCCCGCCCTTCGAAGGTGGGCCTTTCCGCTACGTCGACCGTCACGGCGCGCGCAATGTCGCCGCTCGCCTGCGTGCGCTCGAGCTGCGCTACGGCAAGCGTTTCGCCCCGGCGAAGATCTTGGCTGATATGGCCGACAGTGGCGCCACGTTCTACGGCAACGAGGGCTAGTCGGTGGTACGCGCCGAGCCGGATCCGCCGAAGTGGGGCCAAGACAACGCTGAGCCCTGGATTCAGGCGCTGCTGCCTATGCCTGTCGAACGGATCGCGGCGGCTGGCGGCAGTGTGCTGCTGGTCGGTGGCGACCCGGGCCTAGTGGCGTTGCGGCTCAATTCAGCGGCGGTGCGCGTCGGTCTGTACGCGCAGAAGTGGTGGGGTGCCAAGCCCGTGCTCGTCGACGAGACCCTCGTGGCGCTGCCGTGGGCCCGTCTGCCCGACGATCTCGGCGCCGCCAAAATCATGATGCAGCACCTGATCGATGCAGCCATCGTGGCGCGCAAGGCCCGGTTCTTCACGTGTGAGCGTTGTGAGTTGCCGCGGCCGCCTGAGTGGCTGCACGCCAATCGTCTGGGACCCAAGCCCTGTCAGATGTGCGGCTTCGACACGCCATAGCTATCGCGTAGGCACTGTCACGTTAGCGTGCAATAGCGCCATCACAGGGATCACAATCGCCTGGCCCCGCATCAGCACCTTCGCCGCTCTCCCCCCATCTCGACGCCCGATCTCCGCTCCCGTACCCTGCCGCTGGAGGTTGTCACCATGCCAGCGATCGAGGGTTTTCTGAGCCCTGCACAGCTCAAACTGGCTGCCCGCTGGCGGCGAGTTGGCCTGGTTTTGGCGCCCGCTTTGGCTGCTGTGGTGTGGCTCCTGCGCCCCGACAATATGTCGCATCCGGCCGCGGCGCTCATGGCCCTGATCACGGGCACCCTCATCCTCTGGCTGACCGAAGCTTTGCCGCTCGGTATCACCGCGCTCGCCGCTCCTGCCGTCGGTGTGATGCTCGGCGTTGCGACGCCCCACGAGATGTTCGCGCCCTTCGCCAATCCCGTGGTGTTTCTTTTTCTGGGTGCGGCCTTTCTCAATGAGGGTGCAAGTCGTCGCCGACTCGACCGCGCCGTTGCCGCAGCGCTCTTTCCCCGTGGTCGCACGACCCTCACGACCCTGGTGCGCGCCTTTTCTGTGGTGGCCTACGTCCTGTCGTCGTTTGCACCGAACCGCTCGGTGGCGTCGATGCTGGTGCCTGTGGTGCGCGACCAAGCCGAGCGCTTCGGTCTGCGTTTTGAGCGCTTGGCGCTGCTGGCGGTGTCTTGGAGTACCAATATTGGCGGGATGATTACGGCCGTCGGCGTGCCAGCCAATCTCGTGGCGCTGGCCGCTATTTCACAGTACGACGGCCGCTCCGTGCCGCTGCTGCACTGGACCCTGGTCGCCCTGCCCGTGACGGCTGCGATGATGGGCCTCTGGCTCGCGCTCTCGGGCATGGTGCTGGGGCCCGATGGCGTCAAGGTCGTGCACGGTGACTTGCGTACCTCGCCGCAAGCGGATCGGCGCTCCCCGACGACCAAGGCGTTGCGGCTACCCGATACCGTCCCCGCGCTGTGGGGGCTCGATCGAGGGCAGGCCGTGCTAGCCCTGGTGATCGCCCTGTGCTTGCTGCTCTGGTGGTTGCCCGGCTTGGTGGCGCTCGCTACCGGGCTCAACAGCCCAACGACCAGAGCGGTGACCACAGCGCTGCCGCCCGGTGTCATCGCCTTGCTGGGGGCCGCGCTGCTCTTTGCGGCGCCGGCCGGTCGCAAGCGCAATCCACTGACGAAACATCGTTCTGAGCCGCTGCTGACCTGGGATGAGGCCAAGACCATCAACTGGGACGTGGTGCTCCTGCTCGGCTGTGGTCTCGCCCTGGGCCACCAGAGCATCGATACCGGGCTGTCGCAGTGGCTGGGACACCTCGCGGTGAAGGGCCTGGGCGTCGAGTCACAGATCGGGTTGACGATGCTGATGACGGTGACAGCGTTAGTGATGACGCAGTTTGCCAGCGACACTGTGACCGCCGCCGTGCTGTGCCCCCTGGCCGTGGTCTCCGCCCAGCAGATCAACGTCTCGCCAGTCGCGTCCTGTCTGAGCGTCGGCATGGCCTCGTCGGTGGCTGTGCTTTTGCCGCAATCGACTGACTCCAGCGCCATCGTCTTCGCCGTGAGCAAGCTGACTCGGATGCAGCTGGCCAAGCGCGGCTTATTCGCCATCGTCGCGGCGGCGATCCTGATTCCCACGATTACGGTCGGTATCACCGCCCTGTTGGGGTTGAACTAGCAGCCCGTCGCGCCGGGGCATATTTGCTCATTTTGGGGACCCCAAACGGCCGGATTGGGCCCTCTACGGCCCGTAGGCACGTTCGACAGGCATGAAGGCATACTAGTGGGGGCTGCGCCCCATCGGCTTGCTGGCGGCCTCTAGGCGGCCTGCTGGCGGCCACTACAGCAAGTGGCCCAGGTCGCGCTACTTACCGATGACCAAGCGCTGAACGCCCGTGTTGCCGGCCTCATCAGTCGCCTGGATCAGCAGCGTATGACGACCCTTGAGCAGGTCCGGCGGCAGCTTCAGCTCGAAGGCCTCCTGCCGACCGTCGCAGATGTTGTCACCACAACGGGCCAGCACCGCCGGCTCGCCGTCGAACGACACCACCACGCGCACGATGTTTGACACCCGGTCGGCCGCTACGCCCGTCAGCATGCCGTCGCGCACCTGGGCGCTGACGTCGGGACGGCCCTGATCGACCAAGAAGGGCTTGCTGATCAGAGCTGTGCGCAACGCCTCCGACGGCGTGTTGTTGGGGGCGTCGGTGGCCTCGACACGGAGCTCGTACCAGCCATCGGGCATGTCCCTTGGCGACAGAGTCATCGAGGTCTTGGCGTAGAAGCGGTCGTGCAGCATCAGCCACTGGGTCGATCCGCGCTTACGGTAGGTCAGGATGTAGCCAAGGCGGCCGCCATCCGGGTCTTTCGCGCTCCAAGTCACCCGCAGGGTACGCAGCTTCTTGTTGGGCTTGATGGTCAGGCGCTTGATGGACGGCGCCCGGTTGAAGGGCCGACGAAAGATGCGCAGCTCCCACAGACGCGCGTCCGGGCTGGCAAAGCGCACGCGGACCTGCAGGTAGCTCGCCGCTGGGCTCTGGCTGCGCTCGTTGGCCAAGGGTTGCCAAGGGCTCCAGGTGTCACTCGGGGGATTGGAGTAGCCGCTGCGGGTCTCCACAATGAGGCTACCGCTGCCGCCAGCCGCGATACGGCCCCAGCGCGTCACCCCGCCGGCCCGCAAGACCTCGGTGGTGTACGTGGGGTTCTTCGCAGCGCCACCGACGCTGTAGACCGCCGCGCCCTTGCCGGTCATGAGGGTTTTCGGCCCCTTGGCGCCCATCTCGATGCCGAGCACTTGGGTCTCGTCGAGATCGAATAGGCTCATGACGTTGCCCTGCAGGTCGCCAATCACCACACGGCCGCCAGCGATGGTGCCCGCGACGACGCCCTGTCCGGAGGCGCCGATGTCCGTCAGCATGCCATTGGGCGAGATGAACAGTCGGTTGATGCGACCGTCGTCATGACGAACCCAGACCGCGCCCTTGCCGCCACGAATCGCGCGCTTTTTCCGCTTTTTCCGACGCACAGCGATCTTGCCTTTGCCGCCTGGCCGCCGCCGCGTCGCCCGCAAGCGCGAAAGCGCCGCTGCCGTATTGCCGCCGTTGACCGCGACGTACAGGGCCTTGCCCAGACGGGTCACGCTGCGGACTTCAACGCCAGGAAAGCCTGCGATGGCCTGCGCCTTTTTCTCACCGGTGATGCGCACCAGGGTAGCGGCGTCGCTCGTGCCGGCGATGATGGCGTCCCCATCAGCGATGAGGGTCATGACGTGCTCGGCGCCGGTCTCTGCATACAATTTCGCCGTCTTGGCAGCTGGATCGATGGCGAAAACGCCGCCGCCACGACCGGTGCCTGCGTAGAGCGTGCCGTCCTTGATGAGCAGCGACCAGATGTGCCGGACGCCCTTGAGGCGCACAACTTCCTCGACTTTGCCGCTGGCACTGACCCGCATGACCTTGCCGCGGCCGACCGTGCCCGCGAACACGCCACCTTTGCCGTCCGGCACCAAACTTCCGACCAGGACGCCGGGGAGTTTCGCCACCATCTTGGCCTTGCCGCCCTGGACGACGAAGACTTTGGCTGACAGACCCGTTCCCAGCCACAGCTTGCGACCATCCCTTGCCCAGCAATGGATCAGCTCGGCGTCGACGCCGGTGCGTTTGACCCCTGGGGCGACGGTGAGCCCCGTCTCTTGGTGGAGCGCGAGGCCGCTGAGCTTGCCGCGGGCAAAGTCACGGCCGCTGGCGAAGTGCCAATCGCGGGGGAGGGCGGCCATGGCCACGGAAGCACCAAAGAGCGCCGCCAATACCAATAGCGCGATGGAGATTTGGCCTCGGCGTGAGAGCTTGCTTGCTGTCATCTGTCGTTCCTGTCGCGGCGCCATTGGCCGCAGTGGGCAGGGGAGTGTTTGCGAGGTGAGTTCTGGCGTTGTCGCCACTCACAGGCGCGTGCACGCCAAGTCGGTCTACGGATCGTCAGCGACCATCAGCGAGATCGTTCCCGATCCCGTAATGGCCCAATCGAGGTCCTTCGTCGTGCGTAGCGTCGTTCGACCCAAGCGAATCTTGCGCCGATGACCCGTGATCTCTGTCATCACACCGGGCGGCACATCAACGAGGCGCTCGCCCCGGGTCATCCAGCTGCGACCGGGGAGCGTCAGCACAGCCACCAACCGATTGCTGGGTTGGTACGCCCGCATGGAGTCCAAGATGTCGTTTTCATCCTGAGGTTGCGGGCGCTCTAGCGGCTTGCGGTTCGCCGATCCGATCCAGACGCGAATCTTGCCGCCAGCGAGCTCCTTTGGAATCTTGGGCAGCTTCAGCTTCACTGTCACCGACTTTTTGTTGGGCCGTAGGAATTGCACCCGCAGGGTCGGTGAATCGCCCACGTGGACGGTGTCGCTGTCGACCTTCACCGCCTCCAGGAATGCCATGG
This sequence comes from Myxococcales bacterium, assembly GCA_023954815.1. Classification (GTDB taxonomy): domain Bacteria; phylum Myxococcota_A; class UBA9042; order UBA9042; family UBA9042; genus UBA9042. Next base: position 35,806 of record JAGSHB010000012.1, on the reverse strand, counting down.
GCCGACCTTGTTCGACCTGAAACTCAGCCTTGATGGACTTGGTGCGGATCCGCTTGAAACCATTGCTCACCAGCGCCTTAGCGACGCGTTTGGCGAGGCCACGGACCCGGTACAGGCCCGCGCTGCCGCCGAGGCTGACGAACTTGTCTTCGAAGACCAGCGGTTTGTAGCCGCCCTCCAGCTCAAACGTCAGCTTCATGGTCGCCCAGGCATTTTGCGCGATCGGCTCACTGACCCGCAGCGCGTTGCCTAGGACCATCGAAACGGCCAGCGGGAAGAACTTGGGCTGGTCCACGATCTCCACTTTCCAAGTGCGGTCCGTGCCGCCGCCCTTACCGCGCACGCGAACCTGCATCGGTATCATCGCCGCTTTCGGCCCGATGCGCCCGGCGACGGCGGGCAGGCGATCTTGATCGAGCACGCCGAGCGGGCTTAGGGGCACGCCCATCTTGAACGAGTTCACCTGGGATGCCGTCACCCACACGATGTGCGCGCCGCCGACAGGCAAGTGAATTTGGCCAGCGCCGCGGAAGGGATGGCCAAACGCGATGAACTTATTCTTGCGAACCCAGGTCACCGTCCCCACGCCAGCGATGTTCATATCACCGCGCACGAGGCTCAGAGAAATCGCTGATCCCGGACGAAAAGGCTCACTTTTCGGGTTGATAGCCCCGCCGGCGGCTGTCGCTCCAACCGCAGCAGCCTGAACCGGACCAAAGCCCAGCGGGTTGAACGCCGTCTGCATTTCCTTCATCAGATCGGGGTGAAAGCCAGACGCAGACAGGGGCATCGCGATCGGCTGCATGCGTGAGGGATCGAGCCCGCCCGGCAGCTGCGTGGTGCGCTGCGGCTGCTCACTCACAGGCGCCGCCTCGATGTTCAGGTTCGGATAGAGCGAGGAGCGCCGTCGCCGCCGCCGCCGCCGTTTGCTGCGCTTGCCGCGCCGCGACCCCGGCATCAAAATCTGCTGAGGTTTCGGAACAGGGCGCAGCGGGCGATCGAGCTCCGGCCACATGTTCTTGATCGGCGTGACCCCCGCCACAGGGTCCTTGTTGAACGGAAAGGCATAGGAGACCGCGCCGACCAGCAGATCCTTGCCGCGTGGACCCTTGATGAACACCGGGCTGCCGCTCATGCCAGCGATGACCCCGGAATGCTCCAAGTTCAAGCCCGCACACCGCACCAAGATCATGTCTTGGCCGGGCAGCTTGTTGTAGAGCACGCCGATAACTTCGATCTGGAAGCGCTCGATCTTTTGCCCGCGCATCACCGTGAGCCCGTACCCCTTCATGCCGGGGCGCAGGTCACGCGAGTCGATGTTCGGTGGCATGCCCTTGGCAGCCCACGCGGAGGTCGCGACCAGGGAACACAACAGGGCGGCACATGCGGCGACGCGCAGCCGAGAACGTGGATTCATTGGGCCTCCGATGGGGCGTGCGAACAGTGGGATTGCCGCCGAAGTCTGGTGAGTGTGCCTGCAAGCAAGAGCCATGGCCATAACCGCTCACGTGAGCAAATAACCTGGCCCTCCGTTTTGTTCCGACGCACGGGGAAGTGATTCGGTGTGAGCCACGGGGTGGACGCTGCCTCGCAGGGGCTCCATGATGAGCAGAGCCCGGCATACGGGCGAGGAGGATCTTTGCGCCGCCCCTTTCTGCTCCTGCAGGCCCGGAATCAAGACGATCCCATGCTCGAGCACGAAATCGCCTGTTTTCGGGGGGCGATCGGGCTGGGCGCGGATGATCTGGTCGTGGTCAACGCAACCGATAGGTTGCCTACGCGCGACGAACTCAAAGGCGTCAGCGCAGTGTTGATGGGCGGTTCGGGCGACTACTCTGTCCTCGATCGCGATCCGTGGATCGGTCGATTGGTCGAGTGGGTGCGCCGTGAATTGGTGCTGCCAGGCAAAGCGACGTTTGCTTCGTGCTTCGGTTTTCAGATCCTGGTGCTCGCGATCGGCGGCCGCATGATTCGCGACTACGCCAACACTGAGATGGGCACCTACGACCTCAAGCTGGGCGAATCGGGCCGGGACGATCCGCTCTTCTCTCATCTGCCGGCGCTATTTAGTGCCCAAGTTGGCCACCACGATCGGGCCGCAGCGTTGCCTTTGGGTGCAAGATTGCTTGCGTCGACACCGGATTGCCCTGTACACGCCTTCCGGGTCGGTCATTTGCCAATCTGGGCGACGCAGTTTCACCCGGAGCTTGGGATCGATGATCTTCGGACGCGATACGTTCACTACCGGGCGCTCTATGCACCCGGCTGGGTTGACGTCAGCGTCGATGATGACCCGTTTCTGAAGGGGCTCCGGCCTTCCGATGAAGCCTCACTTCTCCTCGCGCTGTTCGCGCGCTGGGTTGAGGCACACGAACGAGAGTTGGAGTCGCTGGGCCTGTGAGGGCGTCGCGACAACGACCATGAAGGCGCGACAGCCCCCACGCAGGCGGGCGCCGCCACTATGAGATAGGGGCCATCGATGAAGCCATTCTTGTTGCTGCAGGCCAGGGATCACGACGATCCGATGGCTGAACACGAGTGGCAGAGTTTCGCCCGCGCCATGGGCGTGACCCGCGACGAAATCCACACGTGGAACTTGATTGAAGGCTCCCCTGATGCGGACACCCTCAACCGTCACGCGGCGGTGTTGATCGGTGGATCGGGCGCCTACTCCGCCAGCGGTGAGCAGCAGTGGGTGCACGACGCCGCTCAGTTGATTCGCGAAGAGCTCGTCGGTCGTGGCCGCAAGACCTTTGGGGTGTGCTTTGGGCTGCAGCTCATGGGGCGCGCGCTCGGTGAGGACGTGATCCACGACCCCGAGAACCGAGAGGTCGGCACCTATGAGGTGGTTGTGACCGCCGAAGCGCAGGAATGCGAGCTTTTTGGTGTCTTACCGCCATCGTTTTTTGCCCAGCAGGGTCACAACGATCGCATCTTGAACACCCCCGTCGGCACGAAGAAGCTGGCCGAGAGTGCTTTGGCCGAAGTGCAGGCGCTTGTGGTCGAAGACAAGCCAGTTTGGGCGACCCAGTTTCACCCAGAGCTCGACATTCACGGCAACCGGCTGCGCTACATGCGCTACATCGAGAACTACGGTGGGTTGGTCGGACCGGAGTCAGAAGACCCGGTACTCACCAGTCTGCGTCCGTCTCCCCACGCGACGAACCTGCTCTATCGGTTTGCGCGCATGGTGCTGGAAGGGCGCGACCAGCTGTAGGTCTATCAGCGCGCGGCGTAATTAAAATTACTATCGCAGCACGCTGCTAGTTCCCTTTTCAATTGGGGGGCTACGAGCGCCCCCAGTCGCGGCAAGCCGCGACTTCCCCATCCCCGCAGACTGCGCCCCATGGAGCGTGTCTCCGAAGAAATCGAGAACAAGCGCAGTCTGCTAGGTTCAAACGCTGGCGATTGGGCGCTGACGTTTAGACGCTGCCGATCAGCGCGTCGAGCGGCGAGTCGGCGCTCATCAGCGTGGTTCTGAGGATGGCTAGCCCATTTGGCGCGGGGCCTTGTCGATTTGGCGAGCGCAGGGCAGCGACCCACCAAGCCGTTTGAAAGTGCAGCAGAACCGGACCCCACGGCGATTGAATTCGTTCGGCGAAAGCCGCAGCTGACCGTCGCGAATCTGTCAGGGGCAGTTGTTCGGTGATGTGGTCCTCGATGAGCGCCACGATCTCACGCCACGCAGCCACCGGGTCCACAGCCAATGCGGCCAGTTGATCGGCCAGCGCTTCACGGGAGCGGCCCGCGTCCTCCCAACAGGTGCCCAGCACATCGAGCTGCATGGGCACAAACTCCGCTTCGCGCCGACCGGCCAGCAGCGCGCCCAGTACCAGCACGTCTGTCGCCGAGGCTGCAGCTTCGGCGAAGAGCCAGCTCCGCCAGTCTTCCGGAGCGCCGAGCTGCTGAAAAATCAGCTTATGAACCGCCAGATGGCAGAGCTCGTCGGCGCCCACGATCGGGCCACGGACCAGCTCGTGCATGTCGGCCGGATGCCAGTTGAGGAGGTTCGACTGCCGCGTCAGGTCTTCCCAGGCGGCGGCCATGGCATCGACGTCAGCTGGCCAGCAGAACACGATGTTCGTGAGCGCGTCGCGGAGCGCTAACCATGGGACCCCCGGCAAGGCGACCAGGGCTTCGTCGTCGTCGATGACCAGATCTTGCAGATCACCGGTGGACCAAGGGGAGACGTTCAATCCAACTCCATGGGGCGCTCCACCTTTTTGACAGGCTTTCGCGAAGGCGCAGGGGCGCGCTGAATGGGCGGGGCCTTTGGAACGGTCGGTCTGGCGACAGCCGGCGCGGCCTTGGGTGTTGGGGCAGCCTCTTTCGGAGAGACACGAATCCGCTTGGCGCGCGGTCGGCGTAGTTTTCTGGCGTTTTTGCGCGACTTTGGCTTCGGAGATGCCGGCTTCTTGGGCGCTACGGCGCCGGCATCTGCGCTCGCCTGTGCGTCCACGCTGACGCTTCCTGCATCGCCCGCCGCGCTACGCTGGGCTGCATCCGATGACGGGCCTGCATTGGCTTGCGCATCGGCTTGCGCATTGGCTGCAGCGGGGCGGCCCCGAGCCGCTGTGCCAGCATCTACACCGGCAATAGCAATGTTTGGCGTGGTCGGCTCGGTCTTGGCGACCGGTGTCACCGCGGCGCCCTTGCGTCCGTCCGACACCATCCAGGCGGCTGTCGCGCTGATGATTGCAGCGACGAATACCAGCGCGATCCACTTTCCTGTACTGGTTCGCGGGCGACCAGATTCGGTGTTGCCGGCGGCCTTGGGCAGGGGCAATGCTACCGGTGCGACCCGGGCAGTCGCTGGGTTTGCGACGGGCGCGCGCGGTGCGGTTAGTGCCGTCTTGTTCTTCGTTTGCAGGACGTCACTCGCTACGGTGTCGCCAAAATGATCGATCTCTGAGCCCGCGGGAAGCGCGTCGGGCTGCTGGTCCACGGCGTACTTTTCGGTGCGAGAGGAGTCGACGGCCTGCGGCCCCCGCTGGAGGGCCTCCAGGGCACTGCGCATAGACTTCGCGGTCGCAAAGCGGTCATCCGGCGCCTTGGCGAGTGCGCGCTCGACGACAGCGACAAACCCCGGCTGCAGCGCTACTCGGGACGCTTCTGAGACGGGCGGCGGCGCCGCGTGGGCGTGTTTGTACATGATGGTGAGCGGGTTTCTGTCGTCGAAGGGCAGCCGGCCGGTGACACATCGGTAGAGGATGACCCCAAGCGAGTAGACGTCACTGCGGCCATCGATCTTGCCGCCCATGCATTGTTCGGGGCTCATGTAGGCAGGGGTGCCGAGGGCGGTACCTTGCCCGGTCAGCGATGAATCCTGGGTCCGTGCGATGCCAAAATCGAGCACTTTCGGAATGGGTTCCTCGTCCGCCGTGACCTCACTGAGAATGATGTTGGCGGGCTTGAGGTCGCGGTGCACCAACTCGCGGCTATGGGCCTCGCCGAGACTGCGCAACACGGCGATGGCCATGTCGATAGCCGGCCACTGCCCAAGGACCTGGCCTTGTGCAGCCTGGGCGACCAAACGCTCTTCTAATGTGTCGCCGTGCAGCAGCTCCATTGCGATATACAGGGCGCCTGTGTGGGTCTGGCCCACGTCGAAGACGCGCACCGTGTTGGGGTGGCGCAGTTGGGCTGTGACCTGCGCTTCTTTATAAAATCGCCGGACTGCCCCGACGTCTGGCGCGCCGCCGTCGCCCACCACCATCACCTTCAAGGCGATCGCTTGGCCGGTGCCCGTGTGCTCCGCGGCGTAGACCGCACCGAAGCCTCCACGCCCCAACATGCCGGTGATGCGATAGCGCTCGCTGACGACCTGGCCGATTTCGAGTTTGGCGGTGCCAGCGGCCAAGTCACGCCGCGCAACGGTGCGTGTGCCGTCGTTGTCGCAATACGCCGCAGTCGATTCGGTGCCGCATTGCGGACAAAATCGAATGGTCGGGGCATCAGACATCAGGACCTCCAGGCGAGACGATGCCACAGGCCCGGGGTGCTTGCACTACGGCGATCTGGCGCCCTCGTTTGGTGCGAGGAGTGAGGGGGAGGTCCGTGTTGAATCTGCGCCAGAGCCCCGTCATTTCGGGAGTTCCCACTGAATCGGCGCTGGACCGCGGGCGACGAGCCGGTCGTTGATGGTGCTGATGTGGCCGCATCCCCAAAAGCCGCGACGGACGGAAAAACAGAGCTCGTGGGCCTGATTGTCGCCGTGATAGGGGGCTTGGCCCAAAATCACCACACGATCCTGCTCAAAGGGCGTGCTGTTGCGCGCGAAGAAGACGTCCTTGCCGGGCGGGTAGACAGTGTGCGTACGCTTCTCCTCAAGCAGAAAGCGCCGCAACTTCACCATGTAGGGCTGCTCAAATTCACCGTGTAGGCGCCAGCTGGATGGCCTTGTCGGGCATGGAATGCTCCCTGGATCGGTTTGTCGGGTGGGTGTCGCCTAGCAGACTGCGCTTGTTCTCGATTTTTCGGAGAAGGACGCACTTGCATCGCAGTCTGCTGGGATGGGGCAGTCGCGGCTCGCCGCGACTGGGGGCGCTCTTAGCCCCCCAATGATGAAGAAAACGAGCAGTGTGCACGGGCAGTAATTCTAATTACGCCGCACGCTGCTCGGGCCGCGTTCGGTCTACTCAGGGGCGGGCAGCGCCAGGGCGTGCCGCTGATAGGCCCCGCGCACAACGTCGGCGCCGTAGCGCTGCTCGAGGAGACGGAGACCGAAGTGGTAGCGTGCGACGTGGTTGAAATGATCGATGAACGCGAGGTTGGTCGCCGTTCCTGTGGCGGCGCCGAGCACGGGCAGCAGCTGCAGCACCGTTTTTTGCGAGACCACCACGGAAAAGCGACTCGCGATGACCGCGACCAATCTTGAAATTGCGGAAGAGCGCCCCTTCGAAAGTGCCGCTGCCACCTGCTGCGGGGAGGCCGTTGTCGCCCAGGCCGCAGCTGCTTGCGTGGCCGAAGCGAGACTGCTGCGAACAGCGTAGTAGCCGGTCTCAATCCCGTTTTGGCCATCGTCCATCGCTGCGCGCATCTCCGCCCCTGGCGCCTCCGAGCTGCCCAGGCCAAACACGGCCAAGCACTCTAGGCGGGCTTCCTCAGTCGACAGGTCAGCGCCCATGGTGCGGGCGATATCGGCGATGGAGCGCAGCATGATGGCCGTTGTCGCGGGAAGTTCGATGGGCAGCGCCGGCGCGCCGAGCATGCCGCCGGTAAATCCTGTGACGTACGTCGCTGCGCTGTGTAGACCGCCCGATTGGAAGGTCGCCGCATGCAGGGCGCGCACGTGCTGGTCGGACACGTCGATCTGGCCGCGCGGGAGGCTGAAGAGCGCGGCGCGCAGTGCCACACGCAGCGCCTTGTCCGTCGACCTGAGGACTATTTTGCTCGCCGGTCCGGGCAGACGTTTGATCAGCGCTTCGGCAGGACGACCGACCTTATTGGTGAGTCGAACGAGGAAGCCGGGACGCTCCAAATAGGCCGCTGCTTCAGCCAGATAGTCGTGATCGGACTGCGATAAGTCACCGGTCGGCGGGGGGATGATGATCTCGCTCATCTATAACTCCGAGCCAGCTTGGCGGTGCGGATCGAGCAGGGCGGGGCTCGATGCGAGTCATAGCAATAGCCGACAAACGCCATTTTCCCAAACAGTCGCGGCGCGCACCTCGTCTGTGCGGTCTACCCGATCGGGCTGGTCGCTGCGCCTGAGAGCTCGGTGAGGGCAGCGATGATCTCCGGGAGCGGCGTCCCAGGGCCAAAGAGGGCGCGAACGCCGCTATCCGTCAGGGCAGCGTGGTCGTCTGGCGGCAAAATTCCCCCCATGACGACCGGAATGTCCTCGGCATTGCGCGCTGACAGGGCGGCCTGCAGGGCGCCGGCGACCCACAGATGCGCGCCGGAGAGACTCGACACGCCAATAACGTCGACGGCTTCAGAGACGGCTGCGTGAGCGATGGCGTCCGGTGTTTGGGCTGGGCCAGCGTAGACGACCTCAAAACCAGCCTGACGTAGCGCGACCGCGAGCAGGCGGAGTGCGTTGACGTGACCATCGAGGCCAGCCTTGGCGAGTAGAACGCGCCGACGTCGCCCGGCTTCATGGCCACGGGTCGGTGCGCTGCCGAGCGAGCTTCCGCTGACGCCCAACGGCGCCGCATATCTGGGGCCAAACACGGTATGCAAGGCCTTGGTCCACTCACCGGTGGTGCCACCTGCTTTGGCGAACTGCACGGAGGGTTCGATGAGGCTGCTGCCGTCGCGGGCGGCGGCGATGAGGGTCTCCCGGGCAGCCGACCAGGCGCTTTCGTCTCGGGCTGCGCGCCAGGATTGCAGCTCAGCTATGCGTGCGCGCTCGATTTCGTCCGAGGGAGTTGGCATGGCGGCGGCGGACTCTCTCGCCACCGGAAGCGCCTCACCAAAGCGGTTGACCCCGACCATGACCTGCGTACCGGACTCGATCCCTTGCTGCCATTGGGCCATCCGTTCACTCAGCAAGCCAGCGAGGCCTTCGATGGTGGCCGTGTATCCCTGGGTCAGGCCAGCGTCGATGATGTCGCGGGCAGCCTGTTCGATCCGCGACGTCTCCCCCTCGATGACCACGCTACCTTCGAAAATATCCGGGTAGTCCGCGATCCCCGTCTCATGCATCCACACCTGTTGGGTACGCAGCGACAGGACCTGCTCGGCCTCGTCGGGCAGCCCCAGCGCCTCGCGGAATCCTGGCAGTTGCAAAGCGCCCACGCGGGCATTGGCGCTGATTAGCACCGGCATAGCCGATAGCGCGATGCGAACGATGTTGATCTCTGGCTGCTTGGCGGCGAGCGACAGCGACCGTACCTGGCAGCCCGCCCGCCATCTGGGGCGCAGACCATAGCGCTCCTCACAGAGGTCGGGCCACAGCTTGGCGTAGGCCCGGACCTTGGCGATCTCGGGCACGAGCTCGATGCCGCTGTTGATGAAGAAGCTGATAGCGTTGACGACCCGTTCGAAGGCCGCGTCGTCGAGCTTGGGCCGCACCGCTTCCAAGACAAAGAGCGCACCGAGCAAGGCGTAGCCGACCTCTTCTTCGGGGCCAGCGCCTGATTCCATCAGGTGGTAACCGCAGCAATTGGTCGGATTCCACTTGGGCGTGTGGGTCATGGCGGCGACGACCAAGTCGGTGCTCAGTCGAAAAGACACGTCGGGGCTAAAGACGTAGGTCCCACGCGCGACGAATTCCTTGAGCAGGTCGTTTTGCGTGGTGCCGCGCAGCACCTGCCGCGGCACACCGCGTTCGTCGGCCAGGGCCAGATACATCGCGTAGAGCCAGGGGGCCGTGGCGTTAATGGTCAGCGAGGTGTTGACGGCCGACAGGTCCAATTCGTCGAACAAGTCCCGCATGTCACCCAGGTGAGCGACGGACACGCCCGTCTGACCGACCTCACCGCGTGCGAGCGGATCATCTGCGTCCAAGCCGCATTGGGTCGGTAGGTCAAAAGCGACTGACAATCCGCGCTGACCACGAGCCAGATTGTCGCGAAAACGCTGATTACTCTCAGTCGCATCGCCAAAACCAGCGTACGTGCGAATGATCCACGGGCTGCGCTTTTTCATAGCGGTCATTCGATTCTCCGGATGGGGGACGGGAGCGCTACCCAGCCAGGGCGTCGCGGAGCAGGCTGCGGGTGATGACCAAGATGGCGAGCACTTCCTCGGCTCCCTCGAAGATCGACAACACGCGCGCGTCTTGCCAGTAGCGGCTGACCGCATACTCCTCGCTGTAGCCCATGCCGCCGTGCAGCTGCATGGCTTCTCTGGTCACGGTCTCGGCATCGCGGCAGGCCAGCAGCTTCACCAAACTGGCTTCCATTTGGCCGGCGCCTTCGTCCATCTCATCGCATACGGCGTACGTCATCTGCCGGCTCAGCGCGATGCGTGCGGCCATGTCGACCAGCTTGCGTCGTACCAGCGGCAGGTCGGCCAGGGCGCTGCCGAACACCTTGCGTTCAATGCAGTAGGCGACGGCGCTGCGCAGGGCTGCCTCCATGACGCCAACAGCACGGGCAGCCGTCTGAATTCGGCCGCCTGCGAAGCCAGCCATCTGCAGGCCAAATCCGGCGCCGGGCTCGCCGATGCGCAGGTCGTCGGCGACGAACCAATTCTCAAAGAACACGGTGAAGCTGTGCATGCCGCGGTAGCCGACCGTCGGGATGGCGCGCCCTGAGATGCTGCCGCCCTTACCGTCTGTGTGGGAAAAAGCGTGGTCGTCGTCGGGCGCTTTGGTCGCTGGTTTGGGCACCAGGAACAACGTGAGGCCACGAGCACGATCTTCGACGGACCCAGTGCGCGCGAGCACCAGCATGACGGATGCCCGGCCGGCGAAGGTGCACCACGTCTTTTCGCCGTTGATGACCCACCCGCCGTCGACCTGTTTGGCCGTGACGCGCAGCCGTGCCACATCGGAGCCCGCGTTGGGTTCGGTGACAGCGATGGAGACGATCTCCTTGCCGCTCGCGATCTTGGGAAGCCAGTACTTCTTTTGCGCTTCCGTGCCGCCTTTCAGCAGGGCCTTGCTCGCGATCTCGGGCCGCGTGATGACCGAGCCGCCCGCCCCTAGCGATGCCCGTGACAGCTCCTCGGTGGCCAGCGCCATGGAGCGATGGTCGATGAACTGGCCGCCGTAGTCGTCGGGGATGGTGATGCCTAGCGCGCCCAGTTCACCGTAGGCTGCGATGAGATCTTCCGGGATCAGCGCATCGTGGCGGTGGATATGTTCGGCCAGCGGCGCCACTTGGCCGTCGGCGAAATCACGAAACAGGGAGCGAATATCCTCATGATCATCGCTGAGTGCGTACGAGGTCGGGGCAGAGGCGCCGCCCTCCAGGAGCCAGTCCGACAGCCCAGCGACAACGGCGGAATCACTGGCTGCGAGGACCGCCGCACGCGTGTCCGCATCCAACTCCACCCGTGTGTCAGAGCCGCCGCACCAGGTCGGGCACTCCAGCACCAGCGTCGCCTCCACAGAGCGCACTACCCGCGCTGCCGCATAGCGAGCCAAGCGTCGTTGCGGCGCATCGCCCGGCAGTTTGGCAAAGGCACCGAGGACGATCTCTGCGGCCTGCACCTCGGCGACCAATCGCGCCAGGATGAAGGCCTCTTCACCGAGCCCATGGAGCAGCGCAGTCGACGGACGGCCCGGTTTTGCGGGGTCTTCGACCGCTTTGGCGAGCTGCGTGATGAGTTGGCGGGTGGCCCTTTCGCATTGGCTGAGCGCCGCGTGGATGGCGGAGTCGGTAGACATCGGTTGGCACTCCATGACAGCAGATTGTGATGCGAATATTGGCGCTCAGGGCACCGCTTGCGGCGAGCAGGGGTCACCGCCCCACTGATGAGGGGCGGTGACCAACGACTGCGGTCTCAATCAAGGCTTGTTGATCTCGAAAATCGGAAAGTAGGAGTGGGTGTGGCCCGAGTTGTAGTCCTCGTGCAACTTGGGGATCTCCTGGAAGTCGTACACGTCCATGTCGACGGTATCGTCCGGCATCCACCCGGTGTTCTCGGCGAATTGCACCGCCGCTCGGCCTTGGGTATAGCGTGCGTAGTGCGTGTGCACGTGGGTGTGCCGCTCGATGCACTCAATGGCACGAATATGCTGGATCTTCATGCCCTCCTTCCAGCCAGCTGTGGCGACGACACCCTGGCGAGACAGGGCCTTGATCGTCGCCCGGGTCACCGGTGAGCCGACATAGTCGAGGAAGATGCTGACCCCCAAGCCGTCGGTCTGCTCTTCAATGGTCCGCAGGAAGACGCGCTCGCTCTCCAGGTAGCGCGTCTTGAACTCCTTGTCGCCGCGGTAGCGCGCTGAGTCATAGTCCAAATCGGGGAACGCGCGACGGTCAACGGCGTTCATGCCGGCACGACGGATGGCGCGCAAGCGTTTGGGATTACCACTGATCATCGTGACTTTGGCACCGGAGAAGCGCGCGAGGGTCAACTCCGCCCAGCTGACGCCGCCACCCCACCCCCAGACGTAGGGGGAAGGGCAGTCCTCTTGGGTCATTTGCACGCGCCAGCAGCCGTAAGCCTGCTGCCAGTTGGACCAAGCCGTGATGTAGCGCAAGGAGAACGCCGCCCACTGCTTGAGGGTGTAGCGGCTGTTGTCGGGGATCGGGATGACCTGCTTTTCGTGCAACACCGTCCGTTTCGAGAGCAGGCCGATGGAGCCCGGTGCGTCATAGCCGAAGATCTTGATAGGGTAGCCCCACTTATCCCAGACACCATTGCAGAACAGCAGCGCGTGCTGGCCCTCGGTCACGGTCGACACGTTTGCACCGGTCCGCAGCACGCGAACGACGCCGGCGTTGCCCAAGACGACGAAGTCTTCGCCCCGTTGCTGCGCTACATCGACAGGCTTACGGTCGATGGCGTGGGACATGTTGCCTTCCCAGCAGCCGTAAATCGGCTCGACAAGGCACTCGTCCTCGCCGACATCTGGCAGGGTGATCTCTTGGATCTGAATGTCGTTGCCGCCCTTATTTTCCTTCTCCGAGTTGGGAAGGATCCACGCACTCGCCCGCTCACCCATGTTGCGCTCCTGGGGCGTCTCGGTTCACGCGCGGCTGTAGGAAAAGCCACGGTGACCAGATCGCCCTGCATGTCGTCGTTGGCGCCATTCGCCACCATTCGGAGCGCGAGCCTAGAAACTTTGACACACTGCGTCAACGATGGGTGAATTCGGTCAGGCGGACGCTCTTCGAATGCAGGCGGGCGGTTGCAGTGCGCTCCCAGTCGGCGAATTGATCCATTTTGGGGCGATTTCCTAGTTCACTTCGCTCTTTCAACGAAACCTTGACTTGACAAGCATTGTTGCAGAGTTGAACCATCCGCCCGTCCATACGTCTCAGCCGGTCCCAGGTGTACCTGTCGCCCGTCTCGAATTCACCAGCCCGGCGCCACTGGCCGAGCCCCTAATGAGGATATCCCATGCTGAACTATTCGCGTTGGCGCCGTGTCGTCGCGCCCGCCATGGCCCTCTGTGCCGCGGCAGCCCTTTCGACGGGTTGCGGTAAGGCCAAAGAGAGCGTCGAGAACATCAAAGAGAAAGTGGCCGAAGGTGCCAAGGAGGCCGCAAAAGCAGCCGAAAAGGCAGCTGACAAGGTCGCAGACAAGACCGCTGACAAGGCAGCTGACAAAGCCGACGACGCCCCGCCGCCGCCCAAGCTGGTCAAGGCCGGAGAGGCTGCTGACTTCGCCGCGGTGAAGAAGGACGTCGAGTCATTCAAGGGCAAGACCTTGCTCTGCCGCAACTTGCTGTCGCCTGCCCCGATGGCCATCAGCGCGTTCTCCGACAAGAAAGCCCTGGCGATGATCACGGGTGATGTCGACGATCGTCGGACGACGTTCTTCTGCCGCACCAAAGAGGGTGGCCTCAAGAGCACGCCGGTTCAGACCTTCTTCCCCAAGGGCACGAAGGGCGACTTGCTGCACATCGACCGTGAGACGCAGGTCAACGTCGAGATCAAGGGCAAGAACTACAGCCAGGTTGTCGGTCTGTACAAAGGCATCGTGAAGGCGCCGCGCAAATCCATGTTCGACAAGGATGCGCCGGATCTGATGAGCGGCCTCATCTGGCCCGAGAAGCTCAAGGGCAAGACCATCACCTGCAACTCCAAGCTCTCGGTCACGCCGAAGGCCGTTCAGCGCTTCGACAAGAAGGCCGCAGAGCAGGCTGGCGATGGCATGGCTGACAAGAAGGCGCTCGTGCGCTGCGAGGACAAGCGCGGCGGCAGCGTCGGCATCATCCTCTTCTTCCCGAAAGACAAGGCTGGCGAGGTGCTCAAGCTCGGTCGTGAGACCAAGTTCACCGCAACCATCAAGGGTTTCCAGCGTAACCAGCTCGTCGGCGTGTTCGGCGAGGTCAAGAGCGGCGCCATCGAGGGTGGTGGTGCTGGCGATCTGAAAGCCGTCCTGCTCGACCCCAAGCCCCACATCGGCAAGGAGGTCTCCTGCGAGAGCCTGACATCGCCCACGCCCAGCGCCATCGGCATGCTCGACCGCAAGGCAATCGCACTCATCAAGCCCAAGACCGACGACTACAAGGCGTCGCTCATGTGCAAGCAGGCCTCGGGCGGTAGCGTCACGGTCAAGCTGTTCTTCGAAAAGGGCAAGAAGGAAGAGCTGCTCAAGATCGCCTCGCACACCAAGGTCAAGTTCAACATCTGGGGCGTGGTTTCGAACCGCCTCGTGGGTGTGTACACCGGTATCGAAGGTGGTGGCGTGGAGCCCGGCGGCGAGAGCGATTGGCGTCGTATCGCCCTGTCGCCTAAGAAGTACGCTGGCAAGGCCATCGCCTGCCAGATCAACCTCAAGCCATTCGTGTCGAAGCTGAAGATCATCGGCTCGCAGAAAAAAGCGCTGCTTCGCACCGAGAAGAACCTCGGCGACAAGCATGGCGTCATCACCTGCAAGGATGCGACCGCTGGCTTCGGCGGCACGCGCGTCGAGGCCTACTTCACCAAGGCCAACGAGGGTGAGCTCGCCAAGCTCAAGCGCGGCGCCAAGATCAAGCTGAAAGTTGTGGGCGCCGCCTACAGCACGCTGATCGCCGTGTACGCCGGCAAATAGTCCGTCGCTGTGGTTCGCCGCAGCAGCCGAACAGGCAAGCGCCGCATCCGGACTTTCGGGTGCGGCGCTTGTCGTTTTGGGCCGGGTCTCTAGGATAGCGGAGTCAGTGCACTGCCCAGTTGATGTGCGATGAAGAGGAGCCAAGGTGAAGGGTGACAACAAGACATGGATGGTTGCCGCTGCAGGGTTGCTTGTCCTGGTGCTCGCTACGGCTGCTTATGGATGGCCGGCGTTGATGCGCAGGCGTCAGAGCGCCGACGCGATGAGCATCTTGGGCCGAATCGCGAAGCGCGCACACGTCTACTACGTCAAGCCACGCCAGGGCACCGGCGCTGAGCGGGCGCCATGCCAGTTTCCAATCGGCGAGATCCGCTCAACTCCAGCGCTGAGCTGCTGTGATGAACGCGTCCGAGCCGAGGGGAGCAATCACTGCGACCCGGCCAAAACAGACTGGGAACGCCTGCTCTGGCGCGCCCTGGAGATTGAGGTCAAGGAGCCGCAAGGCTTTGTCTATAGCTACGAAGGCAGCGGTAGTTTCGGTGATGCACGCTACAAGGTCACTGCCATCGGTGACCTGGACTGCGACGGCGTCTATTCGACGTACGTTTACGAAGGACGCGGCGACCCAAAGGCGACGAAGGACAACTGCGTCCTCGAGACGCATCCGACCTTTCGGGCCGTCAATCCAGGCGAGTAGCGCGTCTTCCGCTAGAATATTTGGCGTTTAGGGAGATTTCTTAGCTGCGTCCACGACGCTCTGGCCGTAGACCACGTCGATCTTCGTCAGCGCTGCTCGGGTCGGCGTCAGCGGGCGAAAACAGAGCTCTCTGAGCGCGGCTTGCCCGACAGGAACGGGGCTCGGAACGGACCAAATGACGCAGCGTCCTTTGCGCGTATGCGCTGCGCCCACAATCAAGTTGACCCCACCGAAACGCTTCTGCGTCGTGTTGAAGCGACTGGCCAGCTTGACGGCAATACGGGCACCGAAGAGGCGACGTCGCTCCGGCTTGCGGCGATCGGGGTTGGAACAGTCCGGGCAGGAGCGCACCAACTCGAAGCCGATCTGCGCATGAACGACCTTGGGCAGCTCACGCCCAATGCCATCGGCAAAGCTATGGCTGGTCTGCTCAACCCAGCGCTCCCACGGCAGCGCCGCGGTGGGCAGCTTCTCTGCCAGCGCCTGACCTCTTCGATGTTGCCAAATGGGTACAAAGAGCGGATCGGCTTTCGCAAATTGCAGCGCCTCGACGCAGCCGCCGCAGTCCTTGGCGACCATGGACTCCAACAAAGTGAGCGACACGCTGCTCCGCCCGGCTTTTGCGTACAGCCGCGCCAGGGCAAGCCGGGCTTCAATGCGACTGGGGTCCAATTGAACGGCACCCGTCAGGTGGCTGAGCGCGTCTTTGAACTGCCCTGTCAACAACGCCTTCTCGCCGTCTTCGTGCAGCATGCGTGCGCGCCTCGCCACCGACCATGCGACCGGTGTCGGATTGAGCGCGGGAAGGGTATTGGGGATAGGCAATTTGGGGGCTGCGGCGTCCAGCGGCTGCTCTTGGCAAGCCACGCTGGTGCCCGCCAGCACTGTCATCACCATCAGGGAGAGCCAAGGATGCCCAGTCCGGCTTGAAGGGGCCGTAGAAGGCCGCAGAGCGCTCGCCACGGGCTAGAATGCCTCGTCGAAGCTGACCTCACCGCTCACACCGACCTGGTAAGCGCTCACACGACGCTCGAAGAAGTTGGTCAACTCCTGCACGTCCTGCTGCTCCATGAAGGGGAAGGGGTTCTTGGCGCCGTAGAGCGGCTTGAGGCCGAGATCGACCAGACGCTGATCGGCGACGAACTGCAGGTAGGTGTGCATGTCCACCAAAGACAGACCAGGCACGCCCTGACCGAGCAAATCCTCTGCGAACTGCAGCTCGCAAGCCACGGCCTCTTGGATCATCTCGCGAATCCGCAGCTGCAGGTCCACATCGAAGAGGTCCGGCTCCTCTTCGCGCACCGTTCGCACAACCTCAAAGGCAAAGCCCATGTGGCAGCTCTCGTCGCGGAACACCCAATTGGTACCGGCGGCCAGACCGTTGAGCAGGCCCTTGGTCCGCAGGAAGTAGACGTAGGCGAACGCGCCGAAGAAGAACAGGCCTTCGATGCAGGCTGCAAAGCAGATCACGTTCAAAAGGAACTCTTTGCGATCCTCCTTGGTCCGCAGCACCGACAGCTCGTGGATGCTGTCGATCCACTTAAAGCAGAAGTCGGCCTTCTTCTTCACCGAGGGGATGTTGTGTACAGCCGCGAACGCCGCCTCGCGCTCTTCGATGTCGGGCAGGTAGGTGTCGAGCAGCGTCAGGTAGAACTGCACGTGCAACGCCTCTTCATACAGCTGCCGGGACAGGTACATCCGCCCCTCGGGGGAGTTGATGTGCTGGTAGAGGTTGAGCACGAGGTTGTTCGAGACGATGGAGTCTCCCGTCGCGAAAAACGTCACCAGGCGATTGAGCATGTGCTGCTCAGACGGCAGCAGCTTGTCCCGGATGTCCATGACGTCCGTCGAGAAGTCGACCTCTTCTACGGTCCACGTGTTCTTGATGGCGTTCTTGTACATCTCGTAGAACGCCGGGTACTTCATCGGGCGCAGGGTGAGATCAAATCCGGGATCGAGCAGCATGAGCGGGGCTCCTTCGAGGGTCACGTGGGGTTTGGGTCGATAGGCGGGATGCCGCAGGGGCACGCACCGGCACCGCACTCACCAGGGAATGCGGTGCCGCAGGGGTGCTACTGGCAGGCTTCGCAGTACTCGGGATTTTCCAAGCTGCAAACGAGCGCTTCTTCCGCCGTATAGGTCTTTTTGACGCCAGGCAGCTTGTGATCGCTGGTGGTCTGACGGATGCGGGTCGCCGGCCGCGAGCGCAGGTAGTAGGTCGTCTTCAGACCCTGCTTCCAGGCGTACATGTACATCGAGCTGACTTTGCCGATGGTCGGCGTCTCCATGAACAGATTCAGGGACTGACTCTGGTCGATGAAGGCTCCGCGCGCGGCAGCCATGTCGATGAGGTACTTCTGCGAAAGCTCCCAGGCCGTGCGGTACAGGTGACGCACCTCCGCTGGGATCTCCTCGATGTGCTGGATCGACCCGTTGCCGCGCTTGATGGCCTCGCGAACCTCATCCGTCCACAGCCCCATCCGCTTGAGATCAGCGACGAGGTAGGTGTTGATCTGGAGGAAGTCACCCGACAGCGTCTCGCGCTTGAACAGGTTGCTGACCATGGGCTCGATGCACTCATAGCAGCCCGAGATGGACGCGATGGTTGCGGTCGGTGCGATGGCGATGAGCAGGCTGTTGCGCAGGCCGTGACGCACGATGCGCTGACGGAGCAGGTCCCAACGGGCTTCATCGGTGGGGGTGATGCCCCACGAATCGAACTGCAACTCGCCGCGAGCCGCACGGGTCTCCGAGAACGACGTGTGGGCGCCGTACTTCGCGGCCAGGTCACACGAGGTGCTCAGGGCGTTGTAGTAGACCTCTTCCTGCAGACGGGTCGAGATGTCCTTGGCTTTGCTGCTATCGAAGGGCAGACGCAGCTTGAACAGCACGTCCTGCAGGCCCATGACACCGAGACCGACCGGGCGCCAACGCAGGTTGGAGTTCTTCGCTGCATCCGTGGGGTAGTAGTTAATGTCGACGACGCGATCGAGGTACTTCACCGCGACGGCGACGCGATCGGCCAAACGCTCGTAGTCGAGTTCGCCATCCATTGTCACAAAGCGCGACAAGTTGAGCGAACCGAGGTTGCAGACCGCCGTTTCACCGTCGTTGGTCACTTCGATGATCTCGGTGCAGAGATTCGAGCTGTGGACCACGTTCTCCGGGTTGGCCGTCTGGTTCGCCGTGCGATTGCAGGCGTCCTTGAAGGTCATCCAGCCCTGGCCGGTCTGCGCCAAGGCACGCATCATGCGGCCGTACAGCTCGCGCGCGGGCACCTGACGATCGAACAACCCTTCGGCCTCGGCGGCTTCGTAGGCAGCCTCGAAGCGCTCGCCCCACAGATCGGTCAATGTCGGCACGGCGTCCGGGGAAAACAGCGACCACGTACCGCCTTCTTCGACCCGCTTCATGAACAGATCGGGGATCCAGTTGGCCAGGTTGAGGTTGTGGGTACGACGCGCTTCGTCGCCCGTGTTTTCACGCAGCTCCAGGAACTCCTCGATGTCGGCGTGCCAGGTCTCCAAGTAGACGCAGCAAGCGCCCTTGCGACGGCCGCCCTGATTGACCGCCGCGACGGAGCTATCGAGGGTCTTCAGCCACGGGACGATGCCGTTGGAGTGGCCATTGGTGCCGCGAATCAGCGAGCCGCGCGAGCGCACCCGGTGGTAGGCGACACCGATGCCGCCGGAGAACTTCGATAGCTGCGCGATGTCCATGTAGCGGCTGTAGATGGCGTCGAGCTCATCGGCTGGCGAGTCGAGCAGGTAGCAGCTCGACATCTGCATGTGCCGGGTCCCCGAGTTGAACAGAGTCGGCGAGCTGGGCAGGTAGTCCAGCTTACTGATGAGGTCGTACATCTCGATGGCTTCGCCGATATTGCGGGCGAGACCACAAGCGACGCGCATGAAGAAGTACTGCGGCATCTCGATGACAGCGCGGGTCTGCGGGTGCTTGAGCAGGTAGCGGTCGTACACCGTCTGCAGGCCGAAGTAGCCAAAGAGGCGCCCACGCATGGGCCGCAAGGTCGCGTCCAACTCTTCGGCGTGTCCCGCAACAAAGGCGGCGACGTGGTCGGCGATGAGCCCGTTTTCGTGGGCCACGCGGATACAATCGCCAAAGGTGATGATGTTCTGCTGCAGCACTTCGGCGACGATGACCTGGTCCAAAATGCGCGCGGCGGCGAAGCTGTATTCCGGCTCTTCCGGCACCAAAGCGGCCGAATTGCGAATGAGTAGCTGCTCGACTTCGTTCTCGGGGCAACCGTCGTACAGGCCGCGAAGAGTCTGGCGGACGATGCGATCGGCGCTGACCGACTCGAGGCCGTCAAAGAGTTGCTCGACGCGGTTGAGGAGGTCTTCACCTTTGAGGAGCAACAGGTCGCCATCCGCTGACCGGATTTTGACGCTGCGTAGGGGGGGCGCTGCCTTGGCGGCTGCGAGCAGCTCCTGTCCTTCATTGTTGATGATGTCGCCAGCGGCTCCGGGGACTTGGGGGATCGCGATCATGCCTTCCATCGATAAACTAGGCTCCTGAATCTCAAGGGATCTCATTAGGTTGTTGTTCTACTGTCACTCAGTGCGGCTGTCCGTAGAGCGAGCGCGACCGTTACGGAATTGCGCGAAGCATTCCGTTGCTTGCCCCCTCAGGGCGGGTCACTAGAGGGTTGCTTTGGATCGACCTCGTTGCCGAGGGCGAATCACGATGACGTTGTCGGCGACTCCATGTGGGGGACCGACAAGCGATCCATGTTCTCGATTTTAGCGCGCACAAACCTACGGCCCAGAGTTGGGCTTTCTATTTGTGCGGACCGAGACACCCGTGGGCGCCTTTGGTGATAACCGACAAGAACAACAGATATTGGGGCGAGGGTGGGGGTGTCAACACAAGATGTTGTGTCGACCCCTCAGCGCCAACTCCTTGAGATCGGGCCAGATCCTGACTTTTGGTTTGGCTGAAATGACCCCTCGTTCGCCTCCGAGTTCTATGCTTATTTTCGGAGGGTTGTGGATCTGTATCCACAGGCAATCACCCGTGCTGTGGGGGGCGAGCGGGGTGTGAGGATTGAGCACCGTTCAGTATCACGATCGGACGGCCCGCCGGCGCGGTTGGTTGACAGATAATGACGTGAAACACAAGGGTTAGGATGGGTTTCGCCATGAGCGACTCGACGTTTGGCGAGCCGTCGGCCTCACCCAAAGAAGTGACCCCTCTCCTGGCTTGAACCTGATCACATTCGCCAGCCGAAAGAGGGCGGCTGACGGAATCTTTTGTAATTATTCGTGAAGTATGGATCGCTTGATCTAAGTGTCGGGAAATACTAGCCCGAACAATGTCGCCATTCCGACGCCCTGACAGGTCTTTGACGCCTGCTGTCCGCCACCACGGCGCCTACGCCAAGCCGTTGTGTCGCAACAAAGCATCCGTCGTCGGGTTGCGCCCACGGAAGGACGAAAAGACGTCCATCGGGTGAACGGAGCCTCCGAGGGACAGCACCGTGTCGCGGAAGCGTTGGCCTACCGCTCTCACGGCTGCTGGGTCATCCAAGCCGGCGTCCTCAAATGCCGAGAATGCGTCGGCGCTGAGGACCTCTGCCCACTTGTAGCTGTAGTAGCCAGCTGCGTAGCCGCCCGCGAAAATGTGACCAAATGCGCACAAGAAGCGGTCTTCGGGGAGGGGCGCCAGGATAGATGTGGTCTCTGAGATGGTGGCTTGCACATCGAACGCTGTCTCTGCGCCGGATGGGTCATGCTCGTGGTGCAGGGCGAGGTCTGTCAGGGCGAAGTTGAGCTGCCTGAGCATGGCGCTACCTGCACGAAAGCTCCGCGCAGCGACGAGACTCGCGAAGAGTTCGTCTGGCATCGGCTCTCCAGAGTCCACGTGGCCACTGAATTTCCGCATGGTCGCACCGTGATAGCACCAGTTCTCCATGAATTGACTGGGCAGCTCGACTGCGTCCCACTCGACGTTGCGAATGCCACTCGCCAAGCCATCATCGACTGTCGACAGCATGTGCTGCAGGCCATGGCCGAACTCGTGAAAGAGGGTCTCGACCTCTCGGAAGCGCATGAGCGACGGGGCGCCGTCCACTGGCGGCGTGCCATTGCAGACCAAGTAGGCGACGGGCAATCGCACCCGTCCGCCGCTGCCGAGACGCGCGCTCCGACCGACACATTCGTCCATCCATGCACCACCGCGCTTTTCGGACGGCCGGGAGTAGGGGTCGAGGTAGAAGCCAGCGATTTCAGCGTCATTGCTGGCGTTCAACACCCGGTAATAACGTACGTCGTCGTGCCAACGGCTGACTTCGGCGGTCGCGTCGACAAAACGAACGTCAAACAGCTCTCCCGCCAGGGCAAACAGCCCATTGAGAACCGTCGGGAAGGGCAACCACGGGCGTAGGGCCTCCTCTTCGATGGAGAAGCGTTGCTCGCGCAGACGCTCCGACCAGTAGGCAATGTCCCAGTGGCGCAAGGGAGTCGGCGCACCCTCGGACGCCGCCAGGGCGTTGAGCTCCGCCAGGTCTTCGGTCGCCGCATCAATACTCTTGCCGCGAAGTTGCTCCAGTAGCCCACGAACGTCGGCCACATTTGCAGCCATTTTTGAACCAAGGCTCAGCTCGGCAAACGTCTCAAAGCCTAGAATTTGGGCCTTTTCGCGCCGCAGTTGCAGGATTTCTGCGATCAGCGGCGCGTTGTCCCCTTGTCCCTCGGAGGCTCGTGAGATGAACGCGCGATAGAGCTTCTCCCTCAGGTCTCGGCGTTTGCTGTGCTTGAGAAAGGGGCCGAAACACGGGAAATCGAGGGTCAGTCGCCACGGGCCAGCCTCGGCGGAGGCGTCTTCCTCTCCGGCGCCTCTCGCAGCTTGAGCCGTCATCGCGCGCAGCGACGTCGGAAGGCCATCTACTTCTGCTTGTTCGCGCAGGGTCAACGACCAGGCCTTGGTCGCATCAAGCACGTGATTCGAAAACTGGGTCGACAACTCTGCGAGGCGCATCGCGATGGCGTTGAAGCGTTCCTTCTTCTCGCCCGTCAGGGCTACACCCGCGTGAGCCGCGTCGCGGATATGGCAGTCGAGAAGGCGTTGCTCGACCGGATCCGTCGCCTCTTTCCGCAGCCGAACACACGCGTCGTACAGCGGTAGGCTTTGGGCGATGCCCATGGACACCTGAACAACTTCTGGCTGCAGCGCCGCGTGGGCCGTGCGCAGCGCGTCGGTATTACGCACGCCGAGCAGGTGATTCACCACGCCCCAGGTGGTCTGAAGGCGATCGACGAGGGCTTCGAGCGGCGCCGCCAACTGTTCCCAACTCTCGGCCAGTGCGGCGCGCTCCTCCAATGACGCCATCGCGGTGCGCACCTCATTGAGCACAGTCGCCATCGCCGGAGCGACGTGCGCAGCCTCGACGGCGGCAAAATCTGGCAAAGGGAGGGGGTGAAGCAGAGGGTTGGTCATGAAAACTCCGGAAGTTGGATCGCGCTATTCGCTCGGTGAAAACGCGACGATTGCTTGATGAAGGGCCGCCTCGTGGGGCTTCCATCGCTGCCACAGGCCCACCACTTCTACGACGATGATGCGATCGCCAGCGACCAGTAGGGTGACGCTCATGACCCAGTCGCCATTGCCGCGGGGCAGGAGGAAGGTGAGCGTGCTGGCCGGTAGCTGTGACGCCGTTTGGAAGTCCTGACTGCCTTTGGGTTTGTAGCCTCGCTTCTTGAGGTGGCCGCCGAGGGCTTCTTTCCAAAAAGGCAGCTTGGCTTTGGGGTCGTTGTCGACCTCGCGCACCCGCATCCGCACGCCATCGGCGGTGATCCAGCGATTGGTATCGCCTGTGGTGAAGCGAGCGAACGCCGCCGGAGCTTTAAGCTGGTAGACCGGCGAGCAAGCGAGCGGCAGGACGACCAATAGGGCCGCCAAGAGGGCTTTGTTCATCTCAGAACTCCCGCAAGAAGCGGTGAACGTCCACCGAGTTAATCCACCCGAACGGCGAGCGTACGTAGCGCAGCTGCGTGGGGTTGCGGTACTGAAAACGAATGCGCACGTCGGCCATGGTGCTGCGGCTGACCGCGAGGCGAAGCCGCCCTTTCAGCCCTTCTATCTCTCGAACCAGTTGTTGCATGGTCCGCTCGATCTTCAGTGTCGCGCCGACCCCAGAGTCGTCCAAGAAACCGCGCAATCGCGCCAGCAGCGCGGTCTTGCTCCGAAGACGACCCCGCAACCGAGCGATCTGTTCGGTCATGTCAGCGCGGCTCATCTTCTTGTCGAGCACATGGCCTGCCTTGCCCAGCACCGCCAGTGTTGCGCTGAGCTGCTTCGGCGGCACCTTGAGGTTGAGTTGACTGTCGGTCATCAGGGCGGGGTGGCCACCACTTTTCTTGATGAGCTTGAGGATGCGGCGTCGAACCTTCGCCGGATCGGCCACCTTGATGACCAGAGACGCACTCAGCGCGGTGTGGCGAGCTTGTCGTTGCGATTGGCTTTTAGATTGGTTCTTCGGCGATTTAGCCGTTTTGTGCAGAGGCGGAGACGTCGTCGGAGGCCCAGCTTCCACGGGGCAAGCGAGCACAACGAGCAAGCCGGGAACGAGCAGACTGAGGACGGCGACGGGGGGGAGGTTCCAGCGAAGATGGACGTTCATCAGCGCACCTCCAAGCTAGACAATGTCCCAATCACCGCGGCCCGATGGCGTTTCCAGCTGGCGACGGTCGGGAAGAATGCCTCTACCAAGGCGATTTGACCCCGGACCACTTTGAGTCCAATCAGCCAGATGCGCGGCTCCACGTCCCGGTTGCGCCACGCCGTCCAGATGACGCCGCCGCTTTGGCCTTGTTCGTGTGCGACATCGCTGCGACCGCTCAGTTCATGGGCCACCGCTGCATGCCAAAATGTGGTTGACCCGTCTGGCTCATTGGGCAGCACCGCGGCGCGCACGATTGCTGTGTCGGCGGCCCGTGCGTGCCAACTGTCGGCGGTTTCGAAGCGCACAAATCCTTTGGCGACCGACAGACTCAGGGTGTCTTTGCCGGCCTCATGCACGATGCGATGATCCACGAGAGAGCGCACCCACGGAAAGGGCGACCGGTGATCGGCGCTGCGACGGTGCTGTGCGGTGCCGATGATATCGAGGGTAATGGTGTAGTAAGCGACCAGATTTCTCAGCGTGCCGAGAGTGGATTCGATGGACTCGATCTGCTCGGACAGGCGTTTGATCTCTTTGACGATCCGCAGCCGCTCGTTGACGTCTTGCTCTTGCGCCAGCAACGCCAGCAACCGTCGTTGAGACTCACCCGCCACGGCGAGGCGCGCGTCCAGATCGGTGAATTGCGCGCTGACATCGAGCGCTTGGATGCGCCGGGCTGTCACGCGGCCGAGCGCCTCAAACCGTCGCATCGTAGCGTCAAAATCGCTGGCGGGAATACGAACTACCACCGTACGCTGACCGACGCGTTCGATGTAGCCGTTCGCCTCTTCAACCAGCTTCGTGACCGCGTCGAGAGTCTTGATGCGCTGGCGAACGCGCAGTTGAAGGTAGCCAAGATAGACCACCTGTTGGGTCCGTTGCTCCTCTTTGGCCGCGACCCGATAGGCCCGTGCTTTGCGCTTGGGGGCGGACACCTGGGGTGGGGCCTTCCGTGTCGTCTGTCGCCGTGCTTTGCGCCGCTTGCTTGGGGGACGTTTGGAAGTCGGACGTTTGGGAGCGGGACGAGCGCTGGTGGCCTGGACTGGCTGGGCGGACGTGTCCACGCTCGCTGTTTCCACCCGTGAAAAGTAGCTGCGTGTGTGCCCGCCGCGCCGGCCCGCCTGCTTCTTCAGTGACTGAACGACTCGCGAGTGCTGGGCGCTGGCCGATCCGCTCCGGCGCTGGCTCTGCTTCATCCAGCCACTGGACGTCACATATTGCTGGCCGCCGCATCCGCACAGCAGCATGACTGTCAGGGTGGCAGCAAGGATCGACATCTCGCGCATCACAGTCTCCCTAAAACGTCGGATCTCCGGGCTCGCAGCCGATGTCCTACGTGGATGGCGTTGGCTCACTCCAGTTCGCGCGGGCGCAAGATCCCGTCGAGTTGCCAGGGGCCTTCCAGTGCGTTGCGCCACTGTCGACCAGCGCCGGAGAGCAGCGCCGCATTGGCGGTCGTCATCTCCTCAAATACGCCTGAAAGTCGACCGGTCAGGTGCTGCCAACCCGGGTTGTGACCGAGCACCAACACGCGACGCCATTCGTCGCGCCACCCGGCCGCCTCGGCGTGCACCTCGTTGAACCCTGCGAGGTAGAGGCTGGACTTAAAAAAGACGGCCGGCGCTTCGACGCCATGTGCTGCCGCCGCCATGAGCGCCCACGTCTCCCGTGTTCGGGTGGAGTCGCTGCTGATCACCACATCTGGCCACCAATCACGCGCGACCAACGCCTCCGCGATGCGCGGCGCATCCCGCCGCCCGCGGCCATTGAGCGGCCGGTCGTGATCGGACAACGTACTGGATTTCCAAGAACTCTTTGCGTGACGCATGACGATGAGTTGACGTTGCACCTGCTTCCTCCGACAGCCCTAACAATACGGGGCTTTGCGTTGCGGCCCGGGAGTGTACCTTTAGTCTCGTAGATCGCGCCAATTCGTCGCACAGGCGGGTGATGTTGTACGCGCTGGGAGACACGCATGACGATCGGATGGAGCCTTTGGAAGGCGCAACGCACGCTCACCCCGCACCGCCGCGCGGCGACGACGGCGACGTTGTTGGGTTTGGCCATCATCTGTGGGCTCGGGGGCTCGGGATGTGGCGAGGACGTCAGCGCAAAAGCGGCGGGGCAATGTGCTGGGGGGTGCGATGGCGGGGCGAATGGCGACGGCTCCATCTCCAGCCTCTATGGCGATAGGAGAAGTGGCTCCTTCGTTTGGGAGGATGGGGGCGATGCGGTCTTCGACAGCGCCACAGGGCTCATGTGGCAGCGCAAGGTCAGCAGCACCAAGCGCAAGTGGCAGGACGCCATCGACTACTGTGACAGTTTGGTGGTGGGCGCGTACGACGACTGGAAGTTGCCGCACAAAGACGAACTGGAGTCGCTTGTGTTGAGCCTCACCACGACGCCGTCCATCGACACGCTGGCCTTCCCCCAGACCCCAGCCAAACCATTCTGGACACGGACGCTCTACGCGCCGAACGCAGCCCATGAAGCCTTTGGCGTCGACTTTGAAAACGGAGGAACCGGGCACGCGCTCAAGTCCGAACCGCACTTTGTTCGATGTGTGCGCACGCCAAGCATCAGTGACTAGCCGGTCGCGATTGGCTGAAAATGCTGAGGTATGCCCGAAGTTCTGGGTAGAAAGCCACGATTCGGCTCGTCTGCGGCGCAGCCGGCTGTCGGTGTCATACCAATTTCAACTCAGGGTCGCCTGGCAGTCATAGGGGCACGCGAAACTCGTGGACACATGGAGGTCCGCGATGAACACGACCAGCCTTTCCGCCACCCCAAAACCTAAGCGCTCGTCCGCTCGGCTGTCTTCCCTGGTGAGGCGACTGCCAACCCGCCTGCGCGGCTTTCTGGCGCTCTCACAGTTTGGCGCGTTGACGCTCGGTCATGGCGTCTTGGCCCTGGTCGCTCGGGTGCGCCATGACGATTCCACCATCGGTGAGCGCCATGCCGCCCGTTGGGCGCGGGCGGTGGTCGGCGCTTTGCCATTGGAGATCGTACATCACGGTCAGATGGCTCACCATAGCAACATTGTCGTAGCGAATCATCGCTCCTATATCGATGTGCTGGCGCTGCTGCACGGCGGACCCTGCGGCTTGCTCGCCAAAGCGGAAGTGGCGCATTGGCCGCTGATTGGCTGGGCCGTTCGCGCAGGAGGCACGCTATTTGTCGTCCGGGATGACAAAGACAGCCGTAGCGCAGCACGTGACGCCTTGACCCAGCGTGCTTTAGCCGGTGGCCGAGCCGCGCTCTTTCCTGAAGGTACGACATCGGCTGAACCTGGGTGCCTCCCCTTTCGACCCGGCATCTTCCACGCAGCGGTTCAGGCAAATCTCGCCGTGCAGCCGGTCGCCCTCCACTATCCTGATACGGCCGCGCCCTACGTCGGTGATGACAGCTTTTTGCCCCATTTTCTGGGTCTTTTCCGACGCACGCGCGTGCGCGTACATGCCGCATGGGGGCCCGTGCTTCGTGGCGACAATGGCGAAGTTCTGCGTCAGCAGGCGGAGGCGTGGGTGCGCGGTGCATTGGCCGAACTCAACGCAGCAGACCCGGTTGCAGGGGCGGCGCCGAAAGCGGTATCAAAGGACTGCTCTACACACTACTCCAGACCGTAGCCTCGAATCTTTCGAAGCAAGGTGTTGCGACCGATGCCCAACACGCCGGCGATGGCCGAGCGATTACCCTTGTGACGACTCAGCAGGTAGCTGATGTAACGCGCTTCAAGCTCGCTCATGGTGGGTTGTTGTGCGAATAGATCACCCTGCCTGCCCAGATCGCCACCATCGGCACCGGCGTGGGGGTTGGCGCTGCGAGGAAGCGGGAGATTGTGCGCGTAGATGACCTCGTCGGCTAAAATCACGGCTGATTCAATACAGTTTTCCAACTCGCGAACATTGCCGGGCCAGGAATAGTTGACGAGACATCGCATCGCCTCAGCGTTGATCTGAGGCGCTGTCCGGCGATGGCGACGCGCTGCATTGGCCAGGAAGTGGTCGACCAGCAACCGCAAGTCACGGATTCCGCGTTTACGCAGCGGCGGGAGTTCGATCTGAACGACGCGCAGGCGATAGTAGAGGTCCTCGCGAAACCGGCCATCGCTCACGAGCCGCGGCAGGTCGCGATTCGTAGTCGCAATCACCCGAATATTAGCCGACAACGTCGTAGAGCCACGCACCCGCGTGAACGTCTTGTGTTGGAGCAGACCCAGCAATTTTCCCTGCGCCGACAGGGGTAAATCGGCCACCTCATCGAGCAGGAGGGTACCGCCATCAGCCAACTCGACCCGACCAGGCTTGATCGTTGGCGGCTTGGAGTCTGAGCGCAGTTCTGCGCCAAAAAGCTCGCGCTCCATGACGCCTTCGGGCAAAGACGCGCAGTCAACATGGACGAACGTGCCGTCCGCACGCAGTGAGTTGTGGTGGAGCGCCCGCGCAACACGCCCCTTACCCGTACCCGAATCGCCGGTGACGAGCACGGTGGCATCGGTAGGCGCGACGCGCCGAATGCTGCGAAAGACGTTCTGGATCTGAGCGCCAGCACCGATAATGTGGTTGAACCCGCCGGCCACATCGACTTCTGGGGTCGACAGTTTTCCTCGTTTGGATTTGCGGCTACCGGTGCTCAGCTCAGGAAGGGCGCTTCGCTTAAGGGTCGCCGTGACCGTACTCTTTTCCAGCAGCTGCGCGAGCTGTTCTGACAAGAGTCGGAGCGTGTCCTCATCCTCGCCGGTAAAGGTGCCGTTGCGCTTGTTGAGCAGCTGTAGGACACCGAGCAGGGTCCCGTCTCTGTGCTGGATAGGAGCCGCCAGCATGCAACGCGTGACGTAGCCGGTGCGCTTGTCGATGTTGTTCCAGAAGCGTTGGTCTCGATTGGCATGGTCGATATTGACCAGTTGTCGACTGCGCGCCACGAAGCCGGCGACGCCCTGACCAATCGGGACGCGAATCGTGGGTAGCTCTGGTAGGTGGGCCGCTACGGAGCGAAGTTCATCTTTCTTTTCGTCGAATACGTAGATCGTGCCGCGGTCGGCAGCGAGGGACTCAGTGAGCACATCCACGACGCGACGCAGCAACTCACCCGTCGAAATCTCGGTGATGACCGCCTCTCCCAAGGAAAACAGGAGGGCATCGCTGGCCGAGAGTTGTCCCGGCGGCCGTTGGTCATCGGGCGGATTTCCGTCGCCTGGACCTTGCGAAAGCGACATGGAGGCTCCGAGAGGGGGGGGGGAGTGCCAGTGGGGCGCGCACAAATCGAATGGAGAGGACTTTTACATGTTGGGCACCGTCGCGCTCCGGTGTGATACTGCGCAACCACGACTTCCCTAGTGTGAACGATTATTGATCAGCATATCACGATAGTGATCCAAAATTGATCATACATCTGATCCATAATCGATCGCCAGAGATGATCGTGAATTCTGGTGTTTTCCCCCTATGCCAGGGGCGCATGTGCAGGCATGCTCCGCTAAGGAGGAGATCTCATGACCACTCGACTACTCGTTTTAGACTTCGACGGCACCGTCACCGACGCGGAAGCGGAGGGCGCGCCCTATCATCAGGGCTGCCTAGAGGATGTGGCCCTGTTGTCCGGGTTGGAGTTGGCCGAGGTCACCCGACTTGCAGACGCGTTCGAAGCCGAGGTGCAGGCCAACCCGCAGGAGCATGGCTGGGTCTTCGGCGGGCATATCGTCGCTCCGGCGACAGTCGATCCCTACCTGCGCATCATGCCGATCGCCCGTCATATCTTCGACGAAGCGGGCGCGTTCCTCGTGCAGGAGGAGCGTAACCGCCTCCTCGAGGGGCTGCTCTACAAATACAACTATCGCAAGACCCTGGTTGCCTTCCGCGAGGGTGCGCGGGAGACCCTGCTGTCGATGGAAGACAAGCCCGTCCACGTGGTCACTAACAGTCACACCGACGCCGTGCAGAACAAGATTCGCGTCCTCGGCGGTGAGGCCGAGGCGAACAATCCTCTGCAGTGGTTGATCGATCGCGTGCACGGTTCGGCGCAGAAATACGTACTCGACCCGGATTGGACCGAAGTCCCCGAGTCGATGGCGCTCCCGGGCCTGGGGCGTCCTGTGCTCCTGCGTCGGCGTCTCTATGCCGACTGCCTACAAGCGCTGCTCAACGAGGCTGGTGCGGATTGGTCGGAGTTGATGGTGGTCGGGGATATCTTCGAGCTGGATCTCGCCCTTCCCCTGGCGATGGGTGCGCGCGTCGGGCTCATCGTCAACGACTTCACCCCGCATTGGGAAAAGGATTTCCTGCGCGATCATCCTCGCGGGAAACTGCTCTCGTCCGTGCCTGAGATTCCTGGTTACGCTGGCTGGTAGGGCGGAATTAGAAACGAAACCCGCGCTGTGGCCCATTGGTGGTCAGCGTGAGGATCTCTGGTCCGGATTCCGTCATCAAAATCGTATGCTCGAACTGCGCCGACAGCTTTCCGTCTGCTGTGCGCACCGTCCATCCGTCCTTGGGATCGAGGGCCGTCCGGTAGGTGCCGAGGTTGATCATCGGCTCGATGGTGAAGCACATCCCTGGCTCGACAATGAACTGGCCCATCTCGTAGTCGGGAAAGTGCGGTACACCAGGGTCTTGGTGGAAGCTGCGTCCGATGCCGTGGCCTTGGTAGTCGCGAACCACCGAATAGCCGCTGGCGTGGGCATGACTCTGAATGGCCCGGCCGATGTCGATGATGCGGCCGCCGGGCACGATGGCGTCGATACCCTTGTACATACACTCCATCGTCTCGGTCACCAGCTTGCGCGTCTCTGGGGCCACGGTGCCGACGAGCACCGTCTCACTCTGATCGCCGAACCAACCGTCGACGATCGTCGTCAGGTCCACATTGACGATGTCGCCGTCCTCCAGCACCTGGGCGCCGGGGATGCCATGACAAACCACGTGGTTGATGCTGGTGCAGCAACTCTTGGGGAAGCCGTGATACCCCAACGTGGCCGGTGTGTGGCCATGATCGAGGGTGTATTCGTGCACCAGTTGATCGAGCTTTTCGGTCTGCACACCGGGCTGCACGTACGGTCGGATGAAATCCATCAGCTCCGCGTTGAAGCTGCAGGCGGCCCGCATCTTGTCACGCGCGGCTGCATCCAAGATCAGGTGTGCGTTCGCCTTCGACGCGGAGCTGGCCCGACCAAATGTAGGTTGGGTCGTGCCAGCGTCATCGCTTGAAAGGTGACATTTCTTGTACTTGCGACCGCTACCACACCAGCAGGGGTCGTTACGTCCAGGGCCACTCATCGCGCTCTCCAATCCGAGAATCATTCGTCCATTGACGGGGTCGCGTTGTGGCATGGTGCACCGAACGTGGCAAGCTCGGCGCCCGTCTGCCTTGAATTTCAGACGACAATCGTCCTCGCAGGAGATCCGAGATGACCGACCCCTCCAGACCTGACGGCGAACAACTCGTCGTTGTGCTCGTCGGCCTGCCGGCACGGGGAAAAAGCTATGTCGCTAGCAAAATTGGGCGATTTTTGCGCTGGTTGGGCTGGACCACGCGGGTCTTCAACGTCGGCGCCTATCGCCGGGCACGACTAGGGGCTCATCACCGCGAGTCGTTCTTTGCGCCCGACAACGCAGAGGGTCTACGCCAGCGAGAGGCCATGGCCGACGCGGCCCTGGAGGACTTGATTCAGTGGATGCATGCCGGCGGCGCGGTCGGAATTTACGACGCCACCAATAC
This sequence comes from Myxococcales bacterium, assembly GCA_023954815.1. Taxonomy (GTDB): domain Bacteria; phylum Myxococcota_A; class UBA9042; order UBA9042; family UBA9042; genus UBA9042. The sequence continues at coordinate 4,112 of JAGSHB010000012.1, read as the reverse complement.
GACCAAGCGTCGTCGGTCGCGAATCCGCGAGCGCTTGAGTCAGGCGGGGCTGCACATGCTGTTCATCGAATCCATCTGTGAAGATCCCGCCCTCGTCCTTGCCAACATTCGCCAGACGAAGCTCCGTAGTCCCGACTATGCAGGCGTGCCGGTAGATGAAGCCGTGGCCGATTTTAGCAAACGTGTCGCCCATTATGAGCGCGCCTATGAACCGTTGGGAGATGGAGAGACGAGTTACGTGAAGTTCATCGATGTGGGGCGGCGTATCGAGGTCGAGGGCGTCAGCGGCTATCTGCCCAGTAAGATCCTCTTCTTTTTGATGAACACACATCTGGAGGGGCGCCCAGTATGGCTGACCCGCCACGGGGAAAGTGAGTTCAACGTGAGTGGACAGATCGGCGGAGATGCGGTGCTCAGCGAGAGCGGGCGGCGCTATCCGGCGGCATTGGCGGAGTTTGTGCGACTGCGTGTAGGTAAAGGGCGAACGCCAGTCGTGTTTACGTCCACGCTCAAGCGAACCCGACAGACGGCGGGCACCATGCGCACAGTGGCGTGGCGCCTGCTCAATGAGATCGACGCCGGGATTTGCGATGGCATGACGTACGACGAGATCCGAACGACGTTTCCCGACGAATTCGCCGCAAGACAGGCAGATAAGCTGCGATACCGCTACCCGTCTGGCGAAAGTTACGTCGATGTGATCGGTCGCCTTGAGCCGGTTTTGGTGGAGATTGAGCGGCAACGACAGCCGGTATTGGTTGTCGCTCACCAAGCGGTGATTCGGCTGCTCTACGGCTACTTTAAGGGCGTTGAACGCCATGAGTGTCCGCACCTTGAGATCCCACTCCATACCGTCATCGAACTGCGCGTGGGTCCCTACGGTCTCGATGAAGAACGGTTTTGCCTGATCGAGCCCTCGACTGACGATTGATCCCAGCCCGACCCGGAGCCTTGGTCCTTGCTTGCCTTCCCCTAGACGCGCACTCTCGCTCGCCAGACGTCCTGTGGGGATGCACATAGGGCTCCGTCGCAGGTCGAACGTACCCCAGGTTGGTGATTTTTATGACAGACCGGATGGCTTGGCCACACGCTCCCCGCTGGGGTGAGCAGTTCGACATTGAGATCACGGGCGTCGATGACAAGGGCCGTGGTACCGGGCATTTATCGCTCTTGGTGGGGCCGCAACGGCTGCCGCGAGACTATGTCGTCGCCATCCGTACGACCGTGATTGGCGACCGCGTACAGACCACGGTAGGAAAGCCGCGCCGGGGCAAGATCGACGGCCAATTGACCGCGCTGTTGCGACCGTCCGACGATCGAATCGCGCCGACGTGCGCCCATTTCGGTCCTTACGATCGACAGGGACGCGGCTGCGGTGGCTGTAGCCTGCAGGCGCTGAACTACCCCTCTCAACTCACCCTCAAGCGCAGCATGGTGGCGCGTGCGTTGTCAGCGGTGGACGAAGGGCTCATAGCCGACACCGTGAAGGCTCCTACCGCCTGGTATTACCGCAACAAAATGGAGTTTAGCTTCGGTGACGATGACGAGCGCAAGGAGACCCTCGGCATGCACCCGGCGGGGTTCCGCTACGAGGTGATGGATCTGTACGACTGCAGACTCGCCTCCAAAGAAGCGATGGACCTCGTCGCTGCGGCCCGCCGCATTCGCCAGGAGCGCGGTCTGCAACACCACGATCAGCGCCGCGATACGGGTTGGCTGCGAACCCTGACCATCCGCGAAGGTAAGCGGACCGCGGAACGTCTCGTCGAAGTGACCACAGCCGATAGAGAGCAGGTCAGTACCGCTGACGGACAGACCACGCCCGACAAGGAGATTCAGCGCTTTTCGGCCGATTTGCTGGCCGCTGCGGCTGAGTTGGGCATCACCATCAGCTCGCTTTGGTGGACGGTACACCGCGCTCGGCGCGGCGAACGCACCAAGCTGACGAGCACGCCGCTCCACGGCACGCCGTTTTACCGCGAGCAACTACATGTGCCTGGCTGTCGCCCCTTGGCCTTCGAAGTTCATCCCCGCGCCTTTTTCCAGCCCAATACACTTCAGGCGGAGGTGCTGTATGGCCTCGTGCTTGCGGCGTTGGGCGAGCAGAAGGGCAGCGCGCACGTGCTGGATCTGTACTGTGGCACCGGCACCATCGGGCTGTGCTTGGCTCAGCGTGTACGGAAGGTCACAGGAATCGAGTTATCGCCAGAGGCGGTAGACAACGCGCGGGCCAATGCGCAGCGCAACGAAATCGAGAACATCACGTTCCATTGCGGAGATGTGGCGACAGTGCTCAAGGTCCAGGGGCTCGATGTCGCCGGCGTGGCTGACGCTGTTGTCGTGGATCCGCCGCGCGCTGGGCTCGGCACTACAGCATCGGCTCAGTTGATCCAGCTGGCGGTTCATCGACTGGTCTATGTGAGCTGCAATCCGACGGCGCTCGGTCGAGATTTGGCCCAGTTGACGGCGGGCGGCTATCTCATCGACTCGGTGACGCCTGTCGATCACTTTCCGCAGACTGCGCACGTCGAGACGATTGTCGCGCTGACCTATGCCGGCGCACCCTCATTGAATGATTGATCGTTTTACTCCCCTTTGGTAACTGAACCCTCGCGGACCATTTCACCACACGATTCATGCTCGTTATCTTACTCACCATCGCGCTCGCCATCGGTGGCTTGGCAGCCATCGCCTTCGGACAGCCCAAGCTGCTCGCCGCCGCCCTGGTCGGCCCGCCAGTCCTGTGGCTCGCCATTCGGCGTCCGATCTACGCATTCGGTGCAGTGGTGGTCGTCAGCGGCTGGAATAAGGCCCTTGGCGGCGGCGGTTTGATGCTCACGCCCTACAAGCTCGGATTGATTGCGCTACTTGGGCTCGGTGTTTTTCGTGTCGGCAGCGGCGTCAAGCTGCGGGCCGTGGATAGCTGGCTAGCCTTACCGTTGTTGCTGACGACCATGCTTGTCGCGATATCGGAGTTGGCGAGCGACTTCCCGATGTTTGACACGCCCATGGCCCTCGGTGGCGTGGCATTGACCGTGATCATGGCGCGCCAACTGGTCACGGACATCAGCAGTCTGCGTTCCTTAGCTGTGGTTTTGATTATCGGCCAGTTCTGGATGGCCGCTCACGTATGGAACGAAGTAGGCTGGTCGGCCCTGCAATCGATGCACGTCATCCGTGCCGGCGGTATCGCCAATCAGCCCAACAAGAGTATCTCTCTGTCCATGGTGTGGCTGTTTCCGACCCTCTTTCTCATCTTTGATGCGGGGACGGCTCGTTGGCAGCGTTGGCTCGCCGTCTCCGGCGCGCCGGCGTTTGTGTACGTCCTGTTCGCCACGGCATCTCGCGGCGGAAGTATCGCGGCTATCGCGGGAATCTTGACCTTCACCGCGGCCATGATTTTTACGTCAAAACGCTTGGTGCCAGCACTGGCTGTGGTTGGAGTCGTGACCGTCTTTGCGATCAATCTGGCGCCCGAGTCCTACACGCGTCGCATGACGGGTACGGTGCAGGTGGATCGGGATACCGGTCAGGCCGTGAAAGTGAAGGATTCTCATCGGCGGGAGCTAGCGCTCGAGTCATTGAGTCAAATTGCGGAGCGGCCCGTTTTGGGCGGCGGACGCGCAGGCGTCGCTTTGCTGCGTGGGCGCGACTACGGCCGCGTGACGGTGACGCACTCCACCTATCTTCGCACGGCGGATAGTTACGGGATTCCAGCGCTATTGTTGCTGCTGTATCTCTACTTTCGTGGCCAGCTTGCGGCAATCCGCACGTTGCGGTCGACGGATCCGACCCTTCGATTGTACGGCGCTGGCTTGGTGGCTGGCATCACAGCGTTCGCGGTCAACGCCATCGCATCGTCAGCCGTGGTCCAAAAGGAGGCTTGGTTTCTCTTCGTACTCGCCGCTATCTCGGAGTCTCTCCGCCCTCAGCGCGAAGGGGAGTCCGCAAGCGAAACCGGCGTCGCGCCAAGCCCATCCCCAGCAATTCTGCCGAAAATTCAACCTCCGAGCCAGCTACCCGCGATTGACGGGCGTCCAACCTGAGTCATCCTGAAATAGCCGCTTGCAGGTCATCGTCTGCCGGTCATCGAGCGTGAAGCGGTGGTACTT
>JAGSHB010000046.1 GCA_023954815.1 Myxococcales bacterium | reverse complement strand
GGTACGACCCTGTGGCGTCGTGCCGAGCGCCGCGCTGTCATGGCAAAGAAGCGCGCCAAACGACGTGCGGCGATGGCGAAAAAGCGGGCTATTCGGCGCGCGGCGATGGCGAAGAGGCGCGCTGCCCGACGGGCTGCAAAGGCGAAAAAGCGTGCACAACGCCGACGGGTTCAAGCCAACCGCCGGGCTCAACGTAATGCGCGTCGGGCCAAGCTCCGCGGTGCGCGACGCGCTCGGCAGTCACGGCGGCCGCGCACCAAGCGCAGAGCGCGAAAAAAGGCCGCAAAATCAGGGTGAAATCTCTGGGCCGGCTTGTATCGTGGCCGCCGCACGGGGCCCGGACACCGGTCTATCCTGCTGCCGAGATTGGGTTATCGCCCAGCTTTGCCGGTGGCGCGGCGCTTCGTTGGTGTCGCCTTTGTCAGGGTGGGCTTTGTCGAACGCAGCCAGCGTCCCAAGGCAGCGATCCACCAGCCTTGCAACGGTGCCCAGGCGTTCGCCCAGCCGTGGCCCTTGCCCCGCACCACACGGGTTTGAACAGGAATCCCGCGCTTACGCAGCGCCGCCGCTAGCCGTTTACCGCCGAGGGCAAATTTACTGGCCTCACGGGAACCCCAACCGAGCAGGTATCGCTGCCACGGACGGGCCTGCCCGCGTTGAACCATCTGCAGTGGATTGACGCGCTTGAGTGCAGTGGCATCGATGGGATCGCCCCAAACCCGCGTGTACCACCTATGGTGAGGCTGAGCGTCGGTTGCGATCTGTACGTCCGTACCGCTCAGCGCGACGACGAATCCGAAGCGTTCCGGATGAGTCAATGCGGCACTCGTCGCGCCGTAGCCGCCCATCGAGGCCCCGACAATCGCCATCGCCCCGCGCCCCTGGCGAATCGGATATCTCTTCGCCACATCTGCGAGCAGGTGCTGATTGAGCCACTTCGCCCAGGGGTGACGCTTGTCGCGCCAGTCCGCCCAGTAACCAGAATCACCCTGCGGTATGACGACGAGACAGGGCGGTAATTTCCCCGACTGCACCGCGCGGTTGAGCAGCACACCCACGTTGGCGTCGACGAGCCAGTTTTCAGGAAAACCGCCTAACCCGTGCAGTAAAATCACGACGGGGAGCTTCTGACCAGGGGCCAAGCGGGCAGGAGGTCGATGAACCAGATACCGCAGCTGACCCAGATGGGGCACCACGACGTGATGTTGCAGTGTACCCGCCGGAGCCTTGGGCGGTTGATGGGGGTGCGACCGCGCAGCAGGGCGAGCCGAGACCACGTTCACGGCACTGATGCAGATCGCAGCGACGAGCAGGACGGCCGGGAGCCACCGAAAATACCTGCTCACGCAGAAGCTTCCGACGGGCGCCGCGCATGAGGGGCCTCGAAGCTCTGGATGAGCGTGCGTAGGGCATTCATCTGCTTGGGCGGGTTGGTGCCAGCGGATACGCGCATATCGAACGCGACTGGGCTGCCCTCTTCCTGGGACTCTCGGATCCGCGTAATTTCACATTGCAGGGTAATCTTGTTCTTGCCGCCGCCGGCTGGCTCGATGAGCACGGTGAGGCGCTGATAAATCGTCGGCTGCATGTCGGTCGTTTGCAGCCGCAGTTTGCTCTCCGACAGGCGAATCAGCGTACCCGTGTACTTCTTCTTTTTTCCGACCTGAAATGTCGCTGGTAGATCACAGCGAATCGCCATATCCACCGAGAAGATGCCCCGTATTTTTTGAAGCGAGTCTGAAGGTTTGCGCTCTTTCGGTGTGGCGGGTTCTGGCGTGCTGTTGCCGGCGCCCTTCTTGGCCTTGGGGGCCACCAGGGAGCCAGCCAAGCTGGGAGCGACACGTTCGATCCGCGCGGTAGAAGTACGGCTAGGCCCCGCAGATACGGGCTTTTTGTTCTCCGCAGAGGTAGTCGACGCGCGCGCGGTGGGGGACGGCGCGATCCGTGCCATCGACGGCGCCCGATTGTCGTTGCCGAGCTGCACGGGTTCAGCGAATGGCACCGTATGGGCCACCGTCTGCACGATGATGGGTTCGTCTGCGTCGTGGTATTCGCTGTTGGCGACGTCCCGCTCGTGGGCGATGGCGTCGTCAATCGCCGCCTTCAGCCGGGTGACATCGTCCGCGCTCAGATCCGTCTCGGTGAAGTCACCGCCATAGGCCTGCGGTGGTTCCGGATCATCGTCGGGCATCGCCGCGAGCATGCGCGTCGGTTCGAGCTCGTCTTCTTCGAAGTTGTCGTCCGTGAGCACCGGCCTGCCGATCTCCATGTCCACGGGAACAGCGTCCATCGCAAACTCAGGGCTCGTCTGCACCAATGAGGCGCGACTCATCGGCTCCGCGCCTTGCTCCGGCATCTTGGGGCGATCCACTGCGCGCAGCGCGTCTCGAAACGCCTCGTCGAGGCTGCCTCCCGTGATGAACGCGCCGCCGGCTAGGTCACTGTTGATGGTCTTTTCTTCGATGTCGCCAATGTCGATTTCACTGTCGTCGCCCACCATGGCGGGCCCGAAGTTTCCGTCCGCATCAAAGACAACATCGGCCGCAGAACGAAAGCCGCCACCGACGGGCAAAGTCATTCCACCGCTCGCTGTAGGGGCTGCGGGGCCACTCGTGTAGGCGTCGCTCTGGGTCAATGAGCGCCGACGCTCGTCTAGCGCTGCGCTGATATCATCGGGCCGCGCTCCCCGGTCAGTCGTTTGGTGGCGGCTCGGCAGGCTTGATAGCATCTCCTCGCTCACCGGCAATCGCGCGGTGTCCGTCGTATCGAGTCGCTCGGGCACGTGGTAGACGAAGCGCTTCTGTGAGGGCTGCTCGCGACTGGCACCGATATGCACCGATCCGCCGCTGGCGACTCCATATTCCTCGACGAAATCCCGTAAACGGCTTGCCGAACAGACCGTTCCGACGCGGACAAGCTCCATCTCGATACGTTGCTCGCCCCATGCCGTTTCGCTCACGCCGAGGCAGACTCCGTCGATGGATACAGCCTCGTCTGCCGTTTCGCCTTCAATAGTGACGCTGAGCGTCGTGCCGTCATTCGGCGCATTGAGTGCCGTAATCACCGCGGAGTAACCGTCGACCTCGACGAGCGTTCCGATGGTCCGCCTGCCGGGCCACTCGAGGGTTACCGTCGTGTCGATCGAGTCCAACACACTCACGCTAGCCTCCGCACCCATCATCGACCGTCGCCGATGTCATCGTAAATCTCAGTTAATCGCCCGGCTAGGACGTCCCTAGTTGCCGCAATAGCCCACCGTTGAACTGCCGAGCAGGCTTGAACACGAGGTGCTGATGTCGTCACACGATGGCTCGCCACCGCCCATTTTGCATACTTTGCGGCAGACGCCATTTCCGCTTCCCGATTTGCCCACGCATGCATGGCCTGGCAGGCAACTGTTGTCATCTGGGCAGGGCTGGCCTGCCTCCACTTTGCCGTTGCTCAGGCAGATGAACCCCTGCGCGCCCGAGTAGCACGATTGACCCGCATCGCATTCCTTCTTGAATGGCGCACATTGCGCGACTTGCACGCCCATGTCGCAGACCTTTCCCTTGGAGTCAGTGAGCTTGTTGCAGATGCCAGAATTGCACTCCAAATTGGCCAAGCAGTGCGGCGAGCAAACGGACTTGTCCGATCCTTGAACGCCTACGCAAACACCGATTTTGCAGCCTTTCCCGTCGCCGCACTCCTCACCAGCGCCGTGCTCGCCATCCGCCTCGCAGACGATGCTGTTTCCCGACCAGATACAGTGCTCACCGGCAGGGCAGCCTGTGTTGTTGACCGGGTGGCACTTGATGCCCGTGCTGGTGTCTTTGGCAGCTGTGGAGCCCGTATCTGTGGAACCGCCGTCGCTCTGTCCGCCGTCGCTCTGAGCGGCTGCATCGGCCGACGCATCACTCGCCTGTTGATCGGTTGGTTCGGGATCTGAGCCGCAAGCTACAAGAGCCATAGCCAGGGTGACGGCGACGGGCAGGAAACGGGCTGTCATGGACGATCCGAGCGTAGGGGAAGCAACAAGCGCGGGCAGGCGCCCGGATGCACTTTATACCACGCAGTTTGGGTACCACGCCAACATTGTGACCGGGATTGGAACCGCCGCGCCATGCCACTTGTTGGTCGACCCTTGGGCAACACTAGAACGTTCGCGTGAGGTCGACCGCTCCGATGAGGCTAACTCCGTCATAGCGGGCGGTTGGCCCCGCTGCAGGTGTTCGAGGTAGCCAGTGCCAGACCTGACCGCCGACGGCCACACGCCACTGGCCAATTTTCAGCGCTGCACCGCCTCCAGCCATCAGTCCGTCGCCGTCGAGCAGGGCAGCATCTGCCGTGGCAACCGGGAAGGGCGAAGGTTTGAAGCGGCACCCCGCGTGCAGCGTCAGTTGGCGGCGAATGCGCCATGAGACCGCGGCACCAGCCGATAGGGTATGTTGCAGCGTGGGCGCCCAAGCCGAAGCGGGAGCGTCGATGTCAGCGAGTCGGCCGAGGCCCACGCCGTCGACCAATGGGCCGCCGACGTCCGACGCCGCATCGGGGCCGATTCCTGGCAACCAGCCCCAGAATTCAACGCGAAAGCCCGCTTCCAGTGACACGGTTTCATCGCTGTACCCCAACGCGATGTCCACGGTTTGAGGCGTGCCGTGGGCGAGCTGCGCCAGGGTGAGCTGCGCGTCAGCGACATGGTCCATGACGATGTGGGCTGGAATTTGGTAACCGATCGCCGCCTGGTAGCGCCATGTGGCGGCGAGTTGTAGGTGGTCACTCAGCGACACAAGCGCCGCTGCGGTTGGCCCGACGGACGGCCCGAGGTGAATCTCCACATCAGCGCGATCGACCACGCCGTTGACGAGGTCGAGATCCAAGCGAACTTTGCTCGCGATTTGAGCATGTACCTGAACGCCGATGCCAAGCCGCAACCACGGAAAGATTCGCGCGCCGACCCCAGCGTGGAATGAAAATCGCTCGGCTACGCCCATGAGACCTGGCCAATGGGGCTGTCTCCGATCCCTGACGCCGATAGCGACCAGCTCGCCAGCGGGCACGCTCATGGCAACGCCGAGACCGACCCTCGGATGAACCGGGCCCGCCCATCCCAAGGACGTTTGCCTTGATGCAGGTGGTCGATGTGCCGTGCAATCGGTGCAGCGCAACGCCGCGCCCATGGCGTGAAGGGCGCCTGTCGTGCTGAGTCTGACCGCGGGTTTGGCGTTGGAGAGCGCCGCCGTGTTGTGAAAGGCGGCGGCCGTATCCGGGACCTGTGCGCTGCACTGTCCGCCTCGCGCCACGCACACCGCGCCGGCACCGTATGGCGTCGCGAGCACAATCGAAGGTGCGAAAATCAGCACGAACGCAGCGAACACCGGGCAGGCGCGGCCTCGCACCATGGCTCCGGCTAGTGGTGGGCGCTGCGGCGCGCCCTCAGCGTGACGGCTCATCTCGTCGCACACGTCGCTGCTGCAGGTAGGCCTGCGATGAGCGACTGCAATTCCGTCGATAGCGGTGGCTGCAACATTGCGCGCAACTCCGCCACCACTGCAGGCTGAAGTACGCCGGAGACAAGGCGAATCAGCGCTGCACGGCCGCCTTTCTGGCTCGCGAACGCGTCGGCGAGCTTGGCAGCGGGGAGCAGGGAGGGGCTATCTCCCGGTGTGGGAGTTGGCGCGGAAGTGACCAGTCCAGGCTGACGAACCAACACCCCGTGGATCAGCCATGGCAGCAGCGTCTGCGTCTCGCGCGCCCCAAGACAGGTCAGAAGGGCTGCGGTGTGCGCTCTTCGTTTGGGCGCCACGAGACCGCTCGGCTCAGTTACCAGCAGTGACAGCGTGTTGCCGAGCGCCGTGAGCAAGCCGTCGGGTGTCGAAGCGAGTCCGCTGAGAAGTTCCAGCAGGGGGCCAGGGGCAAACTCAGGATCAGCTAGCGATTTGAGCAGTGTGCCGACGAGTTGCTGGAATACGATTGGGTCATCGAGCCCCACCTCAGCGAGTTCCGTTTGTTTCTGGCTAGTCTGTCGAAGGCTCGCCTTCATGAGAGACGCCAACGCCGTAGCTGTTCGTGGGTCACGGAATAGCGTGCCCAACAGCCGCCATGCGGTTTCATCGAGGCAGTGGCTCATCTTGGATAGCTCCGCAAGAACCTCATTTGCCGCCGGTTGTTTGGATGGAGGGAGCAGTAGCACATCGAGCGTGCTGCGCGCCCATTTCATCACAGCGGACGCATCTTGCCCCACCTCGCCATTGCCTGGCTGGGTGTCGCCGGATCCTGCATCACCTGGGCCGCTGGCGTTGAGCTTGGCGAGGTTGGTGTTGGTCGCGGGCAGCAGGGCCACAACGTGCTTGATATCAGCGCCGGTCTGCGGGCTCGTGAGCCAGGCGGACGTCTCTTTAAAGCCGTCGTCTGCCACGTGCGCGCGAAGCTCGACGAGTCGGTCCGCCAAGCTGCTGCAGGGCTTTGGGCGCCATTTTTCGGGGGCGGGCTCGTTCCAAGAGCTACACGCCAGGGGCGCCGCCATCGTGATCCACACCGCAACCAACAAGCGGCGGTGGCTACGGCACACGAGTGGCCTGACTCAGTGGAGATTGTTCGAGCGACAGCGAACGAACCTCGAGTCTACGTGAGGGTTCGAGTCGTTCCTCGATGGCCGTCCAAAATGCGATAGCGAACTCGGATGCGGAGTCCTCGGCCGGATCGGTGCCGTACCACAGGCACGCCATGCCATCGAGACGCAGCCGCGGTGTGTCCTCTGTCTTGTCGCGAATTTGCAAAACAACCTGCCAAGGGGTCAGCCCTTTGTGGCCACCAAGCGGCAACTCGGCCTGACGCGATGACATGACGCCGGTCGGCAGCCCCTCCCAGACGGACTGTGTGCCCATGAGACCGCTAAATTGAAGGCGCGAACGGAGCGCAATCGCGCTGGCGAGATCGCTACTGTGCACGCCCACAGTGCGCGCAATCTTGCCGCGCGTTACCCCATAGCCGAGCGGCGTTGGCCCGCGCCGTGGTCCCGAGCGTCGGCGACCGATGCGGCGCTCATTGGCCAGCTCGGCGATCAGTGTCTGCGTGGACTTGCGCAGCCGTACCGGGTCATTGGATGCAAAGAAGACGGCCGCCGTCGTGTCGTTGCCCGTGAGCCATGCGATGGCCGTGTCCTGACTCGACTGCAGCGGCACGACTCGCCAACCACCGGGATTCAGCGTCTCGCCGAGAATTTGGTAGATCTCTTCGTCGCGGACGCCGGCGCTGGCTGCGACCCACAGCGTCCATCGCGCAGCATCATCGAGCCCGCCCTGCAGCGAGGCCGGCACGCCATCGAGGCCCTTCAACAGGAAGACGTCGTGAAACGCCTTCGCAGCGCCTAGCGCGGCAAGTCTGGTGCGAAATGCTGCCATGGGCTCGAAACCGGCTTTGCGCACGAGGCGGAATCGGCGCATCACCAACAGGGCGTGATGAAAGTGCTCCACCCCTTTGCCCAGCGAACGCAGTTGCGGTTTGACCACCTGATCTTGAATCGAACGACTCAACAGGGCGCTGTCGACCGCGACCCCAGCCTCGACGATGGCGGATACTACGCGGCGTTTTCCGGTATAGGCTGCGGCGCCTGGCTCGCCTTCGCCCCACTCCACCTCGCTCAATGCGCGCAAGGCCACCTGTTTGCCGTCTTGGCTGGTGACACGACCGACCTCCAATCGATTGGCCAGAGAACCGGTCCCTTTCTTCAGCGCAGACTTCAGCGCGCGCTGCGCCGCACCGAGCGCGACCTGATGGCGCTTGAGGTGGGGCGGCATCCAACGCACCACTTGGTACTTGCGGGCCGCACTGGCGACCCACGATCGGGCAACACCGTCTACCTTGCCGAGTGCGGGTAGCACCTGCGCCGTGAGCAGCTCAGTGGCCTGTTTTGTGCCGTCGGGCGCAATGACCGTCATGGCGGCCACTGCTCGCTGACCAGGGACGATCGCAACGACCTGCGGTTCGGCCAGCTCGGGTGGCTTGAGCTTGGCGATGGTCTGCGTGACGACCGCTCGCGCCTCGGAGGCCTTGCGCTTGGCCCCAAGCCGAACGACTAGGCGTACATGTCCGGCCGCAGCGTGGCTCCAAACGTGGCGGACATCCGGCAGCTTACGCAGCGCCCGCGCCCAGGGAGCGATGGCCCGATCGAGTGCTGTGGCGCCATGTGCGGGGCCCTCGGCACGAATCAACACATCGGTCGCGCCAACCGAGGTGAGAGCTGGGCCCCAGTGGGAGCGCTCTGCATCGAACGCGCCGGCTGCCGATGCACCTGGCCTGGCGCGCGCGGCCTGAAGCGGTGGGGGCGACGCCTCTGCGCTGGGGGGGGAGACGCGTGTTTGTGCCTTTGGGCCCGTCTTTTCGGCCTGATTGCCCGACTTCGACTTGCCGCATCCAGACGACAACAGGCCCAAAAGAGCCACGAGCACGACGGTGAGCGCTGACGCCGCATGGAAGCGATATGGCCACGAGGGTCCGATCATGGCGCCAGGGTAGTCGGGAACGTCTGGTTGGGTCGAGCGCTCGATCGTCATCCCTGTGCCTGATCGACGTGGACGAGTCCGCCGCGTGCCACGCAGCCACTGCGGCCATTGGGCAGGCGCACTTCCGCGCGACCGTCGGGACGTGTTCTCAGGACGCGAACTTCCAGGCCCTCCGGCAGGTCGAGGCGCTCGCCGACCCCGCTGCACGGCACCAAGCCAACGTCTTCATGAACGACCACCGCGTGTCGCACATGCTGGTCGACCCGCTGCGCATGCCAGAGCCAACCTGCGCAAATCAGCTGCAGTGCTGCGAGTACCCCTACCGCGATGCCGAGGGCAGCACCCGAGCCGCGGAACACCCGAATTGCGAGCAACACGAGCGCAAGCGCACCGAGCAGTAAAATCAAGCCGCCCAGCAGTCCGCGGGGCGCGGCGCGGGCAACCGCGACATCCAGTTCCGGTGTCTCGTCGAAAATATGGAGAACCCGATGGTTCCGGCGCGCTCGCTCACCCAATCTGCGACGCACCTTGGCGAGGTTGTGGGCGACGTCTGCTGCGACAGTCGCGCTGGGGCCGAGTCGTTGCGCCCGACGATAGTGCCCGACAGCCTCACCCAAACGCCCTTTGCGGGTCAGCACATTTCCCAGGTTGTAGTGCACGGCACTCGCGTGCACGCCATGCTTGAGCAGGCCCTCATAGCCGCGCTCAGCAGCGTTCAGATCACCGCTAACGTACGCAGCATTGGCCGCCTGAAAGCTCTGATCGAGGGTCGCTGCCTGGCTGACAGCCGGGCTCAGCGCAACCAGCATCACCAGCCAGACGATGGCGTGGAGCGGTTGTTTCGGCGTCTTGGAGTCGCCCAGGTGCGTGTCGGTATCGGCCAGCAGTGTGCCGAGACGCGTAGCCGTGGCCCGCAGCTCATCATCGCCGCCGCCTGGGGCAAATCTAGCGTAATCACAGTGCTCAAGCTGCGCGGAGATGGCTTCTGCGAGCTGCGGCGGAACCCCTCGTTGGGAGAGCGTCCGAAGGAGTTTCTGGGCTGTGAGACCGGACGTCGTCAGCTGCGCCCGCACCGCAAAGTAATGGTGGACCGCCGTCTGCAGTTCGGCGTGGTCCGTCGCCGCGGCGAGGGCGCCTTGGGCCTGCTGCAGTGCACCCGCAACCGTCCGCCCCTTGGCGCCTGCTTGTCGCCGCCGTCGCCATCCCCAAAGGCCAAATAGGAGGAGGGCACCGGCCCAGGAGCTACCGGCGGCCGGCCAATACCAAGATTGCGCGGTGAAGTGGCGATGGGACTGCTGTGCGATCCGAGCGTGGGGTGCGATGGGGCGCAAGTCGAGGCGGTCTTTCGTCTTTTCGCCTGACAATACAGGGTTTCCGCTCGTGGGCGGCTGTGCACCAGCGCCTGCTGCGGTAGCCGATGCCAAGGCTGCGCCCGACACAACAACCTGTAGTCCTTCGATGCGGGTAGACTGAAAACGCCCGCTGCCTGGATCGAAGAAACTCCAGGTCAGTGGCGGGAGGGTCTGGGTGCCGGGTCGGTCGAAGCTCAGTAGAAACTGCCACGACCGCTTTCCCGTCATCCCTGAGGCCGTGCGTTTGACGGACTCATCGGGCAGGCCGGGCAGCTTCTCGATGTGCATCCCGGCCAGGGGCGCAGGGGCGAGTTCAGGCAGGCTGAGCAGGTTGCCGCGCCCTGCGACTTCATAGACCAACACGGCGCGTTCACCGGTCTTGATATTGAGCTTCTGCACCGGTTTTCCGCGGTGTAGCAGGTGCCCGCGCAAGGTGAACTTGCCGATTGCATCGTCACGGTAGCTCTTCGGACGCCCTTTCGTCGGGACGCCTTGGACGGTCAATTTCACCGGCGGTGGACCGACCTTGTAGGCGCGGGAGTCGAAGAAGTCCCCAACCTCAACGCGATAGCGTGGGCCGATGATCTCGAATGTTCCTGCGGCTGAGGCGGTCAGCAGCACCTTGCGGGTCACCTGCCGAAAGTAGACCCGCCCACCGACGCGCACCTGCTCTTGTCGCTGCGGCGTGCCGCTGAGCAGATCTTCGACCTCGAAGCCGTCAAACTTCGGCTCGGCCAACTCTCGGATGCCCTGAACGGAGGAGCCGCGGGCCCAGAACAACTCAAAGCTGATGACCAGCGGTTGCCCGACGTACGGGCTCGCTGTGCTGAGAACCGGCCGCACGAAAAATGGCTCGTTGTTGTACCGCCGGAGGTTCTGCGCTTGCCGTGGAGATAGCGCCGGTCCCATGGCGGCGCGGCCATCGACGACCTCGATCACCACATCTGCCGATCTGCTGACGACTTTGCCCTGAAACTTGAGGTTTGCGCCGTGGACCTTCCACTTACCCGGTCGTCTTGGCGCGCCGGTGTAGGTCAACACCAAGCTACGGGAGACGCGGGCACCGATGATGCTCATCTGGGAGCTACGGCCGGTCTGTCTGAAGTCGAATCCGTCTGAACTAGGCGGGGTGATATCGTCGAACTCGCCCCGCGCCGTGACCTGAACAACCAGGCTATCGCCCATCACCACGCGACGGGCCTGCACCTTCATGGTGACCTGCCGCCCGACAGCCGCATCCACAGGCGACACGGTCGCCAGCGTCAAGATCGCTGCGAGGGTGAGTTGAAGCCGTGCGCTCATCTACCAGTCCTTTGTCGGCCTGCTGTTTCGGAAGGGCGAGCGACGCAGCGCCTCCTGGGCCTCGAGATTTTTGGGATTTCGGTCATGCCGCTTCATCTGGCGACGTAGCTGTTCCTTGCGGCGGTCATCTTTCTTCTTCTTCTTCTTCTTCTCTTTCTTCTTGTCGTCTTTCTTCTTCTTTGGGTCCGACTTCTTCTTCTTGTCGTCCTTCTTTTTCTTCTTCTTATCGTCTTTGTTCTTCTTGTTGTCCTGTTTCTTCTTTTTGCCCTTGTCGCTCGGCGGCGGCGGCTCTTGCAGGCGCAGGACGTAGAAATTCTCGGTTTCTTTGTCGGCCTTGATGCGCAGCTTCACGACACGCTTGTCTTTGCCGCCCTTGATGACCAAGCCCGTCGTCGCTGTGCGCCCCCGACGCGCTTCTGGCGTATCGGCGCCCTTGGCATTGCCTGGCAGGCGCGGCGCTGCAGTCTGCGCTTTGGCCACTGAAGTCGTGCCCTGCTCGTCGAACGCTTCCATCTGCAACGCGCCGTGGGCGAAGTCGTAGCGTGCCATGACTTGCACGTTCTGATCGGTCTTCTGCTCGATCTCCAGCCAGTCGACATCACCCTTGCAGATCCGGAGCAATTGCTGGCTCCCCACCTTCACACGGGCTGCTTTTCCGGCCGAATTGTTCGGTTCGCGCTTGTCGTTGCCCTCAGGACAAGGCGGCAGGATACGGAGCTGCAGCTGGTACGGCAGATCCAGCCGGGCAGCGCTGAGATTCACCGCCGGTCGCGGGTAGCCATCGGGCAAAATCACCTTCGGAATCTTCGGTGCCGGAGGCCGCTTCGGCGCCGCTTTGCCGGCAGGACCTTGGGCTGCTGCACCTGGCGCAGGCAGGCCGCCCGCTCCTGGAATCAAGCCCGGCAACTGACCGTGCGGCCGTGCCGTGATGCCAGGTGGGCGCGGTTGACTCGGCGCCGGCGGTCGCACGGTGGGATTGCGCGTCGTGCCCGGACTCTTCGGCAAAAAGCCGCCGCCCGGCTGCGTCGGAAACCCCTGACCGCCGAGACCTGGGCGACCCATACCGGGACGACCCTGCATGCCGCCCGGCATACCGCCGCGCTGACCTTGTTGCCGAGGCTTGGGCGGGTCGACCTCGATTGTCCGGGCTTCCGCTGGCATCTCCGGCAGCGGGAAGGTCGGCGCTGCGACGCCACCACCAGTCACGCGAACCCAGTACTTGCCAGCTGGCGGCTCTAAAACGGCCGCGGTCCGTCCCAGACTCTCCTGACCGGCCTTCAGTGGTGCACCTCTCGCCTTACCCCAAACCCGACCAGCGCTGTCGTACACCGTCACCGTCAGCTGACCGGCCAGCGGCGCCACATCGGGCAACTCAGCGACTTTCGCCATCAGGTCCACGAATAGACTCTCGCCCTGCGCCAGCTCGACTTGGTACCAGTCGTCATCACCCGGGCAGAGCTGCATCGGTGGCAGGGGACCGCTCAAGTGCCGCTTCGCCATGGGGTTGGCGCTGAGCGCTTGGTCGTTTTGCTCGTAGGCGTCATCTCGGCGTTGGCACGGCGGCAGCACCGAAATGGAAAGCTGATAGCTGGCTTCTGTGTCGATTCCACCGCGCACACGGACGTAATACAGCCCTGGAATCGGCGCGTAGGCCATGCGCGCGAGATAGCCCTCTTTCGCCTGCACACCATGGCTCAGCAGGGCGCCATCGGGCCCCATCACGTCGAGCTCTAGGGTCTCTGTGCCGAGGTCAAACTCAGCCTTGGCCTTGACCAACACACCCTGGCCGGCAGACAGACGCACGGCGATCCAGTCCTCATTGCGCGGGCACAAACGCATGGGCAGCGGCCGGCCCAGCGGCACCTCTTTGGCCTGCTGCAGCGTGTCGTTGGGCTCCAGTGGATCTTCGGTCCGCGGGCAGGCGGGTAAGATCTTCACCTTCAAGTCGTAGTTGGCTTCTTGCTCGGCCACGTTGCGCACGTCCACCAAGATGCGCTCATCCTGCCGAACGTCCGCCCACTGCACGGTCTGGGTCGGGGCGTCTCCGCCGCGAATCACCGTCTGCCCATCGAGGCTGCGCAGCTGCACCGCCAGCTCCACCGGGCGGCTGCTGTCACGGTCGAGCGGATCGATGAGCTTGTCGTCCGGCTCCTTGGCGTCGACGGTCACGGTCAGCCGATCACCTGCGCGTAGCGGCAGCTGAAACAAGTCCCGGTCGATCGGGCAACTCACCAGGGTGAAGCTGGTCTCTTTCTTCTTCGGATCGAGCTTGAGCGGCTTGGCTTGCGCGACCTGATTGTTCGGCTCCATCGCCTTGTCGCGACGCTCGCACGGGGGGTACGCCAGCATCCGCGCCAGCTCCAGATTGCGACGCACATCGACCCGGCTAGGGGCGGCCATCAGCGCTTCCTGCAACCGCTCAACGGCCGTGCGAAAGTGGCCAGCAGCCTCATTTTCCACGGTTTTGGCGTCCGTAGCTGCGCTCTTCTTTCCTGGCGCCTTCTTTCCCGGAGCGCCGCCGAGGGTTGCGCCAGGAGCTGGGTCGGGCTTGGCTGATCCGCCGCCCGCATTGGCCTGCCGCGCGCTCGCCGCTCGCGCCAACACATCCTGGCCCCACAACAACTCGGAAGTGCCGCTCGTGTAGTGGATATCCGCCTCTAGTTCAGGATCGGACTCCGCCAGCGCCGACAGCGCCCGCCCGAGGGCTTTGGCCGCCTCCTCGTACTGGCCCAAAATCGCCTGTGACAAGCCAATATTGTACCAAATAACAGCGTGTTCTGGCCGGTTTTCCTTCGCCGCGCGAAACGCCGTCAGCGCCTCTCCTGGCTTACCCGCCGCGATGAGGTCCCGGCCATCGGCGATGTCGGGGTTTTCGCGCTCCATCCACGACTGGTCGCGCCGCGCCTCGGCCTGGGTGCGCTCGCCGGATCTCTTGGCCGCTGGCTTCGGCGACGCCGCCGGCGGCTCAGCCGGAGCTAACTTTGCAGGCGGCGCCGTGGCCATCTGCGAGGCGGTCGGCACCTGCGCTGGTTTGGCAGCCTGGGCAGACTGCATCGGCAGCATCGCCAAGCCGACCAATACGACAGCGGCCCGTGCCAGGGCCCGCCGCGGGGTCAGCAACAAGCTGATGAGCAGGAGCAGGAGCGCCGGACCGAGCAGATACTGGTACCGATCCTCGCCAAGCAGCTTAAACGTCTCGGCGTACTCGGCCTTTTCGAGCGCATCGAGCGCCGCGAACAGGTCCGGCACCACCGTCTTGTTGGCGTAGTGCAAGTACTTGCCGCCCGTCGCTTTGGCGATCGCGGTCAGCAGCTTGCCGTTGAGCTTGGAGAAGATGGGATTGCCAGAGCTGTCCTTCAGGGTGCCCGTCACAGTGCCATCACCGCTGATGATCGGCACCGGATCGCCAAAACCAGAGCCCACGCCGACGGTGTAGATGCGAATCCCCTGCGCGGCGGCCTTCTTGGCGGCCTTCAACGCGGCGCCCTCGTGGTCTTCACCGTCGCTAAACAACACGATGGCTTTGTGCTTACTGCCCTTAAATTGGGGGATTAAGTTGCCGCGCAGCTTCGCCTCGGCCTGCTGTTTGCCGCCCGTGAGCACCTCGGCAGCTAGGCTAATCGCGCGGCCGATATTGGTGCCGCCCACGGGCATATCGCTCGGCTTGAGCTCGCCCATGTAGGTCCGAATGACCTCCTGATCGGTCGTCAGCGGGCACTGCACGAAAGGAATTCCGGCGAACGGCACCAGGGCCACGCGGCCGCCAGCGAGCTGTTCGAGCAGCCCCGAAATCTCCAGCATCGTGCCCTGCAATCGGTTGGGCACCACATCGCGAACCAGCATGGACTTGCTCGCGTCCACGGCGAAGACCACGTCGATTCCTGCGTTGGCGACCTCGGTCTCGCGCAGCCCATACCGGGGCCGCATGGCCGACGCGGCGAGCAGCACGCCGGCTAGTCCCACGCAGACCCACTGCCAAGTCGCCCGGCGAGGCGAGAAACTGGCGATGAGCCGATGAATCACCGGGCCGGTACCCAAGCGGGCCAAACGAATGGACAAACGACGCAGCTGCACCAAGCCCCACGCTGTCAGCACGACAGCGGGAACGGCAAGCCAGGCCATCTCAGGGCTCGCGAAGGTCAGCTCATCCATCGTCTCAGTCGCTCCTTAGGCCGGGAAGGTCCGCAGCCAAGTCAGCCGCAGCAATTGCTCAAAGCCCAGCAAAATCAGGCCCGCGAGCAACCACGGAAAGAACATTTCTTTGCGGTTGGTGTGTACTTTGACCTTGAAGGTCGTGCGCTCCAAATCCTTGAAGTCTTTCGCGAACTTCTTGGGGTCGTAGCTCTGGTAGAACTTGCCGCCGGTCAGCTTTGCGATCTGACGCAACAGCTCGGGGTCTGTCGGGAAGGGCCGCTGGGGCCGCTGGTACTGCGCCCGGCCGAACCGGTCACGCAGCAGGGTGCCGCGCAGGGGATCGACGGCTGGCAGCCTAGAATCACGGCCTGAACCGACCTGGAACGTGTAGATCCGAACCCGCTCTTTCTCCGGCAAACTGGCGATGTACTTCGGCACGGTGACACCGGCCATAGAGCCGCCTTCCTGCTTGCCGTCGGTGATCAGGATGATCATCTTGGACTTGGCCTTGCTGTGCTCTAGCCGCATGTACGCGCGGTTGAGGGCGTCGCCAATCGCCGTGCCCGAGCCCGGGATCGTGCAGCCATTGGAGCAGTTCTTGTCCGTATTACTTTGGCGACGGCCGTTGTCGAGCACCAGCGAATCGAGGGAGTTGAGCAGGCGCACGTAGTCGAGCGTCGGCGGGAAGCGCAGGTAGGCCTCGGCGCCGAAGATGACGATGCCGATGCGGTCACTTTTGCGCTCACGGATAAACTGCTTGAGGATTTTGCGGGCCGTCCCGAAGCGATTGAGCGGCTCTGATCCCTTGGACTGAATCTTCTGGATGTCCGCCTCAGATGCGTCGATGGCGTTCATGGAGCCGCTCATATCGACGGCTATCATGATGTCGATGCCCTCGCCGCTCAGCAGCTCCCGATCGATCTGCTGCGGGCGCGCCATAGCGACGACCAACAGGCCCGCTGCGATAAGCCGAATGGCGTCTGGCAGCCACCAAACCCGGGCTCTTGGCCCAGTTCCGGCTGCACGGGCGGTCTTCAGACTCGACACGCGCAGCGCGGCGGGAACAGCGCGCAGACGCACCCAAGCGAGGGCCAGCACAGGCACCAGACCCAGCAGAAACCATGGATGTTCAAGGGTGAAGCTGCTCGTCATAGCGGGCGCCCTCCCAGTACAAATAGCGGCAGTAGCAAGGCGACGAGGGCACACACGGCCACGACCGCGCCTGGACCCCAACCGGTGACAACTTTGCGCAAGCCATAGCGCGCATCGATGACGCGGGTCTCTGCCCACTGATCGCCCAGGCGCCGCATCTCTGGCAGATACCAGCACGTCAGCGCCTCAGCCGCGAGACCCGCGCCGGGCAAGATCATCAACAGGTTCCGCTGCAATCGTGCGCCAAAACTCGCCACAGCAGCTTGCCGTGACAGGCGCCGAGCGGCCGCGTCCTCTCGCAGGGCTGCCTCAGCGTCGACCTCAAAGGTCTCATCCCATTGGGCGATGCGCAGTCCGACGATGGCCTTACCGGGGGACGCATCACCCAACAAGTCGCGCAGCACGAGCCAGGCGATAAAGACGCCGTAGCTCGCGTCAAACAATCCCTGCTTGGCCGTATCGATAGCGAGCCACGCGATGAGCAGCGTTAGCGCGCCGCCGATGAACAAGTCGATCGCAAAGGCCAACAGCCGCAACTGCGCCGGGGCCATCACCTGAATCTGCAGACGCTTCTGCCGTGCCAAGCGCGCGATCTTCTGCTGGCGCAGGCGCTCCACTTCCTCTGGCGTCTGCATGGTGCGATCGACGACCCGCTCGACCCACGTCAGCTGTTCGCCTAGAAATTCAGGGGTTGCGGGCTGCTTGGCGAACTTCACCAGATCGCCAATCGAGGTAAAGTCTTGGAATTCACTCAGCTGGACGCCGCGCAGGTCCTTGTCATCCAAGGACTCGAGCAGCTCGGTCGACGTCATGTCCAGCGCGGGCATGCGATAACGCCGGCCGACGTATTCTCGTAAAATGGCGCTGATCTCACCGAGAATCAGGCGCGGTTCGCCATCACCCAGCCGCTCAGACTTACGCAGATTGGCGATCTTTCCGAACGCCACCACGTGCGGCGGAATCTCGGGCTCAGGCTCGGCACGGAGGGCGCGATTGCGGTAGACCCGCAGACCCACAGCCGTCAGCGCACCGGCGAGCAGCATCATGGCTAGGACCAGCAGGCCCACCTTGAGCGGCACATTCTCTTCGACGAGCGGCATCGGTTTGGGCAGGGGCGCAGCTTTGACATCGGTCGCATCCGCGAACTGGCTGCGCACCACGATCCGCAGCCCCTTCAACGTGGCCGTCCCGCTCTCACCAGCGCCGCCACTCGCCGTCACGCGGTGCCAGGGCACCTCGACCTTCGGCGTGCGCAAAAGCCCTGATTTTACGGCCAAGACGGGGATATGCAGCACCTCGACCGTCTCGCCATTTTCCTCACGACGCTCCACCCGACCCGCATCACCGGGCAGGGTCAGCAGGGGTTTGAGATCGGGATTACGGGGGAAGAACGCGCGCACATCAGTCGGATAACGCAGCACGACGACCACTTCGAATCGGTCGCCAAAGACGGGCTCGGGTTTGCTGAGCGTGGCGCTGACTTTGACCGGCGCCTTCTTCACCGCTGCCTTGGGAGCGGCCGCCGTGGGGAGCGGTCGAATGCCTGTCTTGGGATCAGCAGCTGGCACCGCAGCGCCTGGCGTCTGTGCTGCGCCCGGCGTCTGGGCGGCGCCCGGCGTCTGGGCGACACTCGGCAGCACAACCGCATGAGCGGCGAGCAAGATCAGCAAGCGGGGCAGGGTGGATCGCATCGGTTTCGTCTCTACTCCAGATTACTGACGGGCCGCGCGACGGCGGAAGTAGGCGGTGAGTGCCGGCAGGTAGCTCTGACCGACGGTTGCGCTGATGGGCTCCATGCCGTGCTTACGAAAGGATTTGTCACGCGCTGCCCGCATAGAGGCCGCAATCTTCGCGTATTTGTTGCGAACTGACTTTGAGCCGCTGTCAAACCAGAGCACGTCGCCGGTCTCTGCATCTTCGAGCGCCAAGAGCCCAAGATCGGGCAAAGCGACCTCTTTTTCGTCCTCGATGACCAGGGGAACGAGGTCGTGGCGGCGGCCAGCGATGCCCAAGGCGCGCTCGTAGTCGTCGGCGATGAAGTCACTGAGCAGAAACACCACCGAGCGGCGGCGCTGGATGTTGGTCAGGTAGGTGCACGCGGCTTCGATGTCAGTGCCCGTCCCCTGCGGAACGAACTCCAGCAGCTCAAAAATCACCCGCAGCACGTGGGCGCGGCCCTTCTTCGGTGGGATGTAGCGCTCGATGCGGTCCGAGAACATCACCAAGCCAACCCGGTCGTTGTTCTTGATAGCCGAAAAGGCCAGCACAGCCGCGATTTCGGCAGCCAACTCGCGCTTGCTCTGATCGACCGTACCGAACTCACCCGACGCGCTCATATCGACCGCGATGAGCACCGTCAGCTCGCGCTCTTCGACGAAGGTCTTGATGAAGGGCTCGCCCGTACGCGCCGTCACGTTCCAGTCGATCATGCGAACGTCGTCGCCGGGCTGGTACTCGCGCACGGTATCGAAGCTCATGCCCCGGCCCTTGAACACAGCATGGTACTGCCCAGCCAGCGTGGTGTTGACCAGCCGCCTCGTCACCAATTCGATCTCGCGGACCTTTTTTAGGATCTCGCTCGTCGCTGCCATGCGCTCCGCTCCCTCCAAACCCTTGCCAACGCCCATCACCCAGACGAGCGAACCAACCGACTGCTCCTAGGGCACGTCGATGCGATCGAAGATGCGCTGAACGATGTCCTCACTGGTCAACTGCTCGGCCTCCGCCTGGTACGTCAGGATCACGCGATGCCGCAGCACGTCCATGCCGACAGCCTTGATGTCCTCCGGGATGACGTAGCCGCGATGGCGCAAGAAGGCGTGGGCCTTGGCCGCCATGGTCAGGTAGATGCTCGCACGGGGACTGGCACCGAACTCGATGTACTCAGACGCGTCACCGAGACCGTGCTTGCGAGGCTCACGGGTCGCGAAGATCAGGTCGATGATGTAGCGCTTGAGCTGATCATCGATGTGGATGTCACGGACCACATCACGCGCTTTTTGCAGCTGCTCTCCCGTGATAATGCCCTGAACATCGGCCGAATAGCCGCTGGTCGCCTGCTCAAGAATCTTCAGCTCTTCCTCTTTGGAGGGGTAGCCGACCTTGACCATGAGCATGAAACGGTCGACCTGCGCTTCGGGCAGCGGGTAGGTGCCTTCCTGCTCGATCGGGTTCTGCGTAGCGAGCACCAGAAAGGGCGATGCGAGCTTGAACGTGGTCTCACCGATGGTGACCTGCCGCTCCTGCATCGCTTCGAGTAGCGCCGACTGCACCTTGGCCGGCGCACGGTTGATCTCGTCAGCCAGGATGAGGTTCGAGAAGATCGGGCCCTTCTTCACGCTGAAGGTCTGATCGCGCGGATTGTAGATCTGGGTGCCAAGAATGTCGGCGGGCAGCAGATCGGGCGTGAACTGAATGCGCTGGAACGCCACCTGCATGGTGTCGGCCAGGGTGCGCACCGTCAGGGTCTTCGCCAACCCCGGCACACCTTCTAGCAGCACGTGACCACCGGTCAGCATGCCGATCAGCAGCCGCTCGACCATCTCGGTCTGGCCAACCACTACTTTCTGCATCTCAGCCAGGAGTCCGTCGATGAACTGTGACTCTTGGCGAACCAACTCATTGAGAATTCGAATGTCCTGCATGAGTACGCTGCTCCCTCGTCTAACGTCGTTGGGTGGGGTCTCCCCCGCAATGGGGCCATTGGTTGCGCCTGTCGAGACACCGCTCTCGTGCGGGCCGGACGTTGCAACCTCTGACCAAGGCGACCTGCGTTCATGTCGCCGGGCGGTCTGACTATTCCGTTTTGCGCCGGAAGTCACGCCATGCGCGCTGCCATTTTTGTAGATCCCGAATTGGCTGCACTTCATCGGTGCCGTGAAGGGCGGCATATCCGGCTCTCACGCCGACGCATCGGTTGGACAATTCGCATCCTTCACAGGCGCTTGGCTTGTCAAAACCTGGACCAGGCGCAGCGGTGCCAAGCTCCGGCACTTGCGCCAAATCGAGCCAGCCGGGCTCCGGAAAGCACAGCGGCACGCCGCATTCGCCGGTCAGTCCGCGCCAGTCCAACGCGAGATCGCGACAGGCTTGCAGGGCGCGGGCGACGTGAGGTTTCACAGTCGAAAACCGCGGCGTCACAGCATTGGACACGGGCACCATGCCGCTGTTGGCGTTGGCCCACGAGAAGTTGATCGTTGGCTTGCCTTTCCAGCGCTGCGCGATGAGGTGGGGGAGCGCCTCCAGGTCTCGTTGGTTTGGCCCGGTAATGACGCAATTCAGGCTGACATGGACGCCGTAATGCAACAGCTGATCGATGCCCAAGAGGGTCTGCTCAAACGTCCCAGGTGCCCGCGTCACGCCGTCGGAGATGTCGGCCACAGCGCCGTGGAGCGAGACGAAAGCCTCCGATAATCCTGCTTTTGCGAGCCTTTCGGCCAATTCTGGCTTTGCTAGGCGCGTCGCGTTGGTTTGGATCTGTACCCGAATTCCCAGGTCAGTCGCCTGCGCAACATAGGAGGCAAGGTCGGGATCGAGGGTCGGTTCGCCGCCGCTCAACGAGAGCAGCGAGACGCCATCGGCAGCGGCACGGTCGATCTGCGAACGGATGTGCTGGCCATCTGGGGCCGGGAGCACGCGGTCGACGAAACAGAAGGCGCAGTCTTGATTGCAGTGAAAGTTCACCCGCAGCACCCGTTCGAGTTGGGCGTTGCCGCCTTCCTCGCTCCACATGCCTTCGCTGGGATCGATCATGGACTGACGCGCGCTGCTTCCGGTGAACAACCCGCGCGCCCGTCGCCTCTGCCCTGAGGTGACCGGTTTGAAATCAGCCTGCCCGACCGCACGTACCCAATGCGCATCCACGCCTGGGCACATGTCCGCGATGGCGCACTCGTCGCATGCATCGATCCGGCGTAGGTGACTGCCGTCTCCGCTGGCAGCGACCCGAAAGAGCGCCCCAAAGCGGTTGGCGCCGCTCAGTGCACACAAGGGCAGGGCGTAGCGCGGCTCCATGACCAAGGTCAGGCCGGATGTGTCGCAGGCGGTCGCTAGAGATTTGAGCGCAGGGCCCGCCTGAGCAGGGCCGAGGACCCAGCCAGCAGGGGCTTCCTTGACCAGTCGCACCATCAACTGGGTGACCGCCGGCAGCTCTTCCACAAGCCACGAGACAACGTTGGTGACGTCCGTGCGGGCCGTGACAGCCAGTGACAGTTCGATCGGTAACCCAGCCGATTCGGCCAACTGCAATCCCTTGAGTCCCAACGCAAAGGCACCCGGCCGCTGGCCCATCGTGTCCGCCGCCGCGCCGACATTGTAGATGCCCCACCGAATCGTCGGCCGGCCGGCCGCCACGAGCTCATCGATTCGTCCTGGCAGGGTCAGCGCCAAGGCGTTGGTCTCCACCACCACACGGCTACCCGCCGCGGTCGCCTGGGCCACGAGTGCCGGCAACGCGGGGTGCAGGGTGGGCTCGCCGCCGGTGATCACGACCTCCCTCGCGCCGTCATCGAGGGCCCGCTGCAATTCGGCGCTGAGCGCTTGGTGTGATTTGGCCGGCTCGTGATCAGAGCGAGCGTTGCAAAATGGACAATTCAAGTTGCAGCGCAGGGTGAGGCGCAGGGTCGCAGTGTTCATCTGGGTCCGAGATCAGCGAAAGCGGCGAATGAAGATACCCGGGCTGCTCTCGTCACCCGCCCAGGCGAGCACCCAGATGTTGGCGCTTTTTAAGTAGACCATCGCGGGCACGACGGGATAGGTGGCGCTAGGTAGCATGGTGACCGGGCCGCCCAAGGCTGTGCCCGGTGCCTTGAAGCTCTCGAACATCAGCTTGCGCAGGGTCAGCGTACCCTTGGCCGAACGTGACAGCAGCGCCAATTGCCCGGGCAGACCGGTTTGACCCCAAATGGCATCGGCATCGACATCGGCCACCGGCGCAGACAAGCCAAACGGCGTACCGTCGAGGCCGAGACGGCGCTGGGTGAGTTTTCCACCCGGAGCAAAATCCAACCAGGTGCTCACAAAGAGCAGATTGGGCGCGCCGCTCGGGGTGGTCATGGCCGCGAGCACTTGGCGCGGTGCCTTGGTGGAGCTGGCCCCCACAGCTTGAGCCGGCAGCAGCGCGGAGAGCTTGCCGCTCGTCTTGTCCAGGTAGTGACGCCACACGGGGCCTTTGTCCGGATCGTACCAGCCGGCGAGCACGTTGAAGCTGTGCGTCGCGATGACGCCGTCCTTGCCACCCTTGCCGATGACAAGCGGCTCCGCGTCCACAAAATCAACCTCTCCGCTGCTCGGCTGGCCTCTGACCCGCCGAATTTTCACGCCGTCCGGAGCGCTCCACATCACCGCGAATCGCGTCGATGGCAACAGCGCCACGGCCGGCTTGCACCCGCCAGAGCAGAGGTCCGTGCTGATCGCTACGGGTTTACCGATGACCTTGTCGGCGGCGTCCACCAGGCGCACGTATAGCCGGTGCGGCTTGGTTGCGCCCTTGCCGTCGCGGCCTTCCCACAACTCGATAGCGACGCTGCCGTGGCTCGCCCGCACCACACGGCCGAATGCCGGCGCTTTCTTGTCGGGCGTGCCCTCATAGGCATTGGCATTTTCGATCATCGCTGGCAGCGGCGTCACCTTCCCTGTCTTGGGGTCGACCTGCCAGCGCACCAAATGGGCCTTGAGTCCGTTGCTGATGTGGCGCGCATACAGCACCGCCTTGCCGTCATCGGTGGCGGTCAGCGACACCCGGCTGTAGTGGTCCCCCGTCACGGGGAGCAGTCCGTCGCTTTTGGCGATTTGTTGCGTTTCGTCGAGCAGGTCGATGCCGAACTTACCCTCACGCTGCACCACAAACACACCAGCCACGGGCTTCAGCTGCGCCGTTCTGCCGAGGAACGAACCGCGAAATAGGCCCTTCTCTGTCTGGTCGATCCACAGGTAGCCCTGGGCCATTTTCGCCGACGCGCCGCCGAGATCAGCAAAGCTCACTGTGAGCTTCAGGGCCCCATCTGTGGGCGGTTTGCTCAGATCCAGCTTGTCTCCGGTACTGGCGCTTGTGGGAAATCGCAGTGACGCGGTCAGCCCACCAGCACCAATGGTCTTCCCCTTGAGTTGCACGGTATTCGGTAGATCTGCGGTCCGCGACGCAGTCGTCAAGCCAGCGGCGTCAGCCGTCACCGCGATCACGCCCATGCTGGTCGGATACGTGACCTGTACTTTCGCGGGTTCACTGGCGAGGCCATTGACCTTCACCACCACGCTCGCCGTACCCGCACGCGCGCCCACAACCGTGCGTTTGCCACCAAATGTCCACGCAGCAACCGCCGGCTGCGTCTTGCCCTCGGCCCCCAGCCCAGCGCCGGTCTGCACCACGCCATCGACGACAAAGACCACCTCATCATCGGCCGTCGGCGTCGTCTTGCTGCCGTCCGATTGCACCATCTTGATGATCGGCGTGGTTCCGGTGCCCAAGCCCAATTTCTCCGGCAACGCAAGCGTCACCGCCGCCGCTGTCCCTGGTCCTGTGTCGGTTGCAGCGCTATCAGTTTGGGGAGCGTCATCCGCCGCCCCGCTATCGGGGGGCGCGCCGCCGTCTACGCTGATATCGGGTTGAACGAAGACGAATCCGTCCTTGCCGGGACCGGCGTCTTTTTCAGTCTTGGTCTCGTCTTGCCCACATCCGAGCAGCGCCAAGGCAACGAGCCCGGCGACCGCTCTCATCTGCGACTGGCTTCGACAAGGCTGCAACGGCGTCATGACCGCTCCTGAGGGCAAAAGACGCCGCAGTCTACCCGTCTCTGCGCCGATGTTCGACCGCTGGCTGGCTTCCTCGCCACAATCATCAGCCTGTCGTTCGCGCAACCCGCCGGGTTGTACGCTCAGCGGGCTAGTTTGCAGCCCGTCGCACTCTCCAGCCATTCGATGCTGTTGGCATCGGGGCGGATCGAACCACCCAGGCTGATGGCAGGTGTGCCACCGACGGCCATCTTCTGGCACTGCTCCTTGCCGCGACCGCTACAGTCGACCGCGATAAGGTCTGCGAAACGCCCAATTCGGCGCATCATCGCCCGCGAGCGGGCATCTCCACGTTGCACAAAGAGCTGAATGCCCGCCTTCCTGAGGCAGGTTGCAAACCGCTTGTCGGTGGCCATCCGGTGCAGTTCCTGCCGTAGATCAACGGCATTTTTCATCAGAAAGTCGCCGCTGCGACTGACGATCGCTGTGTCCACGCGGCGCGGCGGTTCGCCTCCAGCCAGCGTCACCCGGAACACCTCTTTGTCGACGGTCACACCCACGATGTCAGCGGAGCTATCACTCGCCGCTTCATGAAGTAGCCGCAGGCGCGCTGCGATCTGGCTCGCCGATGGCCGGTCCGTTTTTTTGACCTCAGCGTTGCCTTTCTTCGCTGCCACCTCGCCGTCACTCGCTGGCTTATTGGCCGTCGTGCCGGGGGCTGCCTGCCGTTTTTGACTGCACGCCGTCGTCATCAGGGCAATGATTCCCATCACCAACAGCATGCGGTGCTGCACTCCGCCCACCATCACTTGCACCCCACATCGGCAGCCATCGGCGCACGTAGTTTCAAGCCAACCTCGCTGCCCTCATTCCAGACGAAGACGGGAAATGCCTTGTAACCGAGTGCCGCGCAGTTCGCTTTGAACGAACCGCTGCAGTTGATGAGCACCCGGTTGCCAAACGGCCCCATGCTCGCGATCTGCTCGTCGGACTTGGGCTCGCCGGGGATGACGAAGAGCTTCACCCCTTTCGACACCAGACAATCGGTCAGCGCCCGGTCGGAGTTCAGCTCCGCGGTTCGCTGCTGCATGTCTACGAGCTGGCGCGTGGCGTATTTGCCATCGTGGGTCACAAACATGATGCGACGCTCGCCGCCGAGGGCCACGACCCGATATTCGATGCGAAAGAACTGCGGCTCCCGCCTTGCAGTCAAAATCTCGACCTTGTACTGACCGAGCCGACCGGCATACGCCTCCACCAGCTTGCTCGCGGCCACTGCGGTGAGCTTCTGAGGGGCAGCGCGGCGTTGTGGGGCGGGCTTGGCCGCCGCTGGCGCTGGCCTTCCGGCTGCGGCACTGCCCCCGACGGCGCCTGTCCGAGCGTTCGCGGGCACGAGATCAACCTGGCGCGCAGGTTGCCCACTCGGTGGCACACCGGCGGTCCGCGGATTCGCCGTGCCGGCAGGTAGTCCATGCCGGGGGCCGGGCGGAGAATTCGGCGTGGCAGGCGGGGCCTTGTAGTTCGCTCCTGGTGGCGGAATGTTCGCTGTCGGAGTCGGCGCAGCCCCTGGGCCACCGGGCACATGCACCGCACTAGGCGCACTCGTGGGGGCACAACCGGCCCAAGCCAACGTCAGCACAACGCAGGCACATCGCAAAAACATGGGGCTCCTTCAGGTCGGGCATCGGCTGCGTAGCGCAGCCAGACCGCGACGCAGCGACCCTATCGGATGGGTGGGGAGCTAGCCAGCCTCGCCGTCGGGCGCCATCGCTCCCAACGGTAGGGGCACATCTACTTCAAGCAGACCGCGCAGGTGATTTCCTTGTTCTGCTGGTACTTGCCCGAGGAGCAGGGCATCGATCCACATTCGATCTCTGTCGGGTAAAGCAGACCGCCGTTCTGGTTGGCCTTGCTACCGATGTTCTGGAAGCTCTTGTCGACGCAGACCCAGTTCGATGAGCTGTGGTTGTGGCGCTCAGCCATCAGGTAGCCATTGTAGGTCGTCGTCCAGCCGCTCGGGCAGGTGTAGCGGCCGGGCTGCATGAACTGCGTATTCTTGTTGGGCGCATAGCACACGGCGCACGGTGCGTTGTAGTCGTGGTAACCAGCCTTGCCGATGGCGTTGGAGCTCATCTCGTACTCGACGCCGTACATCAGCGCCTCGTCGTGGTTGCCAGTGTTGTACGTGAAGTAGTTGGGCGTACGGTGCAAGCACTGGTAATCGTTGCCGCTACCCCCGTGTCCGTAGTAGGACTTACCCATGTAGCCCCAGTACACCAAGCTCGTGCCACTCGGGCAGCCTGTGCGACCCCAGCGACGGAACACAACACCCGTGGCACCCGCAGTACAGATCTTGTTGCCAGAGTTGTTGAAGCCCTTGAGCACCTGACCCGACGGGCAGCTCTGGTTGCCCTTCGCTACGTGCGTACCACCGACGTAGATACCGCCGTCGCCACGAATCGCCTTGTCGTTGTAGAGGATCTTGCCGCCGTACACGCGGACGTAGGTCGTGTCCGTCATGGTCATACCGCCGCCGTACGTACCGTTGTACCAACCCGTCGCGCCATAGGAGCGATGCCAGCCAGCGCCATTGTCGATAACGACCTTGCCGTCCACCGAGACGCCATTGTTAGCGTGAAGCGTGCTTCCAACGGTGAGTGTTCCCTTGACGCTCAGGTTACCCGTGATGGTGCCGCCTGCGGTCGGTAGGTAGCTGCCCTTGGCCTGGAACTTATCGTGCAACCAACCGTAGTTCTTCAGCCAGAGCTGGCCCGCCGTGTTGATCATCATCAGGCGATTGCCTGTGCCGTCGCCTCCGTACAGCCAGAGGAACGGGTAGCCGCCATTGCTGCCGTACTGCGCTGTGCCATCGGTCCGCATGACGAGTGTGCGCTTGTTGCCGTACAGTTTGACGTGGGCGTTGTCGCCGTTGTCCCTCAGCCATGCGTCATTGACGTTGTAGGTGTGGTTGTGGCTCGTGCCGCTCGTCCAAGGCGTTGTGCCGTTATCCAGCTTGCCCGCGCGCAGGTTGTTGACCTCAGTCTGGTTGAAATCATCAGCCGCGATGGTGCTCGTGTAGGCAACTTTCGGACGATTGACGACGTTGTCCCAGTGCGGGAAGCCGCTGCCGCCGTTGCTCTGCATGTCTTCCGGCGAAAAGCCCAGACCGGTGAAGTGGATGCGGCCTTTGCGGTTCTGAATCCGGATGTGCGTGAAGTGATTGAGGCCGGTACCTGCAAGCTGAATGACGTTGCCGTCGTGCGTGCCGCCGCCGCTGGAGTTCGAAATCGCCTGGTAGGAGCTGAGTCGACGGTGGAACTTCCAGACGTTGCTCTTCTTGAGCAAGATGTCGAAGTAGCCGCCGTTGTTCCAAGCCATCACCGAGATCCACGCGGTCTTGCTGCCGGAGGGGATGGCGAAGTCCATGTACTCCTTGCCCGCTGTGGTGCTTCCCGCGGTCGCTGTGTGCGCCGAAGATGAGCTGAACCGTGGCTCACCCCAGCCGCCGCTGGATGTCCAGCCGGAGCTTGAGCCAGAGCGGCCGCTCCAGCCCTTGACCGAGGTGATGCCGACAGCCGTGGGCTTGACGCAGTTTGGTGTGCCGGAACTCGTGACGCCGCGCATGAGGTAGCCGCTCGGGCAGAGCTTGTTCGACAGGGCGAAGTTCTTGCCAGAATAGGTCGAGTTGGCGTCCTTGATGCAGTTCGGCGTGCCTGAGCTCGTGACGCCGCGCATGACGTAGCCACTCGGGCAGAGCTTGTTGGACAGCGCAAAGTTCTTGCCAGAGTAGGTGGAGTTGGCGTCTTTGATGCAGTTTGGCGTACCCAAGCTCGTCACCCCGCGCATGACGGTGCCGCTCGGGCAGGTCTTGTTGGCCAACGCAAAGTTCTTTCCGGTGTAGGTCGTGTTCGTGTCCTTGTCGGTCACGCAGATGGCCTTGCCAGCGCTGTCGAGCCCTGCGAGGACCTTGCCAGAGGCGCACTTCTGATTGGACAGCGCAAAGTCCTTGCCCGTGTAGACCGTGGCGTCGTTCTTGTCCTTGACGCACGTGAGCTTGCCCGCAGCGTCGATCCCCGCAGCCACTTCCCCTTTGGCGCAGGTCTGCGTCGTCTTTACCAACGTCGGTTTTCCGGTGAGATCTTTGTACTTGCCGCTGGTCGCCACCGCAGAGAGATCGCCCTTCTTCGCCAACGTCGCCGTGAACTTGGCGTCGAGGTGACTCTGGTCGATGCAGCCGGAGCACGCGAGCTTGGCAGCCGATGCCGCCGAGTCCGCCGCCGCCGCCGAATCAGCGCGAATGGCATAAGGAACTTTGGCCAACGCGAGCCGGGGCAGCTCCGCGTCGCCGCCGATTGTGACGCCGAGCCAGCCGGCCTCACCGGACGCGAACACTTTCTTGTCCAACGCGAACTTTTCGCCCACGCGCACCGCAAAAGTGCCCTTGGTGACCTGCACGCCGACCGCGATGTACGAATACAACGC
Source organism: Myxococcales bacterium (assembly GCA_023954815.1). Taxonomy (GTDB): domain Bacteria; phylum Myxococcota_A; class UBA9042; order UBA9042; family UBA9042; genus UBA9042. The sequence continues at coordinate 8,341 of JAGSHB010000046.1, read as the reverse complement.
CTTGGCAGCGGCCTTGGTCTTATAAAAGCCAAGAGTCATGGTGTATTGGCCGTCCGGCACCGGCGTTCCGGCTTGGGAGACCAAACGACCTTGTACGTTGATCACATCGCCGACGTCGGCAAAGGCCGGCGTCACGGTGAGCAGCGTCATCGCTGTTATCAAGCCAAAGGTCAGCGACCGAGCCGCTGCACGACGAACCTCACACTTTCTCATTGCCTTCTCCCCTTGGTCCAAACCAGCTTTCACGTCCTGCGTTGAACGCTCCCGCTAGCTGCCAGTCGCTCCCACCAGCCACGCCACAAAGCCCGACCAGAGTGTGTTCTTAGTGCCGACGGACTTGCCCGCTGGGCCGTCTCCATCGATGTGCACATACAGCTTTTTGCCTGATTTTCCGCCGTCCATGGTGCCGGATACCGTGGAGGTAAACGCCTGCAGGCCCTTCGCCGAGCAGCCTTCGTCGGTGCTGCCATTACAGTTATCGTCTTTCGTGTCACAGGCTTCGGTCTTGTTCGGCACGACCTCGCCAACGCACTTATCGCCGAGTTGTCCCTTGCTGCAGTAGCGGATGCCCGCTTTGCAGGTGCCGACATCTTCCGTCTTGTCGGCGCCCGTGTAGCAAACCTGCGTCACAGCGTTTGGCAGGGTCACGCAGCCCTTGTCCTTGTCGCATGAGTCATCGGTGCACGGGTTGCTGTCGTCACACTGCTTCTTCTTGTCGCCCGGTACGCACGCGCCCTTGCCGTCTACCTCTTTGCAGGTGTCCCCGATCGTACAGGCGTCGCCGTCATCGCACGTGCCCGCGTAGAACTTGTTGACGCACTTGCCGGAAGCCGTATTGCAGCTGTCAGTGGTGCACGCGTTGCTGTCGTCGCAATCGGCGCCGGGCTTGTTGGTGCATGTCCCACTCTTGCCGTCGCAGGCATCGATGGTGCATTCGTCGCCGTCTTCACAGGCCGCGTCATCGACCTTGCCATTGCAGTCGTTGTCGGCGTCGTCACACTTCTCTTTGGAGACCTTGTCGGCTGTTGTGCAGGTCGCCTTGATGAGATTGACGCACGCCACCTTGCCGCCTGCGCACGCACCTTGGCCACACGCCGCGCCCAACGGCAGCTTCTTTGTCGTGCCAGGCTCCGCCCAGCCGAAGTCCTCGTCTACGTCGGTGTCGCAGTCGTCATCGAGCCCGTTGCAGGCCTCGACCACCGCCTTCTTCGCGTTGGCGCAGACAAATCCGCCTTTCGCATCGCACTTGGGCTCACCGGCACACGCGCCGACGAACGTCTTACACTGCCCCTCATCGCAGCCCTCACCTTCTGCGGAGCAGTCGCTGTCTTTGGTGCAAGCGCTCTTGCTGCCGTCGTTGAGATAGGTCGCTACGGTGCACGTGACTGACGCGGGCAGCTTGTCCGTCGCGCCATCGCAGTCGTCATCGACGCCATTGCAGGTCTCTTCCTTCGCCTCGGTCGCGCTGCAGTCCGACATGCCCTTGTCGGTGCAGGTCCGCTTGCCGGTACAGGTACCGAACGCGTTGGTTGTATTGCAGGTCGTGCTCTTGCCAAAGACCGTCGCCCACTTTGAGCAGGTGCACATCGGCAACGTCACGATGGCGCATTTTCCGTCATTGCAGCTCTGGTCAGCGGGGCATTCGCTGTCTTTGCTGCAGGTGCTGCCGCTGCCCGCCGAGACCTTGGCTGCGAGCTTGCATTGCTTGAAGATCTTGCCGGTGTCGTTGTCAGGCGCATCGATGCAGTTGTAGTTGGTCGGGCAGTCGCCGTTGGACTTGCACGTGCCTCCGCAAAACTTACCGTTTTTGCCGTAGTCTAGACACAAGGTCGTTGAATTTACGGCGTTACAGTCCGAATTCGTCTCGCAAGGAGAGCAGAGGGAGACGAAGTTGGGCACACACACAAAGATCACGTCGCCATCACCCAGTTTCTTGCAGGTGGAGCCGCCGGGGCAGTTCTCGGTGCAGGTTTGGGCGCACTTCTTGCCGTCCGCCGTGTCGATGCAGACACCCTGGTCGCAGTCGCTTGCTTCGCTACATTCGCAACCTGCGCTCCCCGGGCAGCCTACGGGGGCTGATGCGTCTGCGGCGTCCGCGCCGCCTGTATCGTTGTCGTCGGCGTCCTTGGTAACTGCGGTGTCTTCGACCGCCGTCGCCGTGTCTTCGGCAACTGCGGCGTCTTCGGTTCCGTTGGAGTCACCTGTCAGCCCGGCGTCTTCAGAGATGACGCCGTCCTCGGAGCCTCCAGCCGAGCCAGCGTCCGTGCTGCCTTTGACCTCAGTGCTGCCTTCACCGCAGCCGGCAGCGAGGGCCGTCAATACGGCAGCGAGGACTACCAGTCTGGAAGCTGCGTTTCGAATTCTGAGCATGGCGAGCTCCATCTCTCGTTCTCTCTGTGCGCACGACCCGCGAACACCAACCGAAATCGCGCTACTGGTGGCCTCATTTCAGAGACTTGCCGACCGGTGTTTGCCGCCCAAACGGCGCATTGAGTTATCGGGAGCTTATCGATCTCTGCTGGTCGGGCCAAGTGCATTCGTGAACATTTGTGTCGAATTGTTGCTAATGGTTCGTCATGTTTGAGTAAAGGACGACCTTGGACAATCCGCTCCAACAAGCACGAATCCGCGTGCGTCGCTTCCAAGATGGTTGCCGCCGCGAAGCCCCGCCGCTACAAGGCCCGCCATGAGTACGCATCCCATCGACTTTCCGCCTCCTTCGCCAGATGCCATGCCCGACATGCGGATCCCGCCGCCGGGGCCGCGTTCGCGAGCTTGGCTCGCCCGACTGAAGGCCGTCGAGTCTCCGAACGTGACGACGGTTTCCAGCGAGTTTCCCGTCGTGTGGCAGTCAGCGCGGGCGGCTGTGGTGATGGATGTCGACGGCAACCGCTACATCGACGCCGGCTCGGGATTTGGCGTGGCGTTCGTCGGCCACCGGCACCCGCGCATCATGGCAGCCGCACAGACTCAGATGGGTCAGCTCGTTCATGGGATGGGGGACGTGCATCCGCCGATGGCACGCATTCGGCTGCTGGAGGCGCTCGCTGCCGCAGCTCCCGGCGATCTGGGACATGCGGTGCTGTGCACGGGAGGGTCCGAGGCGGTCGAAGTCGCGCTCAAAACCGCGCTGCTCAAGACAAAAAAACCCGGAATCATCGCGTTTGAGGGCGGCTACCACGGATTGTCTCTCGGTGCGTTGGGCGGCACTTGGCGGTCCGACTTTCGAGCGCCATTTTCGCGCTGGATTCCTGGACCGACCTATTTTGCTCCCTTCCCGGAACAGCAGCCGACGGACTCCGCGGCCGAACACGCCGCCTTGGAGCACAGCCTCAGCGTGGTTGAGCAGCGCCTCGCCGACACAGACAGCGAGATCGGTGTGGTCATGGTCGAGCCGATTCAGGGGCGGGGCGGCACGCGGCTGCCTCCAGACGGCTTTCTGCGCGGACTGCACGCGCTCTGTGAAGCATACGGTGCGCTGTTGTGCTGCGATGAGATCTTCACGGGTTGCGGGCGCACGGGCGCCATGTTCGCGTCCGCCGAAGAAGGCGTCGTCCCTGACCTATTGTGCGTCGGTAAGGCCCTGGGCGGTGGTTGGCCTGTATCGGCCTGTCTCGGTCGGCCGGAGGTGATGGCCGCCTGGGGGCCAGCCCAGGGCGAGGCGCTGCACACATCGACGTTTTTGGGGCACCCAGTTGCGTGTGCGGCGGCAACCGAAGTGTTGCAGGTCATTCGCGGCGAGCGGCTCACGGCCGTGGCGACGCGAGACGGTGGTGCATGGCTGACGGCCTTGCGCGCTGGACTCGCCGACCATCCGGCGGTCGTCGCCATCCGCGGTCGAGGATTGATGATGGGCGTGCAATTGCGGGCCCCGGCTGGACCAGTTGATGCCGCGGCCGAGATGGCGTGGCGGGTCGTCGTGGAATGCATGCGGGCTGGCGTGTTGTTGCTGCCGTGCGGGGCTGGCGATGTCATTCAGCTCACGCCGCCGGTCGTGATGACCTCGCAGCAACGCGCTTTTGTGGTTCAGACCCTCATCGGCACGATCGACTCGGCGTGGCATGAGGCGACGCCATGACCGGTGCGCCACCCGTACCCGAAGCCGGACAGGACGTCGCTGCGTGGATGGCCGCGTGGGCCCATGGCGAGCTCGAGTCGCCCGCGGCGCGGTTCGATCGGTTGGCGCGACAGCTTTTTGACCGGCAGATTGAGCGGATCGCTCCTTTTGCGCTGTACGCCGGAGCGCGGGGCGTGCGCACCGCTGGCGACCTGGCGGTGACGTCCCTGCCCTTGGTTCCCGTCGGCGCGTTCAAGAGCGCCGCCCTGTACACCCAGCAGGCTGCGGCCGCACCGGCGGTGCGTTTTGAAACATCCGGCACCAGTGATGGGCGGCCCGGCGTCGTCCAGCTCGCGGACAGCGCCTTATATAATCTGTCCCTGCGAGCGGCCTTTCATCACTTTGTCGTGCCCGATGCGCCGCTCCGCCTGACCGCTGCTCCTGCTGAGGGGCCGTTTCGCGTCATCTCGTTGGTGCCCGATCGCCGCCTGCGGCCCGCGTCTTCACTCGGCCATATGGTCGATGTGGTGGGGCAGACGTGGGGCGATGGTCCCGTGCGCTGGATGCTGAGTGCGGACGAACGGGTCGATCAGACGCAGCCCGCTGGTCGTTCAGAGGTGCTCGACATCGATCGGCTGCTCGCTGAACTCGCGCAAGCCACTGCCGCCAACGTCCCGGTCTTGTTGCTGTCGACGAGCATTGGATTGGCGCTGCTTCGCGACGTATGGCCTGAAAATAAGACGTTTTCGCTGCCATCGGGCTCGCGAATCATGGATACAGGGGGCCCCAAAGGGCGGGCCATTGAGCTGTCACGCGAGGCGCAGCACGGGTGGTTGACGACCGCGCTCGGTGTACCTCCTGCGTTCATCGTGGGCGAGTTGGGGATGACGGAGCTCGGCAGTCAGCGCTACGAGACTGTGACCCGTGCGCACCTGGTCGGGGACATGCCTGCGCAACGGTGCTACGTCGGCCCGCCCTGGCTCCGCAGCTTTGCCTTGGCGCCAGGGGACCTGCGTGCGCTATCGGCGGAGACGGTCGGGCTGATCGGGCACATCGACCTCGCCAACCTCGACACATGCGCCTTCGTGCTCACCGCTGACACGGGTCGCATGGTTCCGATCGGCGGCGGTCTGCATGGGTTGGAGTTGGCTGGACGGGTGCCCGGCAGTGAGTGGCGGGGTTGCGGCCTCGACGTGGAAGACCTGCTCGCGGGCGGTAGCGCCTAGCGGAGCGCTCCACAAAGCACCTCAATCGGACAGTCAGCTAGCTCACGCGTGACCGCGCACTCGCGCCTGGGCGGTTGTGCGGGTGACGCGATTGTCGAAGCGTTCGCGCACCATGGCCCGGTGACCCGCGGCGAAGGTCTCTTCGTAGGTCGCCACGTCGCTCTTGCCGCCGAAGGTATAGCGCTCGATCAGCGCGCCGTCGTCCAGCTCGACCAGCCGCGCGTCGCGCATACCGCCCGCCTCTCGCATGCTCGGCATCATCTCACCGACCAACCAGCCGCGTAGCTCCTCGCGGGTGGCTTCGTCAGCGGCTTCGTTGCGCACTTCAAAGAGCAGCGGCCCTTGCTTGGCCTCCATCATCATCTCGACAAGCTCGTCCAAGCTCTCGATGACCAAGTCAGCGGTGGCCTTTTCGTCGCCTCCCTGCCGCAACAGATGACAGGTGCGCAGCCCACGACCGCGGGCTGGGATCAGGTCCATCTTATCGAATGCGGACACGTGCAACCACGAATCTCGGGTCGCTGCTGTTCGCGCCACACCCATACGCACGATGGCGTCCCAAGCGCGGTCACTGGGCTTGTAGTTGCGAATCTCCTGACTCGTGATGCACACATCCCAGGCCACGCGCAGGCTCGAGATCACGTCGAGTTGATGGTTGGCGTCGCAGTTACTCAGCACACCGACCTGCACCATGTCCTTGAGGGAGCCGACCGCGCCAGCCGAATCTGGAAATGCCGGTACACGCCCGAGATCATCGGCGAAAAGCCCAATAACAGCTGGCCGCAATTTCGGCCGGAGCGCGCGGATGGTGTCCTTGAGCACCTTTGTGTAGGGCACGTGCCGCTCTTGGCCCTGAATCTTGGCGCAGGCGTCGACAAACTCTGCGAAGTCACGATCCTCCTCGATCTCGACGCTCGCCAAGCCGCGCCGCCAATCGAGCAAAGTTCCGAAACAGTCGAACGTCACCAGTTCAATGTCACCGAGCCACGATGGCACTTCCATGAGGAGCCTCCAGGGATGGACCGGCAAACTAACACCGTTGCTCTCTGTGCATCCAGGGGGCGCGTAAAATGACGGCGCGCAAAACGAAGCGCGCCCCGTGAGCCAGATGACTCACGGGGCGCGGCGAACTGAGCCGTCTTAATTAGAGGCGGCGCGCGTTCTTCGACAGGTAGCTGGCCACGCCGTCGCTGTTCGGGTCCATGCCGGCTTTGCCGTCCTTCCAGCCTGCGGGGCAGACTTCGCCGTTCTCTTCGGTGAACTGCAGGGCGTCGACCATGCGGAGCATCTCGTCGATGTTGCGGCCGAGCGGCAGGTTGTTGATGACCTGGTGCTGCACAACACCCTCTTTGTCGATGAGGAAGGCGCCGCGGAGAGCGACCGACTCGTCGATCAGCACGTCGTAGTCACGCGCGATCTGCTTGGTGATGTCAGCGACGAGCGGGAACTTCACTTCGCCGATGCCGCCGTTCTTGACCTTGGTGTTACGCCAAGCCCAGTGGCTGAACTTGCTGTCGATGCTGCAGCCGAGGACCTGCACGCCCTTCTCTTCGAACTTCGGGATGCGCTTGTCGAACGCGATGATCTCGGTCGGGCACACGAAGGTGAAGTCGAGGGGGTAGAAGAACAGGACGGTGTACTTGCCCTTGTAGTCCGAGAGGCTGACCTTGGCGAAGCTGCCGTCAGCGAGGACCGCGTCGGCGGTGAAATCTGGGGCCTGCTTGCCAACCAAAACGCTCATGGGGAACTCCTCGTGGCGACGGTCGTCGTCGCCTTTGTGTGCAGCACGAAAACCCGATGGTGTCCGGGCTGCGGGTGTCTTGTTTCGCACGCCTGTTGCGTGGTGAGCGGTTGGATAGCCCATCCGCTCAAACGTGGCAAGCATTAAAATTACAAAAAGTGCAGAAAACTTAGGTTTTGGGGTGAAAAATGGCTCAAAAACAGCGCCAGCTTTCGTTTGTGCCGATGATTTTTAACCGGTTTTCGAGAAAAATGACCGTTTTGTGACAAAAGTCCGGATCATGGTTTCGGCTGTCAGGAGATTCGAGTGTGTGCACGCCCTCAGCACAGAAATCAGCGCGCGAATTCACGGTTCGTGCTGACGTTGGTTTACAGGTAATCGCGTCTGATGTTCGGTGGTTTCCGGTTGCGCAAAAATGAACGTATTAGTTACAGGCTGTTAGCTGCCATGGTGTCAAAAATTGACGGCTGGATCGGACTATGACAGCCGCCGCTGCGCTGCGTTCCCCATCGCAGCGCAACTGCTTGAAATCGATCGACAATGCATCTGTTTGGTAGATCTCTCTGCGATCGCGGCCAGTTGGCGCCGAGATCGCCGTAGTCCGATTTTCTTCACGGCGCTTCGATCGGGCCAGACGCTTCCTCTTGCTGAGGAGGCTCCTGCATGGTCATCGCTCGAAAGACAACCCGTAAGATCTCAACTGCCCGCCGTGGCGCTGCGCTTCGTGTGGTCGGCGCGCCGGATGTGCCGACCAAGCCGGCCGCTCCTTTTGTGAAGTGGGTTGGCGGCAAGGCGCGGCTCATCGCTGCCCTCGAACCGCTGATGCCCAAACAGATTACGCGCTACGCCGAGCCCTTCGTTGGCGGCGGGGCGATGTTTTACCATTTGGAGAGCCGCGGAACCCTGGAGAGCAGTGTGCTCTGCGACGTCAACCGTGACGTGGTGACGGCCTACCGCGTGGTTCAAAACGAGCTAGACGCCCTGATTTCCGCGCTGCAAGTCCATGAGAAGCGGTACATTCGGCTCGATGCGGAGGGGCGGAAGGCCTACTTCTATCAGATTCGGTCGCGGCATCCGATGGACGTCGACATGGACGATGTGGAGCGCGCTGCCCGCATGCTCTTCCTCAATCGCACCTGCTTCAACGGGCTGTGGCGGGAGAATCTGTCGGGTCGCTTCAACACGCCCCACGGTCGCTACGCCAACCCGCGTATCGCTCGGATTCCGGAGCTGCAGGCTTGTCACCGGGCGCTGCAAACCGCCGATGTGGCCGAGCGTGATTTCCGCATGTTGCCCAAGTTGGTGCGCGACCACCGG
>JAGSHB010000089.1 GCA_023954815.1 Myxococcales bacterium | reverse complement strand
CGTAGAGCATGATGCCCAAGGCAAAGATGTCGGAGCGCCGGTCCAAGGGGCGCCCCAGGCACTGCTCAGGCGAGAGATAGCCCAGCTTGCCCTTGAGCACCCCGGTACGGGTCCGAGAACGCCGCTCGCGCATCTTGGCGATACCGAAATCCGTGATCTTGACGTTGCCCCAGCGTGAAATCAGCACGTTATGCGGGCTCATATCCCGGTGCACGATACCCAGGGTACGACCAGAGACCGGATCGACGCGGGTGTGAGCGTGATGCAGCCCCTCACAAGCCTGGACGATGATCCAGGCGCACAATTCGAGCGGCAACGGCTCTGCGATGCGCAGACTGTGTGCAAAAAGGCGCCCCACGTGGGGACCATCGACCAGCTCCATCGCCATGAAGTAGTCGCCTGCCACCTCACCAAGATCGAAGACCTGCACAATGTTGGGGTGCAACAGCGAAGCGGCCAAGCGTGCCTCATCGAGAAACATCTCGACCAGCTCCGGGCGGCGGGCGTGCTCGGGCAACAGCCGTTTGATGGCGCATTCCCGACGAAAACCGCGGGTGCCAACCGAACGCGCAAAATAGACCTCGGCCATGCCGCCTTCGGCGAACTTCTCGAGTAGCTCGTATTGGCCGATCTGCTCTGTCACGCCTGCTGCTCCTGAGCGCTGTGGACGCCTTGTCGCATGGTGCCCGTTTGGGCGGCGAATGTCGTCCCCCGAGCGCGACCGTTGAAGCTGATGAAGTCGTTCCCTCAGGCGTCGACGAATTGGCGCTCCACCAAGCGTTTGTAGATCCCACCTTGAGCGATGAGCTCCGCGTGCGTGCCCCACTCTTTGAGATGACCGCTGTCGATCACGCCGACGTGACTGGCATCCCGAACTGTGGACAGCCGGTGGGCAATGACCAGGGTCGTGCGACCGTGCATGAGCCGTTCGAGCGCCTCTTTAACCAGGTGCTCACTCTCCGCGTCCAGCGCCGATGTCGCCTCGTCTAGGATGAGAATCCGGGGGTCCTTCAAGAGCGCACGAGCGATGGCGACCCGCTGTTTCTGACCGCCTGACAGGCGCACGCCCCGCTCCCCAACCCGGGTGTCATAGCCCTCCGGGAACTCAGAGATAAACCCGTGGGCGTTGGCCGCGGTCGCGGCGGCGATAACCTCGGCCTCGGTCGCGTCGGGCCGACCGTAGCGGATGTTGTCCTGCACGCTGGCAGAGAACAGCGTCGGCTCCTGCGCGACCACGCCAACCTGCCGACGAAGCCACGACGGGTCGAGATCTCGCAGGTTGGTGTCGTCGAGGAAGACGCTGCCTTGATCTGGATCGTAGAGCCGCGAGATGAGCGCGCCGACGGTCGACTTGCCACCGCCCGATGGACCGACCAGCGCCACGACCTCGCCGGGCGCAAGTTGCAGGTCGATATTGTGGAGGATCTGAATGTCTGGACGGGAGGGGTAGGTGAAGTCCACGCCGGAAAAGCGCAACGCACCGGAGACCTCCGACAGCGAGCCACCCTGCCCGTCTGCGATGGTTGGCGATCGGTCGAGGAGCGAGAAGACCCGCTCAGCAGCCCCCGCGGCACGCATAAAGTCAGCCCACAGGCCGCCGAGGGCTCCCAGGGAGATGGCGACCGTGAGCGTGTAGAGCACGAAGCTCGTCAATTCCCCGACGCTCATGCCGCCGCCGATGACCATGCGACCGCCGTACCAAACGACCAGCGCGACAGCAGCGTAGCCAGAGAACGACGTGATGCCGAAGAAGACGGCGCCAAACTTGGCCCGCTTGGCGGAGACGCGGAAGGACTCCTCGACAGCGGCACCATAGCGTTCGCTTTCGGCCGGCTCAGCGGCAAAGCGACGGACGGTACGAATTCCCGAGAGGGTCTCTTCAGCGACCTCACTTGCCCGCGCGAGCGCCTCCTGAGTCTGCTTTGCATAACGGCGAATTCGACGTCCGTTGTAGACGGCCGCCAGGGCGACCGGAGGCACGATGAGCAGCATGAACGCCGTCAGCTTGGGCGATGTGTAGAGCAGCAAGCCGATACCGCCCATCAGCGTCGCCAAGCTACGAAGCGCCATGGATACGTTGACGCTCACGGTGTTCTGCAGCACCTGAGTGTCCGATGCGAGCCGGCTGACGAGCTCGCCCGTGCGCGTCTCATCAAAGAAGGCGATTTCTTGAGCGATGAGATGATCGTAGAGCGAGCGACGTAGGTTCGCGACGATCCGCTCCCCAGCGACAGTGAAGAGGTACGAACGCAAGGCCGTGGCGATTCCCTGCAACAAAAAGATCACCAGCATCGCCAGCGCCGCGTTGTCGACTGTGGCTTGGTCCTTGCTGGTGAACGCGCCGTCGAAAATCCACTTCACCGCTTGCGGATAGGCCAGCCCTGCAGCCGAGCTAATCAGCAGAAATAGCGTGCCGACCGTCAAGATCTTCCACTGCGAGCGCGACAGGGCCAGCAAGCGATCCATCGGTAGATTACCGAGCACCTGCAGGCCATTTCGTAGCATCTGCAGCGGATTCTTCTTGGGACCAGCCTCCTCGGGACGCCCATGGAGGTCTGCGCTTGGCGAGTGACGTCTCATCTAACCTCAGCTGTCAGCGATTGATGAGCGTCGCTGCTCGGGGAGTATGTACCAACAAGTCGCATGAACGCGGGCGTTTGCGCCTGTGATTGGCCTCGTGTATAGACGCGTGCGAACCCAAGGGTCCAATCTGGCCGCACCCCGCGCCCACTGGACTTGCCACAAATGGAACGGCCCATGCTGCACGCACGCATTCTCCGCACTTCTACCGCGCTGATTCTCTCCGCTTCTCTCATCGCCGCCTGCGGAACCACCGATGATGACGACGGAAAGGGCAAGGGCCAGCAGCTCGCTGATATCCAGTACCAGGATGCCGGCGCCTTTCTACCGCCGAAGCCGACCGTGTCGATCTGCAATCCGTGCAACTCGTCCTTGCAGTGCAACGGATCGGATGACGTAGCTGCCAAGTGCGTATCCTACGGTGATGAGGGATCGTTCTGCGCGCCGACGTGCAACGCCGACTCGGACTGCACGGAAGGTTACACCTGCGGCGATGTCAACACCGTTGAAGACTCGACGAAGAAGGCCAAACACTGCGTGCGCAAGAAAGCGGCAGGCGACACAGGCACCTACGGCTCGTGCCCTTGTACAGCGTACGCAGCGGCGAAGTCCTTGGCGACCTCCTGCATCGCATCTGAGACACTCGACAAAGGCGACAAGGTCACCTGCCCCGGCATGCGCTACTGCACGGACAGCGGCCTGACCGCTTGCACCGCAACGAAGCCCACCGCCGAGGTCTGCGATGGCTTGGACAACAACTGCGACGGTCAACTCGACGAAGACACCTGCAAAGATGCACCCGAGTGCCAGAAAGGCACTTGCCACCCGGCAGCGGGCTGCACCTACGCGCCGGCCGAGGGCACGTGCGACGACAACAACATGTGCACCAACAAGGACAAGTGCTGGAACGGCGCGTGCACGGGTGACAAGGTCAGCTGCGACGACGACAACTCTTGCACCAAAGATACCTGCGACCCGAAGGCCGGTTGCAAGCACGAGGCCCTCGACAAGCAGGCCTGCGACGACGGAAAGCCCTGCACGATTGGCGATGTCTGCGACAAGACCAAGTGCATCGGCGGCAAGGACAAAGCCAAGGTCGCCACTGCGCAGGGCGGCTGCATGGACAGCAACGACTGCACGCAGGACCTCTGCCAGACCAAGACAGGTGCTTGCATCAACTCGGTCACGGAGGGCGCCAAGTGCGAAGACGGCGATCTCTGCACTGAAGGCGATGTCTGCGACAAGAGCGGCAACTGCGAGAAAGGCAGCAAGGCTAAGAAGTGCACCGACGGCAAAGATTGCACCGACGACAGCTGCGACAAAGACAAGGGTTGCGTGTTCTTGCCGAGCTCTTCGACGCCTTGCAGTAAGTAAGGTTTCGACCGACTAGGTCACCGGCGGCGCGTACATGCTTGTGCGCGCCGCTTGTGCTTTTGGGGAGGTCGAATGGCGTGAAGAGGGGGGGCTTGCTGATCGACAACGCGCTCAGTAGCGCCCTGTCAGCGAGATGGAGAGGCCTACGCCTGGTGCGTCGAAGCCCGATCCATGCGGTCGGTACTGGGTATCAAGTGCGTTGGCCAACAGCACATCCAGCGAGAGGTTGCGGCGCCATCGCCAGCCGCCGCGGACGTTCAGCGTGGCCCAGCCTGGCGTGCCTGGGCATGTACCGGCGGCGTAGGTCTTTGCCGGGTTCGCGGGATCGGCGCAGATACGGAGGTCTCTCTCGTCACTGGGATGGAGGCGATCCTGGACAGCGGCGAAGCGACTGAACGCCTCAAGCCATAGACCTTGCTTCGCCTTGCGCCAGCGCAGACCAGCGCTGCCCATGAGGGGCGGCACACGTCTCGCGGGGATGGTCGTGCCGTCGTCGCGAGAGATGCTGCCTTGCGTCCAGCCCATCTTGAGCCACGGCGATAGGCCATGAGGCAAGCGCACGGTCAGCTGGCCCTGGGCGCCAACAAAAAGACCTTCGTCGCGATTGACCCGCTGCACCACAGGCTGATTTGCGACATCTTCGTCGCTCAGGTTCAGAGCGTCGACTTGTTCCTCTGTCAGCGTCTGCTCGCCGATGAAGCCCGAGACGCGGTTGGCGAAGGCGGCGACGTGCAACTCAATCGTGCGCGACCGCATGCGCGCGCCGAGCTCGACTGCCAGGCTGCGCTCCGGCGCCAAATCGGCGTTGGGAACCTCGAACTTGGAGCCGGTGTCGCCCAACACGGTCGTCTCCTGCACGTTGGGCGCGCGAAAGCCCTGACTCACGTCCAGGTAGGCCATCCAATTGCGCTTGCTGACGAGCTTGAGGTCAGCGGCGCCCACCAGACCTGTGTGTCGGTAGGACACGACGCCAATTCCAGGAACACTGGCCGCATCACCGCGAAAGTGGGCCAGTCGCGCGCCGCCGCCAGCCACCAACTTCAGCGTACCGCTTTGCCAGAGGGGCGCGTCGAGCCACGCCCACGTTCCAGCCTCCAACCAGGATGAGTCATCGCTGAAATTTCCCCGGGCGGCCTGCTTCGACTCCCAGTTGTCGCTGCTGCGAGCGTCCGTGAGACGCGACTGCACCACTGCGTCGAACCACGCCTCAGCACCGAGTGTCAGCGCGAGACGCTGTGGCAATAGCCAGACCGCCATGGACGCCATGCCACCCAAGGTTTGCACCTCATCGTGATAGCGGCGGTCCCGCTTGAGTTGGTCTTGTGCATCAGCGACGACGGCGCCGTTAGCGCGGCCGCCGTAGGCTGCGTCAGCCTGGCGGACGCAACGCGCCAGGTCGGCAGATCCAATGCAGTCAAACCGCGCCACATCCTCGTTGGTCACGTGCATGGCAAGCGACGCGCGCAGCTGTTTGAGACGCCCCGTGCCCTGATGCCTGAGCGTAATGGCACCGAAGCCGTCGGTGTTGTCATACAACCGCAGCCGCCCCTGAGCGAGACGATCGACCCGACCAGCGTGGTCCGCTGCTGAACCAAGCATCAACAGGTCCAGCGTTGTTCGCTTCGAGATGTCCCAGCGCGCCTGCAGGTGGCCGGCCTGCTGCTGCCAATCACTGAGCGGCACTTCTGCTCCGCCGCCTGAACGCAAGATCCCGTGATTGCGCAGCGCCCCGCCAGCGGAGACAGCGAGGTTACCCCGCCTGCCGTCCACATGGAGCCAGCCCGAAGTGCCAGCATCCTGGGTCACCAAACGCAGCCCCCCACGTGCGCCAAATCCGGGGCGGCTGCGGAAAGACCAAGGTTGCGCAGACGTGACCCCGCCAAGGGCACCGCCGCCGTAGCGGACCGACGCAGGGCCACTCATGGCCTCGAACTTCGAGAAGGAAGACGGGTCGAGGAGCGTCAGGTACTGGCTCGGGCCGGTGCGCCATGTGGCTTGGTTGAAGCGCAGCCCGTCCACCATCACTAGGTTGCCCGGGCCCACAATGCCCCGATAGATCGGGATGCCAGCGCCGCGATTGGTCTGTTGGACCATCACACCAGGCTGCTCGCGCAGGGCGTCAAAGCTGCTCTCGACCTGCCGCTCGCGTAGCGCCCGCCTTGGAGTGCTGCCGACACTTCGGCTGGCGAGGAACCTGCGACTACTGCCGCGCCGTGGCGTGACCAGGACCGCAGACACCTCTGTGGGAAGCCCATGGCCATCGACGCGCATGGGGTTGCCGTAGGCTGGGTTGGCTGGGGCTGAATTGGCTAGGGCTGAGTTCGTCGAGAGGAGGCCGGCCAACGCCACCGACGTGATGGCGACAATGAGGCGGACGAGCCTGGATCGTGAACTAGCCCATGTCGTGCACGTCACAGTCGCCAGTTGTCGTGACAACCAATGTAGTAGCGTGCGCGGGGTCATCTTCATGCCCCACATCTTGCACGAATCGGCACGCCATGAAAGGGGCGGGCGCTCCCGCAGGTACGAGGGGTGAGCGTGCGCCGGCAGGCGTCGGCAGGGAGTCAGGGAGTCAGGGAGTCAGGTAATGGTGTTTCCGCAGCGGCAGCCCAGCTGCACGTCGATGAGCCTAGTTACGACAGGTCACATGGGTGGGGAAGGCGATGATCTCTAGCGGCGTTTTGGCCAATGCGGCGGCGTCCTCATAGGTGCCGTTGCCAACCACCCCTGTGGTGCGCGGATCGTTCCAGACGAATACACCGACGGCCTCCATGTAGGTGTGCGTGTCATAGCCGACGGTCGTCCCAGGTGGAGATGTCGCGAGGAGCGCCTGACATGCCGCAGCCGCGCGCTCGCGGTCGTCACCGACACCACTCATCGACCTAATGTGCAGTGTGTCTGAACACTTGGCCTGCCAGATCACCGGGATCATCGGCCCGCTCGGCGACATGGCGTAGGTGTAGTACGACTCGCGGCACCGTCGCACGCAGGATCTGCCTAGCCAATTCGCCACGTTTTGATTGCAGTTGCCGCTCCTGGGCGGCGCCCCTGGGTTATTGAACAGCACATCGAGGATGCCATCGACGTCGGTGAAGTCAGCGCCCCAATAGGCGGTCGGGTTGAGCGTCGCCGTGATGTCGTAGGTCTGCCGCACCGATAGGGTCGCTGGCTGCCCCTCAGTCTGACAATGACGCACACTCGCTCCCGCAATGTGCCGGTGACCATTGGCAATCCGCCGACATGTCTCGCCTGCGCGTTCCGTGAAGCACCGAAACCCGCCGGCCGGCAGATCAGCGCTCGGCGCGCACTGCTGGAGCGAAGGTGGCGCGCCTGCCGCGAACTTTGTCGCGTCGTTGAACGGATTCGCTGCGTCAAAGCATGCGTAGTCACCTGAAGCGGCCCGCAAGAACACCATGCACACCGCGTAGTCGGCACCAGTCGCGCAGTTGAAGGCTGGCGACGCTGGACTGCCGACGGCCGTGCATGGGTTGCTAGGCGGCATTGCTGCGACGATGCGTACGTCCATGAACGTTACCGCGTGGATCTTGCCGTTCGAGATGTCGATAGTGACGCGGTAGTCTCCGACCTTTGTAAACCGATGGCTCGCCTGCGGGGCCTTGGTCGATTGCTGCGATCCGTCTCCCCACGTGATAGCCGCCGCCACCGCGCCTTGCGCACGGGCGGCGCGCATGTCGACGACGACGTCTTCGCCGACCGACGACAGGTACCAGAAGCCGGCTGCTTGGGCTGCAGCCACTGGTTTGGGCCCACCAAGACTGATCCGCGCTGTG
The DNA here is from genome assembly GCA_023954815.1 of Myxococcales bacterium. Lineage (GTDB taxonomy): Bacteria > Myxococcota_A > UBA9042 > UBA9042 > UBA9042 > UBA9042. Next base: position 17,540 of record JAGSHB010000089.1, on the reverse strand, counting down.
TAAGCGATCACGCGTTCCCCCGGCATGGTGAAGAGCACCTGCACCACTGCCTGCCCCGTGCCCTGAACCGATGCTGTGAAGGTCGGGACCGAGGTGGTTCCGTTGGGAGAGAGGATGAGCAGCCCCTTGGTCTGTGACTCAATGTGCCATTTGAATTTGGCGCCTGCCTTGGGTGCCGGCGAGAGTGTGAGGTCGAACGCGCCTTTGAACGTCTTGGAGCGCACAGCGGCGATCGAGCGTACTGGCGCGGCTGTCACAGACTTGAGCGACTTTGCAGCATTGAACGCCACAGCCGAAGCCTGGTTGGTCGCTGCCGGACCGATGGCCATCGCATTGGGGTTGCAGAGTCCAGCGACTGTCAGTGCAAAGACGATGAAAACGAAAAGTCGGCGACACATGTGATGCATGGTGCTCCATGGGGTGCTGCGGGACGGCGCTGATTGTGGCTGGTCGTCTCTGGAATGCCGCTACCCTGGGGGCGTGTCTCCAAAAAATCAACGACTTTTCCGCACGCCGACCTGTCCCCCCGTGATCCAAATGCCCTACAGAGGCCGCCAGAGGTGCCCTCCCCACTGATATGCCTGCCCGCCCGGCAAACCGCCGCAGCGGGCGCCCAGGGCCCTTTGCGGGCATATTGTCGCAAAAAACGACGCCAATTCGAGCCCGCTGCGGCCTGTTCGAGGCAGCTAGCCCGACTTGCAGGAACCGCGGGGCAGAACGCGTGTCGACGGCGTGCGGACGCCGATTCGCTACTTGCCCCAGACGTTGAGGTCCAGCTGCAGCATCGCGCCATCGATACCCGCTGGCCCCATCAACGGGGTCGCCGCGAACCCTTTGATCCAGCGCGTCCATCCGTCGCCGAGCCCCAGCCCTTGTGTCCCGGCCCTAGCGGCTGGCCGACGGCCTGATACGACCCGCGCCGTTACCAACCCGCCGGCAAGAAGCCCGACTGTCGTTCCGACCAGGTTGGCCTTGATCCAAGTGTCCGAATCGGACGACACCATCATCGCGAGCATGGTCGCCACTGCCGCGCCGCCGACACCACCCACGCTTGCGCCACCCACCACCCGTGGGTCGATATTCACCAGCGGCGAGATCAGCGCAGCGCTGATGGCCACGCCGATGTCGCCGCCAATCGCGGCCGCCATCAATGTGTCGGCGGCATGCCAGTCAGCGAGCTCGGCGGACCAGCCGACCAGCCACGCCCCCCAAACGCCACCCACGCCGCTCATGGTCGCGCCGAGGGTCGACAGGGACAGCTCCTGGGCCAGCAGCAAACTGCCTACGCCGAGCGCTGCTGGGGTAACGAGCGTGAGGCCGAGGGCCTGGTCATCGTCGAATATCTGATGCTTATCGAGCCAAAAGGCCACCGCTGCGCCATGCCAAATACCGTACGTGGTCGACATCGCGACGAGCGCGAAGTCGCCGCCCTGATAGGAGAGCTCCCGACTGATGCTGGCGCCCGCCAACATGCCCAGCGAGCCGCCGACGAGGTGCGCGATGTTGATGCGATCCTCGAAGTCCGACCCACTGCTGACACCAGCGATCCGCGATGGCCGCCCAGCCAGCATCACCAGCCCTGCCCCGAGCATCTTGCCGTAGGTCGACAACACGAGCATCTGGCCGACGTCGCCCGGCGTCAGATTCATGGTCTGCGACATCAGGCCGCCGCCCAAGATGCCTAGGCCAGCGCCCATGAGCATGCCGCCTGTTGTGCGTCGGCTGCGAGCCGAGTTGCCCGAATTGGCCCAGTTCGAGAAGAAACCGCCGTACCAAGCCCCCTCAGCTGCACCAAGGGCCAGTAACGACACGCCGCCGGGGGAAAACGTCAGCGATTTTGCACCCCACCCCGCGAGCCCAACGCCAGCCAATGTGCCTAGCGTCAGCACCGCGCTGCCTGGGCGGTTGTCAGCGATAGGACTTGGAAACTGCAGCGCTCCGAACGCCAGTAACAAGCCGACAGAGCCGCCCAAGTTGGCTGTCATCACATCGCCCATGGACATGTCGAGTCGGTCGACCACAGACCACGCCGCAAGCCAACCCAGCCCCTCTCCGAGGACGGAAAATGCCCTGAGGTTTCGGTCGTAGTCCTTGGTGGACTGGAACTCTGAGGGGGTGGCGAGCACAGACGCGCCCCCCAGGTAGCCCACCACCGAGCCCCAAAATAGCGCGCTGAAGTGATAGGCCTGCCTCTCCGGCGGCAGTTCACGACCGATCAGCAAGCCAGAGGCGCCGCCCAGCGCAAGACCAGCGACCCAGCCGATAGGCTCGGCTTCGTCACCGGTCGGTGAAAACCGCCCGATGCTCCCCAGCGTGTACCCGCCAAACAACGCCCCACCCACAGTGGCGACGAACGCGCTACCAGCTAGTCGGGGTAGTTCGTCTTTGCGCTTCGGAAAGTACAGGCGAGCGGTCGTCGACGCGGCCTGGCGCAGATCCGTTGCCAGCTCTCGGTGATTGACCACCCTCATCAGCAGATCAAAGGCTTTGCGGCTTCGATGTCGTCCGATTTGATCGAGCGCAGTACGGGCCACCACACCTCGCACGATCGGCGTCACCGCGATGCGATGAAGAAGGTCGAGCGTTTCAATTCGCGCCACCAGCCCCATGCGCCCGAGCCCCTTCACGGCCGCGACCGCAGCGGACACGTTGCGGTCATTCAGCGCGACGTAGGTCAATATCTTGGCCGCCCGTACGTCAGAGAGCTCAGCCAAGGGGCCGGCCTGCGCCGCCCGCTCCCGACCACCAGCGGCGCCCAGCAGTTTGATGGTCCTCACCACGAGCGCCGCATCTGCCGCAGTTGGCGTCGGCGACTGCGGCATCACCACAGGAGCAGCCGCCATGCCGCTGGGCTGCTGACCGTGGGGCTGCTGACCGTGAGGCTGAGCGAGCACGTTGGTGCCAGCGAGCAATGCGGTACAGATCACCGTACCAATCAGAGCGAGCGGCAGTTGCCTGCAACCTTGCACGTCCAACATGCGGAGCTTCTTCGCCATGACGCTCTCCTCCGTCGCCCACGTGCCATGCCACAGGTGGACCGCACGACCGTTTCCGTACCAGTCAAGCTAGGACCGTAGGCGTAAAATACGACCTAGTGTGGCTGCCGACCCCTGCAACGTTACAGGGTTAAATGCCTCTGTGCGCCGATTGTTTGAAATGTGTGGCACTTCATGCATGGCGCGTGGATGCGCAGTGTGATTCGCGTATCGTGTGGGCACGCGGTGTCTGAGTAGCCCGCACACGACCGAAACACCCGAGCGTTGTCATGCCTAGCCAACCCGTCACGACGCTACGTAATCTTCTGGGTGATTGGCGCGTCGGAGCGCCGATCCATGCGCCCGGCCTTCCGCGCCACGAGCTCCGCAGCGTCAGCACAGCTGGGGGGCTCGCGATTTGGTTGGCCGGTCCGAAAGGCGATGTGCGAATCGATGTCTTTCCTTTGGGCACATTGGATCAGGACACGGCCCAGCGTGCCGTCGCCCGAACGGAAAGCCTCGGTCTGTCGTACCGGAGCCTGGGCCACGCGGACTCGACCTTGGGGCGTGCGTTGTGCGAAGCGGTCGCGCGCCAAATAACTCAGCACGAGTCAGCGGTGATCGCCGAACTCCGGCGAAATCAAGGCCACAAACGTGTGCGAAACGTGCTTGGTGGTCCCGTACTAACGTTGATGGGACCAGCGGACGCGCCATTTTGGGGGCTCGACCCCTATGTCGGATGCACGATTGGCTGTCGATTTTGCTACGCGCAAGGTCGTGCCCAGTCGTGGCGTCAGCTTGTTGGGCTGCCGGGTGCACAATGGGGAAGTTGGGTGGACGTTCGCGAAGATGCGCCAGATGTGCTGGCAGACGAGCTGCTCGCGGCATCACGACTACCTATCAAGTTCTCGCCGATTGTCAGCGATCCCTATCAGGCGCTGGAGCGAACTCGGCGGATCACGCGGAGGTGCTTGGAAGTGCTCGCGGCACAGGACTGGCCAGCGCCGGTTGTGGTGCTGACTCGGAGTACGACAGTGCTGGACGATGCCGCACTGCTCGGACGATTGCGCAACGTCTGGGTTGGGATGAGTGTGCCGACCCTAGACCAGTCCCTGGTGGATGCGCTGGAACCGGCGGCCTCTCCTGTCGCAGCCAGGCTCGAAACGCTGGCCGCCCTGCGCGACAAAGGGCTGCGCACGTTCGCAGTGGTGCAGCCGGTGTTGCCGGGAGATCCACAGGCCCTGGCCTCAGCGCTGGCGAGCGTCGTCGCCTCAGCGTCGGTCGATTCGCTGGCGGGCGTGTACGGTGCCAAGCAGGCCTTTGAAGGTGGCCCAGTCGCCGACCGGCTGGCGCTGGCGCGAGATAGCGCATGGCGTCAACGACAGTTGGAAGACACAGTCAGTGCGCTCCGCAGTGCTGGAGTGGATGTTTGGCGCGGAGAGCTGCCGCCAGGTTGCCTGTAAGGTAGCGGCCGGCTAGCTACTTGACGCCATTGGCAAGGCTCTTGAGCAACGCCTCCACCTTCGCAACCCCCTCGCCGTCGACCACCTCGGTGCCAAGCGGGGGCATCGAGGGTCGACCGAGATCTTGATTCCGCACCTTCATACGGTTGATCACTGTGCTGTCTCCGGGCGTGCCGAGTACGCCACGGCCGGTCTTGAACGCGGGCGACTGGAGAGCGTCGCTCAGGTTGGCGGGCAGCGTGAAGTCAAAGTCCTCGTCGGCGGGCAGGGCTGGGTCAAAGCAAGTCGTGGACTGCGGCTGCGCATTCCGCCCAGCATGGTGACAGTGAGCGCAGTTGGCGTGCAGGAAGCCCAGCCCCTCCTTCACTACAGGGTCGAGCTTGATCTCGAGTTTGGGCTCGTGGCTCAAGAGTCCGTCGCTAAAGAGCTTGACGCGCTTGTCGAGGGGCAACTGGGTCGCGCTGAACCCCAGGGTGAAATTGCGGCGTCCACCGTGACAGGCTAGGCACTGCTTGGCGCTCGGCACGTCGTGAGCGGTCCCGAGGACGTTGTTCTTCGCCGCCATCTGTGCCTCGGCGTCTGAACCGTCCTCATCCCACACGTAGGCAACACCCGTCCACCCGCTCTCTGTGCGCAGGGTCAAGCGCGTCTCAACGCGAACGCCGTCCCGCACGAACTCCTTGAAGAGCTTGGTGCCCACCGGAAATTGCCAGTCCGCTGGATTCTGAGTGTCGACCTTCGCGTTGGCCGGAAGCAAGAGCCAGCGGCGCTTCTTTGCGGCGTCGGTCCACAGTGGAAACTGCGGCGTAAACTCGACTGCCTGCTTGGAGACAAGCCCCGCAGCGATGTCTTCATAGAGGCCGGTCTGCGACAGGTGAGTCGGGAGGGTCTGAGCCAGCGTGATATCCACGCCGCTGCAGTCACGGAAGTCACGCGGCTCGTCGCAGGCAGCGACGAAACCAATGACCGCGCCGAGCGCGAGGCTGAGGAGTGGCTTGTTCAACTGAATCCCCCTGTCGGGTCGGGATGATTCGCCCGACGGGGCCTTAGGGTGCCGGTTGAGGTCCTTAGGATCAATGATCTTGGTTTCCCCCCCCGCCTCAAAGTCGGCGCGGTGCCAGACGTTTCGCTGACCTGCGCGGTGCGATCTGCGCCGATCTGCGCGGTGCCAGACGTTTCGCAGATGGCCGGCAATTGTGGCCCAGGAGAAGTTTTTTCAACTTTCTTTCGGTCTCAACCGACGATTTTCGACTCGGCCAGCGTCGTAGATGCGAGGGCAATCGAACAAACCCGCCCTCGGATGGAGTCCCACATGCGATCGCTACGCTGCCCATTTCTACTGTACTGCTATGAAATCACGACGCGAACCATCAATGGCGAGTTCCTGATGAAGCCAGGAGAGCAGATGGCCCTCATCATTGTCGGTGTCATCGCGCGGGCACAGGAAATGACTGGCGTGCGCATCCATGCCTTTCAGTTCATGTCCAATCATTATCATCTCATCATTACGGTTCGAAATACGCGACAGAAGAGTAAGTTCATGCGCCTCGTGAATGGTAATCTCTCAAAGAAGCTCAATCATCTGCACGGCCGGCGCGGCACGATGTGGCACCGGCGTTTTCGGGCGATTGGTATCGCTCCTGACGAAGAGACCCAGGTCTCGCGGCTGCGCTACGTCATGGCGCATGGGGTGAAGGAAGACCTCGTCGCCAAAGTTGGTGATTGGCCTGGCGTGAGCTCTTTGCCCTGGCTGCTGCGCGGTGAGTCGATTTTCGGCGTTTGGACGGATTTTACGGCGAGGTACAATGCCAGTCGTCGAAAAAACTATACGCCTCTGGCGGGTGAGTTCGACACAGTGTACGAGCTGCGAATGACGGTGATGCCGTGTTGGTCGAAAAGCAGCGTCGAGTGCTGGCGGCAGAAGGTGCGTGAGCTCGCTACAGAGATTGACGAAACTGCAGCTAGGCGTCGGCAGGAGAGCGGCGCCAGCGTGATGGGGCTTCAGAAAGCCCTGAGTGCAGGTGGACCTTCGAGAGAGATAACAAAGAGGCGACGTCCTGCTCCGAAAGTGCACGCGGTGTGTCCGGTCGTACGCGAGCGGCTGAAGGCGGGGCTGCGTGCGATTGCGGACGCCTACGCGGAGGCTTCAGCGCGGTTTCGCGACGGGGAATGGGACGTGGAGTTTCCTGAGGGCACGTTTCGGCCCATGGGTGGTTTCGTGACGCCAATGGGCGACGAGGTAGCCGCGATGTGGTGAGTTCTTGATACGCCTTTTTCGGCGACGCTAGCGGTCCCCTCGGTGGGATGAATTGAGCTAGGTGTCGTTGGTCGGCCAGACCCCACGCTTGTGAGACAGGACGCGGCCGAGGCGTGCGTGTTTGTCGAGGTTGGTTTTCAGGACATTGGGCGCGGCCCTCATGGACAGACGACGACGCGCCGCCGGCGTAAAGGCCGCTCTATACCCCAAAAAATCAGGCCAATGTATCACTCAAGAGCGTTCAACTAATCGCCTGGCACCTCGTGACGAACTACTCTCGGGCCTGCGCATAACGAACTTCACCATGACCGGTCAGCGGAACTGGGACAGCAACCTGAGCCGCCGCAGCCGCAGGTGCGACACCAACCGCCGACACCGTGGCACGCCACTGCGCATCCAAGGTGTACGTAAACGGATGAATCAGAAAACTCACCGCCTTCCGCGCAAAGAACCCCAGCTTGGCGAGGTCATCCTTTCGCTTGAGTTGCCGGCGAACCTGCACGTTCACGGCCGCACGGCGCTTGCCACGCTCCGCCGTCACATCGATTTGCCACGGCACGCGATAGTCATTGCCCTTATCCCGACGCTCGGCACTGCGCTTTTCCTGGGTTATGCGGCCGACGAATCGCGTGCCCTTGCCGCGTAAAATCACAAAGCCCAGTGGGCGATGCCGACGCTCCTTTGGCGCCACGATATAGTCCACCACATGCGCTCGCCGACCCCGAACAGAATGAATCTGCACAGACTTATCGTAGGTGCGATGCGCCTTGATAGTGGAAGCCTCGTGCACGGCGAACACCGTGGTTGTGACGTTGACAGGACCAACGCCTTTCTTGTGCGCATTGACGACAAGCGAGCCCCACGGCGTCAGCAAATCCCGGCGAATCCAGCCGCTTGGCCCACGATCACGTAGCTTGAGCCGAGGACCATGGGGGGTCAGCACAGCCGTGCCCGTTAGCGCACCGAGAGCGAAGGTCATATGAACCTTGCCGTCCTTGATCTCGAGGCGATTGCCACCGGCCACAAGACCAAACCTGTCTTTGAAAATCGTATACTTGCCACGTTTGAACTTCGCCTTACCGTAGACGCCTTTCCCGCCATTCATGCGTTGCAGCAAGGTGATCTCCAGCTTGCCCTTACGGTAGCCAGCGTTGGCCACGCTGAACCGAATAAACGTCCAACGACCACGGGAGTCTGCACCGCGCAGCGTGAAGTGCTCGACAGCCTCGCTGTGTTTGGCAAATCCGCGCTTGGACCAGTTGAGTGGTTTGTCTGGGATACCAGCGCTCGCCACCAGCGGCGTCAATACGAAGAGCGCGACGAGGATGGGAGCCAGTGACCAAGTCCAGTTGCGAGTGATGTGTCTCATTGAGGTACTCGTGGGTCTGAGAAAATGGCGTAGTCTTGAGCAAATCCGCGGCTGGGCGGCGCGAACATGACGCAGCGCCCCTCCTCGCTATTCAAAACTGGAGCCAGCGCCCGGAGGTTCGCATCCGTATGTGGGTCAGCGCAACACGAAACCGGCCGGCACCCAACAAGGAATTGGTCAGGTCGACGCGCCCCCTTGCTGGCGCTGTTCGTTGCGCACAGACTCACCCAACGCGGGCGCTGATGCTCAGCTGATTGTATCTCCTTCAGGTATCCATGCCGAGCGTCCTTCAACACCTCAACCCCCTAGCAAGAATCGCGTGGCTTCAGCTCGGCATCGCCGGCGTGTTGCGAGTTCTGTGGTTGGCGCGGCCGGACCCCTTCGGCGGGGCGATGGTCGACCGTTTCGACTGGTACATCTTCCACGCCATCGCGTTCGACTGTCTGCAGACGTCCGCCGTGCTGCTGCCGATCTTGACGCTGGTCGCAGTGGGCCGCTTTCAGCCCAAGACCAACGCGCTGGCGATGGGGCTGGGGCGCGGGTTGCTTGCGATGTTCACCGTGTTCGCGGTGGTGGACCAAGAGTTCATGCGTTTTATGGGCACGCACGCTCGGTTTGACCTGCTGGCCACCTACATCAACGGCGCCGCGATTGCCCAGGCACCCACGATGTTGGCTGAAGACGCGGGCGGGCCGTTTCTGGGGGTGCTGCTGTGCGTTGGCGGTGGTGCGAGCATGTTGTGGTGGAGCCGTCCTGACCGGATGCCAAAGCCCGACAAAAGTCGGTGGCTGGTGGCGTCATGGTGTGTGATGGCGCTGTTGAGCTACCTCTTCGTCAACCACATCTGGGGCGGGTCTTTTCGTGCTTGGCGCCTGCAAACGCCGCTCACCCTCATCCACCACGAGCTGACGTCCGCCTCTGAGCCTCCCATCTCTGCCGCGACCCTCGGTGCCGCCGCCAAGGCCCACCAAGCACGCCATTTGGCGCTGCAGCCAGCTGGCAGCGCAGCAGGCAAGGACCAGGAAGCGTTCTCTTCGGCGACGTATCCGCTACTACACCTGTCCGCTCATGGTCGATGCGCAGCGTCGAAAGCTGGCGACGCCGCGCTCGCTGGAAATACCCCACTTGGGTGCGATAAAGACCGTGACGGTGACGGATACACCTTAGCGGAAGACTGTGATGATACTCAGCCTGGTGTTCATCCAGGAGCGACTGAGACTCCGAGCGACGGGATTGACCAAGACTGCAATGGCGTGGATTTGCGTCCGCCCAACGTGCTGTTGCTCATCCTGGAGACCCATCGCGCCCTCCACACGGGACACCTGCACCCGCCAACGAAGGGACCGAGCGCGACACCTGTGCTCGACAAACTCGCGAAGGAGGGGCTTTCCTTTCGGCGGGCGACTGCCAACGGCCTGCCAACCATCGCGGCGTTCATGGCGATCCATACAGGCCTGCTCCCCCATCCCGGCCGCGCCGTCGCGACGCACTTCACCCAAACTCATCTCTGGAGTTTACCGCAAGCCCTAGGAAAGCTGGGCTATCAGCGCCACTTCTTCACTGCGGCCGATCCATCTTGGGATCATCAGCGATTTTGGCTCAATCGCTGGTACGACACCGCTGACTATCATCGTTCCCGGGAGACGGACGCCGCCATGTTCGCGCACCTGGGCGACTGGTTTCGGACCGACCTCGACCGCAGCAAGCCGTTCTTTGTGGCGGCAATGACCCGCTCGAATCACTTCCCTTTTCATCGCATCGACGGCGTGGAGACCACCGGCGGGGACTCGCTTCCGGAACGCATGACGGACACAATGCGCTACACCGACAAAGCGATGGCCTCGCTGCTCGCGTCCATGAAGGCCGATGGGCTGCTCAAAAACACGGTCGTGATCATCACCGGCGACCATGGCTTTCCCTTTGGCGAGCACGGCATCACAAAACTCTGGGCGACGGCACATATCGAGGCGACAGGCGTTCCCATCGTGCTCTGGGGGGATCACCCGCGCGTGCGTGGTGCCGGTGTGAAGGACACCATCGCCTCCCACATCGACATCGCACCCACGGTGCTGGATCTCGTCGGCGCTTCGCGTGATGGCGCGTGGATGGGCTCCTCGCTGCTGCGAGAGCGGCGCAAACCGTCTGCAATCACGCTCACCGGACGACAATGGGCACTGGAACGGGGCGCATATCGTGTGGTCGCAGAGCGGCAGCGGGGTGCGGCCAAGGCGAGCGGAGGCAGCGCGAACCGTGGCAGTGCCAAGGGTCCCAATGGTGGCAACAGCAAGGCGGAGCGCCTCATCTACGACCGGCAGACAGACTACGCCGAGCTCAAACCGCTCTCCGAGCACGCAGATAGGGAGCGGGCTACCAAGTGGCATACGGAGCTAGCGGACGTGGCCAAGCTCATGGCGAACCTCTATCGCACCAACCGGGTCTGGCCGACGGATTGGGGCAAGTAGCCACTGGAAGTCAGGTTCCGAGAGCGGACCGACCGGAACCCGGCTCGTCATTTCTTGGGATGAGAGCACATCAACGGCGCCGGACCACAAGACTTGTGGCAGCCAGCACAGGACGCACCTGATGCGCAGTCATTGCACTCACCGTTTTCGTCCACAAACTGCCAATTCCAGTCCCCAACGTCGGGTGCGGCGCCGACTGCGAGCTTCTTCATCGCCGTGTAGTTGGCCAGGGTCTGACACTTGCTGTCGTCGTACTGCACTTTGACGATGACCATGCCTTCTGGGAGCACAGCCGTGGTTTCGGTGTCACCCGCCGCGAGTTGAACCGCCAGCGCCGACCAGGCATCCGAGCCGTCGGGAGAGATCCACGTCTCGATGTAGTTCGCCGCTGGGTGTGCACTCTTTGTGCAGCTGGCGACCTTCTTGTAGGTGCTCCGATAGTTTTCAGGAAATACGACCTCAGGCTCCCACGAGGCACAGCCGGACAGGGCCGTCCCAAGGACGAGCAAGGATGTCAGCACACGCCCCGCCATTTGCACACTTGAAATCTCGTTCAAACCAACCCCGCATACGTTGTGAGACACGACTATGGCTGCATCCGGGTCGCACGTCGAGCGTCGAAGGCTAGGCGTCGAAGCGCCTAACCAATCTCGATAATGGCGACGGGGCATTCATCGGCCACTTCAATCAGCAGGTCGCGGTCGTCTTCAAAACCCTCGCCGAAAGAGAAATCTCCCCGTGTGCGCGCAACAATTCGCAAGTAGGCGAGGCCGTCATCGCCCATGGCCCAGTAGGCGGGGGCGAGTTCGACGCACATGTCGCAGCCGATGCACTCGGGCTTTTTGTGGCGAATCGTCAGCATGAGTCGGCTTTAGATGGGGCGCATGAGGTAGACGCGGTCATTGAGGCGCACCTTCTGCGGCACTTTCATCGCGAAGAGGTCTTTGGGGCCGACGGCGGGCACAGGTCCGGCGTCCAAGCGCAACTCACTGACAACGCCCTGGGCGGCTCCCGTCGTGGGTCCAACGATGACATACTCGTCGCCGACCTTGAGACCCACAGCGGTGGCGCTGATCTCGGCCACACCGATCTTGCTGAAATAGTTAGTGACCTTACCAACGGCGATTTTCTGGCGCGTCGCCTTGGTCCCAGCCGTCTTTGACCAACCCTGCTTACGTCCGAGATAGTAGCCGCTCGACAGCCCCCGGTTGTAGACCTTGTTCAACCCCTCGAGTAGCCCCTCAACGAACGCTTTGTTGTAGGTGCCATCTGCCACGGCGTCGACGGCCTTTCTGTACGCGGTGGTGACGGTGCCGACATACTCAGGAGAACGACCGCGCCCCTCCAGCTTTAACACCGCCACGCCCGCCTCGAGCAGCTTGTCGAGGAACTCCATGGTTGAGATGTCATTGGGGGACATGATGAACTCGTTGTCGATCACCAACTGCTTGCCCGAGTCCTTCGAAGTGATGGTGTACTCCTGCCGGCAGTTCTGCACACAGGCACCGCGATTGGCGGAGGCGTTGTCGGTGAACAGGCTCATGCCGCAGCGGCCGGAGATGGCGATGCACAACGCGCCATGGGCGAATGCCTCGATCTCCATGGGGCGACCGGAAGGGCCGCGCAAGTCGGCGGCCACAATCTGTTTGTGCAGGCGGCTGATCATCGGCAGCGTCAGCTCGCGGGCGAGCACGATGCGGTCGCAGAACTGGGCGTAGAAGCTAAATGAGGTGAAGTTGGAGACGGACAACTGTGTGGAGAGATGGACTTCCAGCCCCCGTGCTCGGGCACCCAGAACGACGGTCATGTCAGCTGCGATGATAGCGTCGACCCCCGCCTCCACGCTGGCATCGAGCAGCTTGTCGACCAACCGTTGGTCGTGGTCGTACATCAGGGTATTGAGCGCGAGCAGAGCCTTGGCGTCGTAGGCGTGACAGCGGTTGACGATTTCGGGCAAGTCTTCGACTTCGAAGGTACGCCGCGCTTTGGCGCGCATATTGAGCTGTGCGAGACCGAAGTACACCTCGTCGGCGCCTGCCTCGAGACCAGCCATAAGCGACGGGAAATCACCAGCGGGTGCAAGCACTTGAACCTGTGAATTCATTTCTACCCTCGCCTGTTGCGCGCCATCCAGGGCCGGCTGACGTTCGCGGTACTGGCGCCGGCATCGTGTAGGCAGCGGGGGAGGCTACGTCAAGCACAAACAGCGGCACTTGATCATACGCGCGCGTAGAGTCGGCCTCAATTGTGTGCCTCTGAAGACCTACACGGCTCAGCCGTACCTGCAGATGGGTCTCACCCGTGGGCTAGGCGCCTGGACGGTGATAGAGCCCAACGCGGATACCGCCATTGAGAAAGGACACAACCGGCTTGCCACGCAGCCCAATCGCCTGGGCGTGACTCGCATGACCGAGGAGTAGCCACGCATCGATGTCACGCCGCTGCCGCAGCAGGAGCCCAAAGCGCTTGAGTGTGCCTCCGAGCTCTGAACGACGACCGTATGGCAGATTGCTGACGAGCTTGACGCCGCGCGGGATGGCTTTGGCGGCTTCAGCGAAATCCGCACTTCGCAGATCGGCTTCAAGGCCTGCTGCCGCAAGATTGTCCTTGGCGGCGGCGATTTCCTTGTCTTCGCGGTCACTGCCAAAGAGGACTGGCTGCGCGCCCGTCTTTTCAGCGTTTTCACTGAGCCATGCCGCGTAGGCTTCGGCGTCATGACCGGGCCAGAGCTCAAATGCGTAGCCCTCTGCGCGTGCTGTCAGCCCGCCCGTAGCGACCCGACCTGATTCGAGTAGGAGCGTGCCTGAACCGCAAAAGGCATCCCAGACACCGACCTCAGGCGCTGAGCCCGAGGCTCTGACGACGGCGGCGGCCAGCGTTTCGCGCATGGGTGCGCGGCCGACCGACGTGCGCTCGCCGCGGCGGTGGAGCAGGTCCCCCGACGCATCGATGCTGACCTGCACTTTGTCATGATCGACGCGCACGTAGACCCGCGCAGCAGGTGGATGCGTCGTGGCCTTGCCCGGGAGACTGAGACGCTCCCAGATCTGGTTCTCAACACGCTCCTGCACGGCTCCCGAATGCCAGAGCTTCGACTTCTTGCAGGCGACCCGCACTTCGGGCTTGGACCCACGGGGCAACCACGCCGCCCAAGGTAGTTTTGCGATGCCTTTTGCCAGTCCGCTGAAATCCCGGGCACGAAAAGCACCGATGCGGACCCGCGAACTCTCTGCAATTCGGCTGCCCAGCACTACATCCCAGACGCCCGTACGGCTAACCCGCACCTCGCAGCCGCCTTGGACCTCATGGATACGTTCGGCGGCCGACAAGGAAGCCAGCTCTGCCATTAAGACGCTCTCTAAGCCAGGGCACACGGAGAGGAAGAGCTTCAGGCGGGTTGAATCAGTCATCGTTGCTCATTTGTGCGGCCGCGTTCAGGCCAGATGTGGGAGGCATCGCGTCGGCCAAATCACCTGCGCGTTGCACGGCCGCGTTCGGACGGAAGGCGCTCTTGCCCTCGCGATCATTGACGTAAAAACGCTGCGTTGGGTAGGCAAAATCGATATGCGCTTCCTTGGCGAATGCGCCCAGAATCTCCATCCACAAGTCGTGGGCCGAGCTGCGGCGCTTGCGGGCCGGGCACAGGTAGCGCACCGACAAGCAGACGCCGTTGTCCTCCAGCGCGACCCACACAATTGGCGTGAGATGGCGATAATGGATCATGTACTTCTGGGCTGTGCGAGCGATCTGTTTTTCGACCTCTTCCCGGGTGCGCTCACTCTGTCGCCAGACGATTTCGGTGAGCACGTCCCTGGCCTTGGACCAATCGCTCTCGAAGGTCACGGTGATATGCAGCTCATTCCAGATGTACTCAAAGCCGTGGGTGTAGCTCGCGACGGTCTTTTGGAAGACGATGCCGTTGGGCACGTGCACGATGCGCCCGGTGCTCTGGTCGTCGTGCACCCAGTTGCCGATCTCCAACAGGCTGAACGTGAGCGGACCAATATCGACCACGTCGCCCTTCACGTCGCCGAGCTCAATGCGGTCGCCCACCTTGAACGGCTGCCGGATCAACAGAAAGATCCATGCGGCCATGTTGACCAGCGGATCGCGGAAGGCGATGGCTAGTCCGGCGCTGAGCAGGCCGAGCCAGGTGCCAAAATCGACACTCTCAGAGATCCAAGCTTGGGCGATAAGCAGCACCGCGAGGGTGCCGAGACCGTAGCTGATGAGCTTACTGACGGTGTACCGACGCGCGGGCTCGTCAATGGTGCGCAACATGGCCTTGCGCATCAGCCGCCGCAGCATGAAGAAGCCGAGCAGCACAAAAAGCGTCGTCAACAGAGGCTTGTAGGGCCCTACATCACTGATCAATTCGAAAAGGCGACTGGCGGACAAAGGGGAGCTCCAGAGCGGCGTGGTTTCTCACGGACAGTCGGCCGGCGTACACAAGGGGCCGCCGTTAAGGTTCGTCGGGGTGGCGATGTTAACTGCGGCATCCCGACGCACCGCACCGTGCGCGACGGTGGGCGTGATGGCAACCGCCATGGGCGTCGCGCTGCCAGACTTTACCTTGCCATCCGACAGGGTATGCACGTTGCATCCGGCCCAACCGTCCGCGCCGACGCGGCCATACCAGATATCCTTCTGGCCAGCACCGAACGAGGCGGTGCGCCCCGCAAACGCCAACCCGCCGTCGGACGTGGCAGCGGCGGCGACGATCTCATCACCAAACTTGCCGCGAAGGAGTCGCGCCCACTCGGGTTTGCCGGCGCTCCCGAGCCGCATGACCCACGCGTCCATGTCACCGTCGCCGTAACTGAGCGTCTGACCGGCGACGAGGAAGCCGCCCGCGGACGGAAAAACGCCGTACCCACGCTCTTTCTCGGCGTTGCCATAGCGGCGCATCCAGGAGGGCTGTCCATGGCCGTCGACACGCAGCACGAAGATGTCGGCCTTGCCGTACGTGTAGGTGCGCGAAAAGCCGGTGAGCAAGAACCCCCCTGCCCCATCGGGTGCGATAGACCGGCTCTCATCGTCCTCCTTGCCGCCAATAGCGAGGCTCCACAGCAGGTCGCCCTGGGGGTTAAATTTCGACAGCCAGATGTCATCCCGACCTTGGCCAAAGCTCTCAGTAGCCCCCGCCACGAGGATGTTGCCCGCCGCTCCATCGGTCCGCAGCAATGCAAAGCCAGCATCGCCATCCTTGCCGCCACCCAGGGTCTGCTCCCAGACGACCTTTCCGTCTGTGCCCGCCACACGCATCAGCATCATGTTGTGAAACTTCGGCGTCCCAGGACCGAAGTTGTAGGTCTCGGCGAGCACGACCAAGTCGTTGTCGGTCGTCTCCGTCACTCCGCCGGCTTGGTCAAACCCGGAGCCGCCGTAAGTGTGGGACCACTGAAGGGCGCCCGCTTCGGTGAGCTTCGCGACCCAGGCCTCCACGTAGCCGTCAAAGCTGTACGTCACGCCGACTGCGGCCGCCCCTCCGTCCTCGGTCGCCGCGATGCCGTGAAATGCGTCCTTTTTTGAGCCTCCGAGGGTCCTGGACCACGTGACCTGACCGCAGTCATCTGTCCGCAGCACGATGCCATCCCAATCGCCCGCGCCGGACGACTCTGTGTAGCCGGCGATCCACAGACCACCGTCGGGAGCGACGGCGACCGCCTTGGCCTCGTCATTGTAGGGGCCGCCCCAGGTGTGCTGCCGCCAGCCGGACGTCGGCATCGAGGCACCATCTTCGTCCGTGTCTACAGACAAGCCATCGGGCGCCGCATCCCCCGAATTTACAGCGCCTCCAGTCGGTTTCGGCTTTTTGGAGATCGCCTCAGACGGACCGCAGCCAGCGAGCAATGCGCAAGCCAAGACGACAACAGCAAGGCCAGCGGCGGGTTGAATCATCGATATCGCTCCGTGCGCCTACTTGGTAGCAGCGGGACTGGCTGGCTCGAGATACACCGTACGAACATGGCCGTTGGCGCCGCGCACCTCAGCCGTGACCTGCACGCTCGCGCCTCCCAGCGCCTTCGCCATATTGGTGATACCGAGATCGAGCGCACCTTGAAAGTCCACGGAGACAATGCGCTCGCCAACGGCGATCCCCGCCTGCTCTGCCGGGCTCCCAGCGGTGAGCTTGTGCACCACAATGCCGTCTGGGGACTCAATCAAGGTCGCACCGATCTCAGCGATGGGCTGCGAGAGGGCCGTCGACACCGCTCGCAGATGCAGATCGCGTTGCAGCTGGCCACGTTCAGGCAAAATCAACGCCTCCGGGTGGGTCGGCAGGCCGGCACTGGCTTGGGCCCACAGCCGCCCCCCGCCCCCAGCGACCGGCCCGATGCGATAGCGCCCGTGGCTGTCGGTGCGCGCAGCGGTCGTGCTGCCGGGGCGGGTCAACTTCACGCGGGCCCCTGCGACGGGCTGCCCAGTGGGAGACAACACCGTGCCTGTGATGACAACCCCGCCATCTAGCACGAGGCGAATCCCGCGCTGCGTTTCGGCCTCGCGGACGGTGACGGTCTGTGCGCTCCCAGGAGGATACCCCTTTGCGGCGGCCCGCAGGGTGTAGCGACCCGGGCGGAGCGGCCCCATGCGAAAACCACCGTCGGGCTGGCTATGAACCGGCTGTAGCGTTGGATTTCCGAGGGGATTGTCCCCACGCACCTCCCTTTTTTCGATGCGGATGATGGCCGCGGGAACCGGCTTGTCCTCCCCCGACCAAACCGCACCGACGACCGACCCTCCGAGCCCCAGACGTAGCGTGGCGGGTTGTCCCGGCACCAGTGATGTCTCCGCTGCGGCCGCGTATTGCGGATGAACCGCGGTCGCGTCGCAGGGTTTGTCGGGGCGCGCCCAGCGAAAGGAGCCATCCCCAGCCGTCCGGGCGACGTGGTCACCGTGTGGGCAGCGGATCGTCACAGCGACGGCAGTCACGGGCTTGCCTGCACCATCCGTGACCGTGCCGAGCACACCGCTCTTGGGGAGCAGTCCTACATTCACGCTGCGGGCATCATG
>JAGSHB010000262.1 GCA_023954815.1 Myxococcales bacterium | reverse complement strand
GGCCATGATCACAGCAGAAAATGGCGATGGCAGCGCGTAGGGCATGACGGTGTGCAGCGGCGTTGGATCGTCCCTGATTCTGGCCAGCAAGAGTGCCATCGTGCTGTCGCCCTTGTAGGGCAATTTACCGCTGAGGCACTCGTAGAGCATGCAGCCCAACGCGAAGAGATCGGTACGCCCATCGATGGTGCGGCACTCGACCTGCTCCGGAGCCATGTAATGCGGGGTACCCACGGCGTGACCGTCTGTGGTGAGCCTTGGGTCGGCGCTCTCCATGGAGCGGGCGACGCCAAAATCGATGAGTTTTGCGGTCGGAAACCCAAGTGGGTGCGCGCGGTCTGGATCCTCGCAGAGAAAGATGTTCGACGGCTTGATATCCCGGTGGATCAAACCGCAGGCGTGGGCGTCCTCGAGGCCGCGGAGCACGTCGCTGGCGATGTGCACCACAAGCCCCGGAGGCAAACACCCCTCCCGGCGCATCCGTTGCCACAGCTCCTCTCCGCGAAGACGTTCCATGGCGAGATACAGGTGCCCGCCGCGTCCGCGGCCATAGTCCAACACGCGGGCGCAGTGGTCGCTGCGCAGGCCCATGACTAGGCGGCCTTCATTGAAGAAACGCTGAACTTGAACCGGATCTGAGGCCAAACGCGGATGCAGCAGCTTGACGACGACCTCGGCACCCGCCGGATCGCTGGCCAGCCATGCAGTCCCAAAACCGCCATCGCCCAGGCGTTCGACGAGGGAGTAGCGGCCGTCGATCACCGTGCCGGATTCGACCTTCTGGGCCGGACCACCGGCCTGGAGCGGTGGTGAAGTTCGCGCTGGGTGGGCCAGATGCACCTGCAGGGCAGCAGCACGATCGGCCAGGTCGAGCCGATCGCTCGTGACACCATCGCTCTGGAGAATTTGCGCCAGTTGCACGTCGTCAACTGCGTCAAATGGCACCAACACGGCGCCGCCTGGAGCTGCGCTAGCCAGCCTGAGACAGCGTTCAGCGAGGCCCCCGCAGGGCTCCGACGGTCCAGCCTGATGCTTGACCACCACAGTTCCAGCGGCCATGGCTGCGCCGAGGTGGTAGGCGCCATCGAGGAGGCTCGCCGCGGAGAGGGCGCGTGTCGCGTCGTCGAACAACGCGGTCACCACACCATCCCGGCAGAGCAGAGACGTGGGTTTCCAGGTCTGAAGCGCGCGTTCGAGACGCTCGGATGCCTCTGCGCCGCCGCGCTCGATCTTGGCGGCCAAGACGACGCCTCTCTTGAGCTCGATCGACAAGTCGGGATGCAACAGGTCCGGTGGTATCGCGCGGCGGGCGTCGTCAAACTCCAGCAGCCGTCCGGCGGTAAGGGTGTACTTGTCGAAGCTGACACGCTCCACCAGGAGGGTCACACGGCGGTCATCGGTCGTCCGCACATGCAGTCGAATGCGACCGGCGCCCAACCGCAGCAGCCCCGGCGTGAGCTGACCGCCGTGTAGATGAACGGCGGCATCGTGAGTGACCACATCTGGCCGCACCTGGAGACTGACGGTCGTCGTCGCCGGGAAAGTGCGAATGCGATAGGCCCCAGGCAGCAGCGCAGCCTCCACGACATTGCCCTGCCTGGGAACGATGATGTGCTGCGCCAGGAGATGCGGTGTCTTGGCCGGACTGCCGATACAACGCACGGGGATGTCCAGCGTTCGAATCGACGGATCTGGGCGAAAAGCCGCGATGAGGTTGTCAGGCAGCGAACCGTCAAAGGGGAGGTTGCAGGAAGGGCAGTGGACGTCCTGAGGGCCGGCAGTCAGACGCGGCGCTTGGGCCTTGCTGACCCGACACGAAGGGCAACGCAACTCCCAACTGAGCGTCAGCACTCCGCCTGAGACGGCGTCCATGAAACCGACCAGGACCTCCGACTCTGCCAACTTCCAACGCTTCGCGAGCTTCAGTGGCGCCAACTCCCGCTGCGCGACTAAGGGCGCTGACCGAATGAGTGCGCCAAGGTGCTTGGCCACGTCTTTGGAGCGCAGCTGGGCCAGGCCGGCAGACAGCCGACTGTCGATCTTGCGCGGCAGGGGCGGGGCAGGGTCATCAAATAACGCGCGGCGGCCGTCAAGGACATCGATGGCGCGGTTCAGGGCTTTGTTGAGAGAGGGTTTTGTGAACAGGCGCGCGTCGGCGATCACGGCGGGCCGGGTGGCGGCAAAGCGTGGATGTACATCAACCCGATACGAAATCTCGGTTCCGCCTTCGGCAAGTGGCGTCAGTTCTACGCGTAGGATGTACTCCGCAGCTGGGCCACCGTGAAAGATGCGCCGGACGGAAAACCCCTCCCGCTCACGCCATTCAAAGGGCGACTCCTGCCATCTGAGCTTCACGCCGACGATGCGCATGCTGCCGGTGCGTTCGACCTGGCCGTTGGGCAAGGGCCGCTCGGTGTAGCGATCCTCTCGGCCGGCGACACGATTGAAGCGGTCGGTGTCCGAAAACAGGGCCCACGTGCGCGACACGGAAGCGCTGGTCTTCAGCCGCCAATGCAGGGTCACGGGAGGCAACAGCGCCATGTTCTCCTGGTTGGTGCGGCGCGTCGGATGGTCGACGACATGAGTGAGCGGTACTGACTTTGAACTACCAACACCCCATTCTGCAACCGCTCAGGCGAGTGGCAGTTGTGCCTTGAGTGCAGCCTTATCCGCGTCGGATAGGGCGCGCCAATCGCAGTCACGGACGGCGCCCTCGAGGCCCCACAGCAGGTTGAGCGTGGCGCGAGGCTCCATCGATTTGACCATGGCGAACGCCGCGGGAGCACCCACTTCGCGGAGATCAGCGAGCGTTCTGATGCCCACCTGCCACAGCCACTGTCGCGATTTCGGCCCAATATTGCGCATGTCTGCTCCCTCAAACAGCTTGGAATTGATCCGCGGCGCGCACCCGATGTGTTGGGCAGCGGCCTCGGGTAGTTGTCTCCCCAGAGCGCGTAAGTTTGCCAGAAAGCCAGGGTGTCGTGCAGAGGTTCCCCGGTCGGGCTCCGTTCGTGGGGGGCAAACGGTGGCGCTCTGACGGGCATCCCGCTACCTTCGGCGTTTGTCTGGAGGGGTGGATGCTAGATCTGGAACGGTTGCGCAAGGTTGAGCTTGCGACGCGGCCCATGGGGCAGGTGGTTGTGGCCAACACCTTGCTGCGGCTCGACTATGCCGTGCCGAGAAAGACAGAGATCGTGCTGGAGGGGATCGACAACATCCCCAGCGATCGCAGCGTCATCTTCGCGATGAACCACCCAGACCGGCACAACTACTGGCCATTTCAGTACGAAATGTATCGCCGTGGGCTGCCGTTCACGGCGACCTGGGTCAAAGGTAAGAACTACGAAAACCCGCTCGTGGCGTGGTTCCTGGACTGGTGCAACAACATCCCCCTGCCTTCTCGTGGGTTCGTCATCACCACCGAGTTCCGCAAATCCCTGGGCAGAGAGCCGACGGAGACCGAGTATCGCCTCCTGCGCGACCTGGTGGATCGTCGGCGCGATTTGGCGGATGTGCCGCCGGCCGATTTATCTCCTGTGATTCAAGGCTTCATGCGCGATTTCGGCGACGCGAACGGCGATGAGTTCTTGGTCCAATTCGACGCGCTCTTCGAGGCGATGATTCGGGAGTCCCTGCGACTGACAAGCGTAGCGCTGAAGGAAAAACGTAATAACCTTCTGGTTTTTCCCCAGGGCACGCGCTCGATTCGGTTGATTCGTGGTCGCACGGGGATGATGCAGGCGGCGTGGCATCTCGGCCATGCGATCGTGCCGGTGGGCTGCAACGGATCGGAGAAGTGCTACCCCGGGATGTCGCCATTTTCAAAGGGCGGTCGCATCGTCTACCGCATTGGCAAGCCGATGGAGCTCGACGGTCCTGAGCTCTCTCCGCACCGGGTACCTGCCAATGTGTTGCCGTTGGTTCGCCAAGCCACCGCGCAGTATGGCGACACCTATCAGGCCGGAACCGACGTGGTGATGAACGCCATCAACGAGCTGCTCGACCCGGCCTACCAGTTCGCGGGTGATACGAGTGACGACGCTGTGAGTGGCGTCAACCGGTTCGTGTAGCTGGGATGTCCCTGAGAAGTTTCGAGGAGGACGGATGAAACGGGCTTGGATTGGGCGAGATCTGAGGCTGCGCTCCGTTATGCAGGGCTGGCCTGCGCAGCTGTTGCTGGCTGCGGTCGTAATGCTGGTGGTGGCGGTCACGCTGCCGACGATGGCGCTGGCGACTGTGGCGTCAGATGTACCCGAATCGAAGGCGTACACCGCGGTGCTCGACCTGACGATTCCGGTCAAGGCCAAGTTTCACACCACGCCGCCCGCCTACAAGGTGAACACGACCCAGACGCTGAGCCACACCTTCGACCGGGTGGCATACTTCCTGGAGTTGCAGGCGAAGGGTCAGCCGCGCCGCTTTATGTGGGTGTCCATGCGGGCTTTTACCGCGGATGCGAGCCAACTCGGGATTCCGCACATCGGGACGGGGACTTTCTTCCAGCGCCTCGTGCAACAGATGAACGTGGTGACCAATCAGCCCGGGGTGAGCGGCGGCACGGGTATCAAGACGGGAAATATCGAATTCTGGCCCAGTAATTACGGTACGAGCAACGCGAAACAGGTGCCGAACGGGTCCGCCGCGGTCTACGACATGGGCGATGCACCCACGACTGGCGCTGGCTATGGCTCGCTGCAGATTCACAACCACGGCACAAAGACCACGCTCATGGCCTACAACTCCTGGGGCACGGGCGCGCTTGGCGACATCGGCATCGGCAACAACACCACCAAGACGCCCGACGGCAAGGTCCACAGCGATTGGACGTTTCATCACAACACGGCGGCATTTGTGCTGCGGCGGCTGCGGGTCTTCGTTCGCAAGGGGCCGACTCCCGGCGAGCTGGCGTTCAAGATGAACTCGCCGCAGCCCCATGAGGTGTTTCAGCGCAACGTCTATGGGCAGCGTTGGATTCGGGTGGCGGGCTCGCTGCACAACGTGCTCGGCGACCAATTGCTGGCTCGCGCCATTTCGGTTCAGGGCGGCAAAGACACAGCCTGGCAGCTGATCGATCCGCAGCCCGGCAAGACCTTTGTGGGCCATCTCTTTCTGAGTCAGGGTTGGTACAAGCTGGAGGTGCGCTTGATGGCGGGCAAGACCATCGCAGCCCAGATGACCACGAAGCCGTTCGGGGTGGGTGAAGTCTTCATCACCGCCGGTCAGAGCAACTCGGCGAACTCTGGTAAGCCCGCGCTCTCCCCGAAAGACACACGCGTTGGCGCCTTTGGCCCATCTGGCTGGCAATTTGCTGCTGACCCTCAGCCCATCGCGACGGGCGGTGGCGGTACGCCTTGGGCACCGCTCGGGGATCTATTGCTGGCCAAGCTCGGTGTGCCGATTGGCTTCATTTCGGTGGGCTGGGGTGGCACCTCTGTCGCGCAATGGCAGCCGGGCGCAGCCAAGAAGCTGTTTCCGAGACTGCAGTTGGCCCTGACAGAGGTCGGCCCCAAGGGCGCACGGGCTGTGCTCTGGCATCAGGGCGAATCCGATGCGGCGGGCAAGACCTCCACCGCGGTGTACGCCCAGCGGCTGGCAGCCATCATCGGTGCGTCCCGCAAGGATGGCGGTTGGCCGATCCCTTGGTATGTGGCTCGGGTTGGGTACCTGCCGAAGGTCACGGCGGGTGCCATCGCCGCGGTTGTGGCGGGTCAACAGAAGGTCATCGATGACGACCCAGCGACCTTCCCGGGGCCAAAGACGGATGATCTCATCGGATCAAAGTGGCGGCACGACAAGGTGCACTTCAATGAGGCTGGCCTGAAGGAGCACGCCAAACGGTGGGCGCAGGCAATTCCGGTGCCCACCATTAAGATACCGCCGGATGCTGGTGGTGCCGACGCAGGCGCAAGCGACGCTGGGAGCACGGACGCGGGCTCGGTCGATGGCGGCGCTCCGGACACTGGCGTTGCTGACACGGGCATCTCGGACGCGGGAGTCCCGGACGGTGGCGATTTGGACGCGGCCCTGCCCGATGCTGACAGTGCAGACTCGGTCGGCGCGGACACGGGCGGCACCGACACGGGCAGCGCGGACACGGGCAGCGCGGACACGGGCAGCGCGGACACGGGCAGTGCGGACACGGGCAGCGCTGCCGGATCCGACGCCGATCTCGCCGATGGCAACGCTGGCCCAGATACGGGAGCCAACGCCGACACTGG
>JAGSHB010000019.1 GCA_023954815.1 Myxococcales bacterium | reverse complement strand
TCCCCATCCCGGCTGTGTGCCGCGTAATCAAGATTACTGTCGCAGCACACGGCTCCTTTTCTTCATCTTTGGGGGGGCTAAGAGCGCCCCCAGTCGCGGCAAGCCGCGACTTCCCCATCCCGGCTGTGTGCCGCGTAATCAAGATTACTGTCGCAGCACACGGCTCCTTTTCTTCATCTTTGGGGGGGCTAAGAGCGCCCCCAGTCGCGGCAAGCCGCGACTTCCCCATCCCGGCAGCGTGCGGCGTAGTTAATATCGAGAAGAAGCGCAGGCTGCTAGCAAACCGCGGAGTATACCAATGATTGCGACCCTGCAGATCGACGCGCGTGGCCAAGGGCTGGTGGAGTTCACCGACGAGGTCCACCAAGCCATCACCCACGCCAGGATTATGGAGGGGCTGTGCACGCTCTTTGTGCGCCACACCTCCTGCAGCCTGCTGATTCAGGAAAATGCGGACCCAAGCGCCAAGCGCGATCTGGAACGCTGGCTCCACCGTCTCGTGCCGGAGAGAGACCCGCTGTACACCCACACCGCGGAGGGGCCCGACGACATGCCCGCCCACATCAAGGCAGCGCTGACCGCGACCTCCCTCGGCATCCCCATCTTGGGTGGGCGTCTGGTGCTCGGTACGTGGCAGGGGATCTTCCTGTGGGAACATCGGCACCGGGGCGGTCGTAGAGAAGTCGTTGTTCACATTGCAGATTCATCTCGTTAGGAGGCGGCTGGGCGTTAGACGTCGCCCAAGGGGCAGGACGACGGTGACCCATCCGGCAGCTTATGGCCCGTATATTGGCCGTTTTAGATGATTTAGCGGTCAAATCGATTTTCATGGTGACAAGCCCGGAGACGAGGGCAGCGAGGCGTCCCCATGACCAAGATGATGCAACTACTCAAGACCCATCACCAACTTCGGCGGCTGTGGCTGGCGGAGGTGGTGTCGATGGCGGGCGACTGGCTGAGCTTTGTGGCCATTAGCCTGCTCGCCCTGCATAGCGGGCAGGGGGCGCTGGCCCTTGCGTCGGTGTTGGTGCTGCATACGCTACCTCACGCGCTCTTTTCGCCGATGGCCGGGCTGCTCGCCGACAGGCTTGAGGCGCGGCGATGGATGCAATTCGCGGCGTTGGGTGAGGCAGGGCTGACGGTCGGATTGCTGCTGGCGGCCTACTACGAATCGTTGCTGGTGGTGCAAGTCTTGGTCTTTGTCCGCGCGAGTGTGTCGGCAATGGCCTACCCCACGTGGGGCGTCGCGCTGCGGCATCTGGTCGACGATCAAGATCTGGTCAGCGCCAACGCGCTCAACGCCGCGACCTGGAGCGTGATGTTCTCGGTGGGGATGGCGCTGGGTGGTGTGCTGAGCCTGTTGGGACCGGAGATTGCTCTGGGCATCGACGCGCTGACCTTCGTGGTGGCGGCAGGCATCTTGGGTGGGCTGCCAGCGATGCCGCCGCCGGAGATGGGAGAGACGGAAGGCCTGACTGGCGCGCTGCGCGATGGAGCGATGGCCCTGCCAGCAGCGATCGCTGAGGTGCGGACCGATCCGGTGCTGATCGAGGCGGTGATCGCCAAGGCCAACGTCACGCTAGCGGGTGCTGGCGTCTGGCTGCTGATTCACTTGGAGGCGGAGTGGCTGACGGGGGCTGCGACGACTGGTCTCGGGCTGGGATTGCTGCACGCCCTGCGCGGTATTGGCACGGGCATCGGCCCGACGGCGACCGCGAGTTGGCTGGGCACGCCGACAGTCGGCGCGCTGCGGGCCGCACAGGTGCTGACGGCTGTGGGATTGTTGGTCACGGCGGTAGCACCCTGGCCGGGGCTGGCGCTTGTGGGTGTCTTCGTTTGGGGATTGGGGACCGGTAGCAACTGGACGCTATCGAGCTCGCTGCTGCAGTTGCGGACGCGGCGTGCCTACCTGGGCCGGGTCGGCGCGCTGGACGGCGCGCTGAGAACGACGGCCTTGAGTGTGTCGGTACTATTCGCGGCAGCCGCGGTGGACGGCGGCGTGTCTGTTCGTTCGGCGGCGCTGGCCACGATGATGGTCGGCGTGCTGGTTTGGACGGGCTTCAGATTGCGGCACGCCCGTCAGCCGTCGTTGCGGACCACGGCGCTATAGGCGACGGCGATTTGTTTGCCAGGATTGCCGTAGCTATGGCGCTGATCGCCCCGAAAAACAACAATTTCGCCGGATTTCAGCTGCACGACCTCACCGCTGACAACCAGCTCGACCTCACCGGATTCACAAGCGAGATACTCCTGGGTGCCCGGTGTGTGAGGCACCCCAGCCATCCGCGCGCCAGCGGCCAATTGCAGGCGCTCGAGATCGAGTCCGGGCAGGGGCGCTGGCAGCAATTTGCGGACGTGTACCCCGCCCTTGGTGCGCTGCCGGAGGGCGTCGGCCGGGAAGACTTGAAAGACCGCGCGGGGCGGCGCGATGAGCTCGTCAACACTGACTTGCAGGGCGGCGGCGACCTTCATCAGGACGAGCAGGGTCGGGTTGGCAGCACCGGACTCCAGGTGCGTGCAGGTAGCCCGCGGTACCCCCGCCAGCGTCGCCAACCGGCGCTGACTGAGCTGCCGAGACTCACGGAGCGCCCGCACATTGTCGGCCAACCAGATGCCAGGGTCGCCAGCACGACTTGCCAGGGGCGTGCATGAGATGTCGGGAGGCGCGTCGTTCATGACCGGAGGGTAGCGCATCTGTCTGCCAGCCGTGGCCCATGCGCCTACAAATCCCGCCCCTTGGGCACTCCGAGATGCGTCGCCACAAATGTGAAGCTACAGATGAGAAGCTGGAAGCGGCGGCTTCCTTTTCCGGCGCAGTCGGGCTACGAAATGCCGTCCCATGTGATCTGGGATCAGCTGTGGAGTCACCCGTGAGCCAACAATCCCCACGCGTCGATGTGCAGACAGATGGCGCAATCGCTGTCGTTTCCCTGTGCCGCCCCGACAAACACAATGGCATGGACCTACAGATGGTCGACGAGTTGATCGCGGCGGCGGCGACGCTGCAGCGCGATCGTCAGATCCGCGGCGTCATTGTGCACGGCCAGGGACCGTCTTTTTGTGCAGGCTTGGACATCAAGAGCGTCATGGGCAGCCCGGCCCGTGCGGCGTGGGCGGCGGCCGCGTTGCTCAAGCCGACGATCAATCGCTTTCAGAAGGTCAATTTGTGCTGGCGCGATCTGTCTGTGCCCGTGATCGCCGCGATCGAGGGCAGCTGTTTTGGCGCGGGGATGCAGCTGGCGCTCGGAGCAGACATTCGCTTTGCGACGCCAGATGCGCAGCTGTCGATCATGGAGGCCAAGTGGGGGCTCGTGCCGGACATGGGCGGTACGGTGCTGCTGCGGGAGGTGGTGGGCCGCGACGTGGCCTTAGAGCTGACGTGGACGGCGAAGGTGCTCTCGGGCACGGAGGCGGAAGACATCGGGCTGATCACGCGCGTGGAGACCGATCCAATGGGCGCAGCGAAGGCGCTGATCGAGGAGATCGCCCAGCGCTCACCGGACGCGACAGCCGGCGCCAAACACCTGTTCACCCAGGCCTGGGGCGCGGACGAGACCACCGCATTGGCGGCCGAGCGGCGTTGGCAATTGCGGATGCTGCGTTCCAAGAATCAGCGCATCGCCACCAAGCGCAATACCAAGGCGCCTGACACCCCATTTCAGGAACGTCAGTGGTAGATCATCGGTCCAGTAAATCAACCATCGCCCTGGTCGTCCTGGTCGTTCTTGCTTTGCTCGGCGGGTGCGGCCAAGGCGGCTCGGCCCTCGGCGTGACGACAGATGATGGCGCTACAGACGGCGGGGCGACGGACGGCGCACAAGCCAGTGATGCCGCAATCCATGGCCCGTTCGCGAAGCAGGTTGTCAGCTTTTCGGCCGGAAAAGGCGGCGGTTTTGGCCAAGACAAGCTTCCCGGCGTCGTTCTGGGAGGCCCAGTTGGCGGCGGCGCCAATTCAGGCTCACTCGATGTCGTGTCCTTGGGATGCGGCGGCAGCATCGTGCTCAGTTTTGGCGAGCGCACCCTCATCGATAAGCCGGGCCCCGATCTCTTGGTGTTCGAAAACCCCTTCCCCGGCTGGACCGAGACCGGTCGTGTGGCCGTGAGCAAAGACGGCGAGCATTGGACCGAGTGGCCGTGCGATCCGACCGACAAGGAGGCCGGGTTTCCAGGCTGCGCGGGGGTAAGTCCCGTACTGGCCAACAGCACCACTGACCCTGGTCCTATCGATCCCGACACGGCGGGCGGGGACGCGTTTGATCTGGCCACCATCGGCGTGAAGTCCGCTCGCTATGTGCGCATCACAGACACGGGCCACAACGCGTGCGATGCACCGTCGGCTGGTTTTGACCTCGACGCCGTCGCCCTGATTCACAGCGCGCCGTAGCCTTTGACCGCTCGCCCCCCACTTGAACTGCCCGGCTTTACAACGCACTCTGCCGCCGCACGCCCCCTTTTTTGGAGCCAGTAAACAGCATGTCCGACGCGCCAGTTCAGCTCGAAACGCAACCAGAGAGCGACCAGAAGTACTTCCCTAAGCCAGGTGAAAAACAGCTCACCGCCCGCGCGATCATCGTCGGCTGCTTGGTCGGTAGCGTGGTCGCCTGCACCAACATCTACATCGGGTTGAAGATCGGCTGGACCTTTGGTGCATCTATCGTCAGCGCGGTGCTCGGCTTCGCGGTGTTCCGCCTCATGGGCAAGCACCTCAGCGTGCTGGAGACCAACATCACCCAGACCGCCGGCTCCGCTGCGGGCTCCATGGCTTCGGCTGCAGGGTTGGTGGCGGCCATCCCCGCGATGAACCTGCTGGGCTACAAGATCTCGTGGACCGGCCTCGTGCTCTGGTCCCTGGCTGTCGCCTTTCTGGGTGTGTTTTTCGCCGTGCCGCTGCGCCGTCAGATGGTGGTCGAGGAGAAGCTGCGCTTTCCTACCGGCACCGCTACCGCCGAGACGATCTTGGCCATGTTCTCAGACGCCGGGGAAGCCCTCGCCAAGGCCAAAGTGCTGATCTACGCCGGTTTGGCTGCCGGTCTGTTCACCCTGACGTCGCACTTTGTGCCGCAGCTCGAGTCACCGCCGATCTACAAATGGGTCGACGTCGCCGCCATCACCCTCGCCGCATCGTGGGGCTTTAAGCTCTACCTCGGACCGAGTCTCTTCGGCGCTGGTTTCCTTATCGGCCCCCGCGTGTGTCTATCGCTGCTCCTCGGCGCGCTGATCGCCTGGGTCGGTCTTGGGCCGATGGCGCTGGAGCAAGGCTGGGCGCCTGGCAAGATCATGTCCTACAAAACCGGCGCCCGTGGCTGGTTGCTCTGGCCCGGTGTGGCCTTGATGGTCTCCGAGGCGCTGATGAGCCTAGCGATGAGCTGGAAGACCTTCGCCCGCGCGCTGACCATGGCCAAGAAGACGACCGGCGGCGACGGATCGGCGGATGACTCCCACATCCCCAACAGCTGGTGGATGGGTGGCCTAGCCGCTGGCTCCGTGCTGACGGCGACCATCGCTTTTTACCTCTTCGACATTCACCCGCTGATGACGGTGGTCGCGATCGCGCTGTCGTCGGTGCTCGCCATCGTGGCCGTGCGCTCGGTCGGTGAGACGGACATCAACCCGATTGGCGGTATGGGTAAGGTGACCCAGCTGGTCTACGGCGGTATCGCTCCCGGCGCCATGAGCACCAACCTCATGGCCGCGGCGATCACCGGCGCGGGCGCGTCCCAGGCCGGCGACATGATGCAGGACCTGAAGACTGGCCACCTGCTCGGCGCCTCGCCCCGCAAACAGTTCTTCGCTCAGCTCGCCGGTATCTGCGCGGGTGTGTTCTTCGTGGTGCCGGTCTACGCCCTGTTCACCACCAGCTACGAGATCGGTGGCGAGAAGCTGCCTGCGCCGGCGGCCTTTGCATGGAAGGCCATGGCTGAGCTGCTGGCCAAGGGCTTTGATGCGTTGCCCCCCCACGCCGTCGAGGCGGTCATCGGCGCGGCCCTGGTTGGCATGGCGGTACCGCTGCTCCGCAAGATCCCGGCCATCGCCAAGTGGGTGCCGAGCGGCCTCGCCATGGGCATCGCCTTCATCATCCCGGCGTACTACAGCCTGGTCATGGTCTACGGCATGCTGGCGTGGATGATCTGGCGCAAAGTGAACCCTAGCGCGGTCGACAAGTTCAACTTCGCGCTGGCTTCGGGATTGGTCGCTGGCGAAGGCCTCATGGGCATCGTCAATGCGGTGCTCACCATCGCAGGCGTGAAGCCGCTGACGTAGAAGACTGCCCACAAAACCAAGGTCATTGCGGTGATCTAGCTGATCGAGTGACGGACTAGCTCCGCACGCTCACGGGCGTGACGCCGACCTCGTGCGAGTCCACTGGCGTCCCCAACCACAGGCGCAAGTGACCGCCCGCCATGTCGGCGCTCGCGCCTTGCTCCAACAGCAGCATCAGCGGGTTGTGGGGCGCATCAGCACAGCGCCAACGCACCACCGTCGCGGCCTGCAGATTGGCTGCGCCGGGCTCGCTGCTCGAACCAGCGGCGGCGGGACCACCGGGCAATTGCACAAAGCGCTGCTCCGTCTCCGCGCCATCTGCACCCGTGCCGACATGGGTGACCTCGTGGTTGTACGCCAACTCGCCGGGGCGCCAATCATCGGATGTCGGCTCCTGGAAAGGCCACGTTTCGTCGCGATCGAGCAGCGCCGTCCGCGTGCCAGGCTCAAAGCCGGTGGGGGCGTAGTAGACACTCAGTTGGGTCTGCCCCCCCTGCCGCCACGCCAAGAGCCAGAGGGACTGCAGCCCCATCTGCTCCAATTCGGCCAGCACGCCGTCCCAACTGCCGGCCGCAGCGCCGCGCAACCGAATCAGGCTCTTGATTCGGAAATCGTCGCCGTAGCGCACGCCCTTGGGCCCGTCTAGCGCGTCCTCGAACGCCTGGAAATCGTGGATCACGACAAAATCCCCGATGGCGAGCTGCATCCAGTAGTCGGGGTGCATGGGCTCATCGTGACGCAGACCGGGCGGGGGTAAGATGGGTTGCCGCTTGGATGCTGTGACCTTCTTCGGTCCGCCGCCGGTCAGGCTTTTGCGAATCGCGCGCAGGACCAAGAACCCGATGAAGATCAGGACGAAGAAGATGACCCCGCCGATAGCCAGACCGATGAACAGACCCCATCCGCCGCTGGCAGACTTCGGCTTGGGCCCCCAGAAGTAGCCCGCTGAGGTCATCAGCCCACTTGTGGCCGCGCGGTCGGACCACAGCTGATATGGCGCCATGTGCCCGTTTTTACGGACCCCATAGCGGTGAAGCGAATTGGACCAACGCACCGGCGTAGCGACCCCGCCGACCAGCGTGGTCTTGGGGATGTAGGCTGGCCGGGTGGTCGGTCGCACGGAAAATGCGGTCGGATAGCGGGCCGCGTGGGTGGTCTGAAAATGAGACCGAGCCAAGGAGTACGTCGCGAACGCGAGACCGAGGTTGCGCGCCTGGCGATAGGCACTGCGCGCGCGCCGGGCTTGCCTGTAGGCATGGGGGCGCGAACGACGGCTGAGCGGGCTGCGGTGGGACCGCGGCCGATAGCGCGCTGCTTGCCTGCTGCGACGGGAGCGCGCAGCCGAATTGGACCGCGTCCGTCTCGTAGAGCGGGTGGTCGTGCGCTTGCGGGACGGCCGCGACCGACTGCGGGACCGGGTGCGCGACCGGGTGCGAGCCTTGCGGCGGGTGCGCGGGCGATAGGTCGATCGACGACGCGACGAGCTCCACGAGCGCCGGGACGAGCGGAAGCGGGAGCGCCGAAAGCCGCGAGCGTCAGCCTCTGTGGGCAGCCAAGCGATAAATCCGCTGCCGACGACAGCTAGGATAAGCAACAGACTCAGGGGCGAGCGCGCCCGGAGGAGGCGGGTGGCCGATGGCGTCAGACGACTCATGGCGTCACCTCCTGGCCGTGTACGGGGGTTGTGGCGCCAGGGAGTTGCCCGGGCGGGGCGTGGGCTCCGCCGAGCTCTTCTGAGTCGCCAGGCTCGGCAAACTCGGCAGACTCGACAGCCCCGGCAGACTTGCCCGGCTCGCCCAGGTCATCCGGTCCACCGGCGGTTTCGTGACTAGCAGCGGTGGGCGCAGCCGGCGCGGCTGGCGTGCCGTGACTCGAAGGATGCAGCGCCGCCGCCAAGAGGATGGCCGCAGCGACAAAGGACGACGCAACCACCCCGCCGACAGCGAGGTTGCGGTCGTTGACCAACTCGTAGGCGATGTCGACTTTCGGCAAGAGCACCCGATCGAGCAACGCAGCGGCGACGCTGAGTACGACCAACCCCATGAGCCCCCAGAGGGCGATGACCCCAAGTTCGACCCAGACGTCGCTGGATGCGCCCTCTAGCGAGGCGCGAACGACGACACCCATACCGGCCAAGAAACCACCGAAGGCGAGGCCGACCGCGGCGTTGTCGTCCTGTTCGATGCGCGCATGGACGTCGAATGGCATGAGCTTTTGAAAGACGGCGCCGCTGACGAGCAAGAGCAATTGCCCGGCAGCCCAATAGACGACGATGTCTCGGATGAGGGCGGTGATGCCGTCGCTGTGACCGGTCAGCGCGCCTTCGATGACGAGGCCTGTGGCCAGCGCGGCACCGCCGAGGACAAAGCCAGCGCCCAAGTTGCGATCTTCAGACACCTCACGGGCGACCGGGTACGCGCGCAACAGCCCGCGGTCAATCAGCCAGAGGCTCAGGGGCAGCAACGTCAGGGTCGCTGCGCCGCCGATGGACACCGAGATCAGATCGCCAACCAGGTCGCCCTCGGCCCCATACAAGGCGCCGCACAAGGCGAAGGCGGCGGCGAGCATATAGCCCGAGAAAACCGCCGAAAACGCCGGATTGTCGGCCTCTGAGATCTCTTTGGTGACGTCATATGGCGTCACTTTCGGGAAGATCCAGCGGGCGGCCATGAGAAAGATGAAGGCTGCGACGAAGCGAGGCAGCGCGAATAAAATGGGCTCTAGTGCATGCATGGCGCCGAGCATGGCGGTCAATCCCCAACCAGCGCAAGCGCCTGCAGGACAAGACAGCCTCTCGGCAGACCTTGTTGGGTCACCCGGGCCGTTTGCCGCTTCAACTGCGCTCGATCTGCGCGATCAGGTCACCGATGTGAACGTGGTCGTCTTCGATGACCACCGCGCCATCGGCAGGCGGAGGCGTCGCGGGCGCTGCTGCGGGCGGGCGGGGTGCCTGACGGGACCGGGCTCTGGGCGGCGTCATCGCACCGGCGGGACGGATGGCTTCAGATTCAAAGGTGCTGACGGGCGCGGTCTGGCGGGCGTCGGGGCGGTGAAATTGGCTGCGTTCGCTCAGCCAGCGTTGGTAGCGCGGACGAGTCCACATGCCGTCCCTCGCGCCCGTATCCATCGCGCTCCGGACCTTGAAGATGTTGCCCTCGCGGATGTGATTACGCACGGCGTCGGTGGCAGTCAGGAGCTCGATCTCCGGCACGCGGCAACCAGCAGCGGGCCACCAAGTCAGCCGCTGACAGACCACCGCGTTGAGACAGGCTGCGAGCTGCGCGCGGACGCCGGACTGCGCCTCAGCCGGAAAGCTGGCGACGAGGCGGCTGAGGGCCTCGCCCGCCGTAGACGCGTGGAGCGTGGCGAGGACGAGGTGGCCTGTCTCCGCAGCCGCGAGCGTCAGGCGCATGGTCTCGGGATCGCGCATCTCACCGACGACGATGACGTCGGGATCTTCGCGCAGCGCGTCGAGCAGGGCCTGATCGAAGCTCGGCGTGTCCCGCCCTACTTCCCGCTGCCGAATGAAAGCGCGCCGCGGGCGAAAGACGTACTCAATCGGTTGCTCGATACTCAGCACATGGCGCGCCTGACGGCCGTTGATGTGCTCGACCAAGGCCGCCAACGTCGCCGTCTTGCCGGAGCCGGTCGGCCCTGACACCAGCACCAGCCCGTGACTCGGAGTGACCAACTTCGCCAGGTCGGGATGGAGGTTCAGGCTCTCCAACGACGGCTGCGTGGCGCCCAGCAGGCGGATCGCCATGCCCACGCCACGTGCCGTCTGCAGCACATTGACCCGAATGCGGGCACCAGCGACGACCCGCGACCCATCAAACGAGCGCCGCGCGATGAAGTCCGGCCAGCTGCCCTCGCCTATCACTTCCCTGGCCAAGTCCAGCAAGATCCGCCCACCAAGCGGCTGCGGTCCCAACTCCAGCTTGCCTCGGACCCGAAATGCAGGCGGCAAACCGGGCTCAAGGTGCAGGTCACTGGCTTGTTTTTCTCGTGCTTCAGCAATCAGCGTACTCAGGTTCATCGCTTCCTACTTCACCCGTTTACCGTGGGCCCAAGTTCCTTTTTCCCGACGACCGTCCTTGTGGATCAACACCCCCGGACCGTGCACCTCGCCGCGCACAAACTGCCCGTCGTGGCGAGAGCCGTCTTTGTAGGTGCGCACGCCCTTGCCGTGCATCTGGTCGTTCTGCCACTGGCCTTTGTATTTACCGTCGCCCTTGAAGATGTGGGTGCCGCGGCCACGCTTGTGACCCTTGGCGAAGTCCCCGGTGTAGGAACTGCCATCGGCCCAGGTATATTTCCCCTTTCCGTGCATTTTTCCGGCCCGCCACTGGCCTTTGTAGCGGTGCTTTGTCGGCCAAATGCGTAGACCACGACCGTCTTGCTCACCCTTTTTCCAGGTCCCGTCGTAGCTGCCGCCGGCCTTCCACTGCTTCTTTCCGCGGCCCGTGGGCACGCCTTTTCTGAACGCGCCGGTGTACGTGTCGCCGTTTTTCCAGGTGTAGGTCCCCCGCCCGCCCATCTGGCCCTTTCTCCATTGGCCATTGAACCGGTCGCCGTTGGCCCACACCTTCTCGGCACGACCTGTCATGGACCCGCGCACGAAATCGCCGCTGTACGTGCTCTTGTCGCTCAGACGCTGGAAACCCTTGCCGTGACGCTCGCCGCGCACGAAGGCGCCGGTGTAGGTGTTGCCATCTTTCCAGGTCTTGGTGCCCTTGCCGTGAGCGAGTCCATCGACCACCGGCCCCTCGTAGACCGTGCCGTCCCGAAAGCGTTTCTTACCTTTGCCCGTGAGCCGATCGCGGCTGAACGTACCGACGTAGCGGGTGCCATTTTTCCAAGTGAACGCGCCCTTGCCGTCGCGTTTGCCGTTTTTCCACGCGCCGACGTAGTGCGAGCCGTCTTTCCACTTCCACTGACCGTCGCCGTGGGGTCCAGACCGATTCCAGCCGCCTTTGTAGACGCTACCGTTGGGCCAGGTCGCCACGCAGCCCTTGGCGTCTCGCCGTTTTCCAGCGACGAAGATGCCCTGCCACGTGCGCTTGTCCTTGTAGATCTTCTTGCCGAGACCGTGGGGCTGATCGGCCTTCATGAGCCCGACGTAGACCGTGCCGTTGCGGAAGATGCGCTTGCCCTTACCGTCCATATTGTCCTGGACCCACTGGCCCTCGTAGCTGCCACCGCGGCGGATGATGAACTTGCCCTGGCCGTGCATTTTACCGCGCTGCCACATGCCGTCGTAGCGGTCGCCATTGGCCCATCGCATCGTGCCCTGGCCGTGGCGTTGCCCGTCTTTGATCGCCCCTTTGTAGACGCCGCCATCGGCGAACTTCATCGTCTTGGGACCAGCGAACGCGGGCGAGGGCGCCATCCCAAGGGTCAGCGTCCAAGCCAAGAGCACCATCGGTACAAGTCGTCGTCGCCAAGCCGATCTGAGTCGTTTGGAATGATTTAGCGGCCTTCGAGCGGAAATCTGGCCAGTCTGCTGGCTGCGGCTATGCAGGATGATCCGATGACGCATGACACCTCCGGGAGCACGTTGCCTGAAGATACCCTATGCCCATCTCGCTGTCGGGCATGTAGGGTCAGCGCCCAATTCACAGGTAACCCAGCGGACAATGCACGCGGCGCCCAGGAGAACTGATGACGCAACTGACCCTCTACGGATTCGGTCTCAATGACCGCAGCGGCAAAATTAGGTGGCTGGCTCATGAACTTGGGATCGACATCACCGAGGAGCGGCTGGGTTTGGGGGCTCATCGCAAGCCACCGTACACCGATCTCAACCCGTACGGCATGGTGCCGACGACGCTGTGGCGTGGCCATACCCTGATCGAGTCCTTCGCGACCCTAACGCTAATCGCTGAGACCACGGCGATGGACCGGGGCGAGTTGGGTTTGGTGGTGGAGGCCGGTGAGCCGGATCGCGCCGCTTATCTGCAGTGGTGCTCGCTCTTTGCTGAGACTTTTGAAGGCAAACTGGTCGAATTCGTCATCAGTCGTGCGGGGCTGCTACCGGCGGCTGTGGCGGAGCTCTCCGAACGGCGACTTCGCTCGCGGGTGGGTGTGCTGCTGGGGCAATTGCCCAAGTCGGGTTTCCTGGTCGCCGGTCGCTTCACCCTGGCCGATATGCAGGCCGCGTACACTCTGCGGCTGGCGATCTCCGGTGGGCTGTGTGAACTGGCTGATGTGGCCGACTACCTGGGCCCGTTGATGGCCCGCCCTGCAGCGGTCGAGGCTCGCTTCTTCAGCGCGATCACGCCGTCCGAATAGCGCGCGCCGGGGTGCGAACCGTCCGGTCAACCCCCTAACGTGCGAGGCCGCCGTAGTTGTGGTTGGCGACGATGGCGTCGCTGGTGACCTCGACGTCTGGGCGCTGCGTTTCGTGCAGCTTGGCGATGAGGTGGTCGAGACGGTCGGACTCCGGGTCGGCCGCAGCGATCTCCCTGACAAAGCCGGGGGAGAGCAACACCGGATGCCCTCGCCGTGGCCCGTCTGGGGTGTGAATGAACGGGCGGATGACCTGCCAATCTTGCTCCGCAGCGGCCGCGGCGTTGGACCGTGCGGCGAGCGCATGGAAGACCGCACTCGGCGGGCACGGACAGTCGACGGGCAGCACAAACACCGGCTGATCGGGCGGCAAGGCAGCGAGCCCCGCCTGCAGGGACGCCAACATCTCGGCATCCGGGTCGGCTGGGACGACGATGAGCGGCGTCTGGTCAGATGAGTTCGGGGAGATCTCGGGCAGCGCGGCTGGGTGCAGCACGCAGGCGACGGGCGCGCAGCCGAGGGCTTGTAGATGCCGAGCTTGCCAGCGCCACATCAGCTCGCCATCCCGGATCTTCAAGGCTTTAGGGCCACCAGCGCGACGACCGTGACCGCCAGCGATGACCACCGCAGTGGCCGCACGGAGCGGCGGCGTGGCCTGAGCACTGGCGTGCGGCGTCGGCTGACCCGTATTCACTGCGCCGCCTCCGTCCAGGTCGCGATGCGCAGCATCAAATCTGCCGCGACCGACGTGGCTATTTCGCCCGGGCGCTTGCCGCCGATCGGTCTGGGCTGGCCATTGGCTGCCGGCCGCAGGAGACCTATCGGCGCTGTCAGATGCTGCAGCTGCGCTGGGGTGATGCCCTGACCTGCCAGACGCCTGTGCAGGGTGGCGATCTTGGTCTTGGAGCCGATGACGCCCACATAGGGCAAGTGCTGATCGGCCTCATGGCGAAGCAGCGCCCAGGCGATCTGCCGATCGAGCTCGTGGTCGTGGGTCATGATGACAGCGAAGCTCTGACTGAGCAGCGGGGGCGAAGGGGTCGGCTGCTGGTCGCCGCCCAGCCAACCCCACTGCTGCAGGGCGGCCAGCGGCGCCGTGGCACGGACCTCGGTGCCCACACAGAAGGCCCCTGGGTCGGCCCAGTCTGGACGCTCATCGACGACCACGACGCGCCAGGGATGCACGGCGAGCACGTGGGCGAGGGCGCGGGCGACGTGACCGGCACCGAAAATGACGACGCTCGGCTGGAGCACCGGTCGCTCGACGAGGAGGTGCGGCCCCTCTCCCGTCTGGAACAAGCCATCTGTGGACTGCGCCAGGTTGAGCGCCTGGGTGAGGGTCCGCGCGGAGGCGGAGGAGATGGGCTCAAGTCGGACCGCCACACGGCCGCCGCAGCACTGGGCGAGCGCCGGTCCCAAAGCCCAATCGCGCATCACAGGCTGAAAATTCGGGCTCTTTGCTAGCAGATCGCTCGCTTCGTCGGTGGCGAGCTGCTCGAGATGGCCACCGCCGATGGTGCCGGCGAGGAGCTTTCCGCCGCGCACAACCATCCGGGCACCCGGACCGCGCGGAGCCGACCCTTGGGCAGCGACCACGGTGACCAGCGCCGCCGGCGGCG
The DNA here is from genome assembly GCA_023954815.1 of Myxococcales bacterium. Lineage (GTDB taxonomy): Bacteria > Myxococcota_A > UBA9042 > UBA9042 > UBA9042 > UBA9042. The sequence goes on along the minus strand of JAGSHB010000019.1, from coordinate 39,998 downwards.
CACCGGCGGGCAGGAGCGACGGCAGGCTGGCGACGAGTTGAGCGCCGTCAGGATCCATCCTCACCGCAGCTGCGGATACGCCGGTCACGAAGGACGGGTCTCGCTGGCTGCCTGCAGGACGAGGCGGTGAAAGACCTCGGCCCGGTAGTCGGCGCTGGAACGCACATCATCCATCGGCCGCAAGTCGGCGTCCTGGGCACGGCGGAGCGCAGACTTGGCGGCTGCGTCGATGTCACTGAGACCACGCAGGGCGTTTTCGATGTGATGGGCCCGGCAGATGGTCGCCGCCATGGAGGTCGCGACGATGCGGGCGTCGGTGATCTGGCCGCCCTGCCACACGATCCGCGCGCTAAGCCCGACCTTGGTGATGGCCTGAAAGGCGCGCGTGCCCACCTTGCGGAAGAACTGGCAGCTCACCCCGCCGTCGGGTTTGGGCACGATCAGAGCGCTGATGAGCTCATCGGAACGACGAGCTGTGCTGCGGTAGCCGGTGTAGTAGTGGGCCAAGGGCACCGTGCGCGTGCCAGCGAGACTGCGCAGCTCAACGACGGCATCCAATGCCAGTAGTGCGGGCGCCGCATCGGCAGCCGGCGAGCCGTTTTCGACGTTGCCGGCATAGGTGCCCCGGGACTGGATCTGGGTCGCGCCGACAAGTCTGGACGCAGCCATCAGCATGGGCAGCTCAGCCTGTGCGCGAGCGTCGGCCTGCAGCTGCGCGTAGGTGCACAAAGCGCCGATGCGCAGGGCGCCGTCGGGCAGCCAGCTGTGACCGCCGAGCTCCGAACCCAGACCGGAGATGTCGAGAAAGTGACGGCCGCGCAGCCCACCATGGTTGGCCTCGACCATGATGTCGGTGCCGCCGGCGAGCAGCTGCAGCGGCGCCTGAGACAGCTGATCGAGCGCATCTTGCAAGGTCCGGGCGCGATGGACACTGACGGCGCTATGGGCGATGGCGGTCATGGGTTTACCTCGGTGAGCTTAGTTGGAACCGGCGGTGGGCAGCTGAACCCGCACCCAGCCGCGCGTCTTGTCGGCGCTGCTATCGGTGGTGTTCATAGCGGCAAACAAGGCCGCAGTGCCCACCCAGACAGGTGGATATTTGTAGGTGGAGACGTCGAGCACGAGCATGCGATCCGTCTGGGCGTCGTACGCGCTGACCGGTGAGACATGGCCGCCGCTTTTCTGGCTGATGGCGCGGCGCAGGTAGTTCACGAGCAGCACGTCCCCGGTGCGCTGCAGGTTGGCCTTCGCGGCCTGCCGAAAGGCATCGACTGTGCTGTCGCCGGCGTGGGTCACCGTAACGTCAGCGCCGTGGGCTTTGAGCAAGCCGCCCAGCTCATCTAGGGTCATTCCGCCGTAAAACACGGCCTTTTCGCTGCGAATCGGCTCGGTCTTGTCGGTGAAAAATGTGGCCTGTGTGACGCCTGTCTGGCCCAGCGCGCCAAGGGCGATGACCGCGCTGGCGACGCCGCAGTAGCTGCCGTAGATCTGACTCTGAAAGACGGGTTTCAAGGCCTTGTGGTCGGTACCGGCGGCATTGCGCTCCGTCAGCGCCTTGCCTTTGGGACCCTCCATCGCCCACAGCTCAGCGGGCAAGGGCAGGTTCTGCACCTTGGGATGCGCGATCGCCCAGTACAAGGTGGCGGGCTTGTAGGCCAGCCCTGTACCCACGAGCAGCACCACAAAAGCTGCGATGAGCAGCTTCCGGCGGGGCTTCGGTGCGGCGACCTGAGCGCTCATCTACTCGGACTCACCCAACGCAGCAGCGACGCTGTTGACGATGGCGGAGTAGCCCGTGCAGCGGCAGATGTTGCCGGAGAGCTTTTCGCGAATCGCGGCCGCATTCATCTTGTTGTCGGCCATCCACGCGGCGGTGACGACCATGCCGGGCGTACAGATGCCGCACTGCGCGCCGCCGTGAGCGACGAACGCCTCCTGCACAGGGTGGAGCGCGGCGTGGGAGGCCAAGCCCTCGATCGTCACCACCGTCGCGCCATCACACTGGATGACAGGCACCAAGCAGGCGTTGACCGGCTCACCATCGATGAGCACCGAGCAAGCGCCGCACTCGCCTTCGCCGCAGCCCTCTTTGGTGCCGGGCAGGGCGAGATCGGTGCGCAAGACGTCCAGAAGCCGGCGAAAAGGCCGAACATTCAGGGTTTTTGCGTCACCGTTGAGGGTGAATGAGACCGGCTGCGGCGCCACAGCGTCGGCCAAGTGGGTGTGGGGGTGACTCACGGTCATGAGGAGACCTCCGAGGATTGAGCGGCGAGCACGGCACGCATGACGCGCTCGGGGGATGCAGGCAAGGCGTCGATTTCGACACCGACCGCAGCAGAGATGGCGTTGAGGATGGCAGGCGCTGGTCCGTCCATGGGCAGCTCACCGATACCTTTGGCGCCCCAGGGGCCGTAGGCGTACGGGCTCTCCTGGAACAGGACCTGCACGTCGGGCACATCGGCGAAGGTCGGCACCACGTAGTTGGTCATGTTGGGGTTGGTGATGCGGCCGTCTTTGTAGACGGTGTCTTCGAGCAGGGCCCAGCCCATGGCCTGGACCACGCCGCCCTGGATCTGCCCTTCGGCGAGCAACGGGTTGAGCACGCGACCGATCTCCTGGCTGGCGACGAAGTCGGTGATCCGCGTCTCGAAGGTCGTCAGGTCGACCTCCACGTCGGCGAGGTAGGTCGCCCAAGCATACGTGCCGTACGCGATGCCCTTGTAGGTGACGTCGTTCCACTTACCGCCGGGCGGGCGCTGGTAGGTCGCCCAGCCTTCGAGCGCGCCGCCATCTTGCGCAGCCGCTGTGGCCAAGGCGCCGCGGAGGGCTGTGGGCTCAAACTTGCGGCCGCGCGCGTCGGACAGGGCTGAGGCGCGGTCATCGTCGGGATTGGGGTGCAGGTCGCCGTCGCTCAGCGTGCCCTGGCTCTCCAGCTTGCGGACGAGATCGTCACTGGCGCGCGCGACGAGATGCCCCACCACCATGGAGGTACGTGACGCCACGGTGGGGCCCGAGTTCGGTACCTGATCGGTGTCTGGTTTCGCGATTTGCACCGCTGAGAGCGGGAGCCCAAGCGCGTCGGCGGCGATCTGGGTGAAGATGGTGATGGCACCCTGGCCGATCTCGGTGTTGGCCGTGCAGACCTCAACGCCGCCAAGCCCATCTGCTCCCACAGCGGCCCGGATCATCACTTCAGAAGCGAGATAGTCCTCGCCAGAGCCCGTAAAACCGGCCCCGTGCATGAACGTCGCGACGCCAACCCCCCGGCGCAAGGGGCTTCCGCTGGTCTCGGCCGCTTCGTTAAAGGCCGCGTGGGCTGCTCGGCGCTCTTCGTACTTTCCTGCCGTCAAGGCCTCGTCCATCCACTTGTGCAGCTCGATGGGCTCGTCGATACGCTGACTGATGGCCAACGCGTCGCCGCGGATGATGAGGTTTCGCCGGCGCAGCTCGACGGGATCGATGCCGACCTCCCTCGCGCAACGGTCGAGATGGCGCTCGAACGCAAACACCGTCTGCGGCGCACCAAACCCACGAAAAGCGCCGTGTGGCGGGGTGTTCGATAGCACCGCACGGTTGTGCACACGAACGTGGGGCACGCGATAGGGCCCAACAGCGTGAATCGCACCGCGGGATAGCACCACCGGAGACAGCGTCAGGTAGGCGCCGCCGTCCAGGGTGACGTCCATGTCGATGCCCAGCAGCTTGCCGTCGGCATCGAGGGCCGCGCGGAGGTGGGTGCGGCTGGGGTGACGCTTGGTGGTAAAGGCCATGTCCTCGACGCGATCGTAGATCAGCTTCACGGGCTGGCGGGTCTTCAGGGCGAGCAGCCCGGCGTGGCCGGAGATGATGGAGGGATAGTCCTCCTTGCCGCCAAAGCCGCCACCGGTGGCCGCCTGGATGATCTGGACGCCGTCGTCGGGCAGTTGAAAGAGGTGGGTGATGGCCTTGTGCACGTAATAGGGGCACTGCATGGAGCCTTCGATGATCAGCTTCCACGGATTGGCCGGCCAGAGGGCGCCCTGCGCGTCGGCCTCGCTGACCTCGACCCGGGCGATGATGCCATTGGGTTCGATGTAGCACTGCTCTTGGGCTTGCGTTTCGTAGGTACCGGAGACGATGTGTGCAGCGTCCTCAAAGACCTTGCTGAAGGCGTCATCGCCCTCGTCGGCGGCGCCTTTGCTGACGACGATGCGCTTGAACAGGTTGGCGTCTGGACCGGGCTCGCCGCGCTGCACCTGAGCGTCGGTGGGTGGCTGCCGGTAATCGAGCACGGCGGGTAGGGACTCGGTCTTGATCTCGACGAGGTCTACGGCGCGGCGGAGCACCTCGGGATCGGGGTGCGCGAGCAGGCAGACCGGCTCGCCGACGTGGCGGAACTCGTCGCGCACCAAGAAGGGCTGATCGCGGTCGATGAGCATGACCTGATTGGGGTCGATGCCGTCGAGCTTGGAGGTGCGGGGGATGTCGTTGGCGGTCACGACGGCGAACTCACGCCAGTCGACGCCGACGTCGACGCCGTCCTTGAAACGCAGGCCGGTCATGCGGCCGCGGGCGGTTTTTGTGCGGACCGTGGCGCCGTACAGTCCCTCGAAGGGCAGGTCGTCGACGTAGTGCAGCGCGCCGGTGACTTTGACCTTGGCGTCGGGGCGGGGGATCGATTTGCCGACCCGGTGGTCTTTTGAAAGCTGATTTCCGTCGGGCATGGGGGCCACCTGCAGATGCGAGTCCGGTTGAAACGGCCGGCAGCATAGCGCGGTCTGGGCTCACCGCGAAAGGTCACGCGCGCAACGTCGTCTCTGCGAATGACATCGGACCATTTTCTATAAAGTGGTCTGCAGAGTGGCAGGCACTTTCTGCGAAACGCCTGACACTTCTCTGCGAAACGCCTGGCACTTCTCTGCGAAACGCCTGGCACTTCTCAGAAGACTGGGAGTCCTTTCGTTTGTTGGGTTTTAGGAAAAAGATTGAAAACACAGCCGATTCGACCCAAAGCGGGTCCCCTTGACGGCGACGAATACGATCCTATAATTCGAAACATGTCGAATTATCGAAATGAAACAGAACAACTCGCCGCAGCCTTCTCCGCCCTGGGCCACCCCCATCGCCTGGCCCTCTTTCGGCGACTCACATCCTGCTGCGCGCCGGGGACAACGTGGAACGCGTCCTCCCGGGTCTGCATCGCCGACCTCACGGGGATGCTCGACATCGCCCCATCGACTCTCGCACACCACCTGAAGGTCTTGCGCCAAGCGGGCCTCATCGCCTCGGCTAGGCGCGGCAAGCAGGTCGAGTGTTGGGTCGATCCCAACGTCCTGTTGAACCTCTCCCATTTCTTCCTCACCCCGCTCAGCGACGCCACACCAATCGTCGACCCAGCCCAAGGAGACCATCGCCATGACCACTAAATGCTGCGGACCATCGACACCCGACACTGCCGCCGCGCCAACCGCGGTCGACAACGACGCCCTCAGAGCCCAGGTACGAGACGCCTACGCCCAGGTCGCCGAAGCTGATACCGCTGGCCTCGGCACGGACGCTGCCCAGAGCTGTTGCGGCGTGAGTGACGACGGCGCGATCAACACCCTGGTCTCCAGCCGATTGGGCTACTCCACAGCCGACATGGCCGCCGCCCCATCGGGTGCAGACCTCGGTCTTGGCTGCGGCAACCCCAAGGCCATCGCGTCGCTCAAAGCTGGCGAAACGGTCGTCGATCTAGGCTCTGGCGCCGGATTCGACTGCTTCTTAGCGGCTGGTGAAGTCGGAGAGTCCGGTCAGGTCATCGGGGTCGACATGACGCCCGCCATGATCTCCAAGGCCCGCGTCAACGCGGACAAGGGGCAATTCGGCCAAGTCGAGTTCCGACTGGGCGAGATCGAGCACCTTCCCGTGGCCGACTCCGCCGTCGACGTGATCATCTCCAACTGCGTGATCAACCTGTCGCCGGACAAGCCGCAGGTCTTCCGGGAGGCGTTTCGTGTGCTGAAGGCTGGCGGTCGACTCGCCATCTCCGACGTCGTCGCCACCACCGAATTGCCCGCCGAGATGCGCGACGACCCGATGCTCATCGCCGGCTGTATGGGCAACGCTGCGCTGATCTCTGACCTCGACGCGGCCATCACGGCGGCGGGGTTCGTCGATGTCCGCATCGCCCCAAAGGACGAATCGCGCAGCTTCATCAGCGACTGGGCGCCGGGCAGTGGTGTCGAGGACTACGTATTGTCCGCCACCATCGAGGCACGCAAACCGGCCAAGTCGAGCTGCTGCTGAATGTCAGAAATGCGGCGAAATCAGTGGTTCAGCTACTTGCAGGTGTCGTAGTACTGAATCTCTGGGGTGTACTTGTGACTGCCGATCGAAGTGCAGACATGGGTGTGGTACCGCCCCGTGAAGTGCACGGTACCTGCCTTGTCTTTGATGTCGTGGACGTGGCCATTTTGTGAATCAAGCCCGGCCGCCGGTGCCGAGCCATCGAGCTCCTTGCAGCCGAGCAGCAGCGTGCCGTCACACATCATGCCGTAGACCTCGATTTCGGCCTGACCAGGCGTTGTGTTGGTGGTCTTGCCGAGCTTCTTGAGCAGCTCCAACGGACCCTTGCTGGTCGTGTGGTAGTGGTAGGCGCCGTTGTTCGTCGGGTGGGCGTTGTAGGGATCGAAGGTGTACTTTTCGTCCTCGATATCATCCCCCGGCGCGGCGAGCGGGTTGAACAGGCTGACCCCATCGAGCGCCACGCCACGCGGACCCAAGCCGTACTCATTGCTGCTGCTATTGACCTTAGCGTCGACCGCCGCGGCGTTGATGGTCAGCCCCCGCGCCTTGGGTGCGGCCGGGATCTGAATCGTCACATTTTGCTGCTTGAGCGTGTTCGGATTGGGGTGGTAGTCGCTGCCCTTGGAAAAATCGAAGGCGACGTATTTGTCGTGCCCAGAGCCATAGTAATACGTGTTGTGGGGCGGCAGCCCATCGGTCTTGATGACCACCGTGTCGCCGCTCATGGTGATGGTGACGCAGCGAAAGTAGGTCTTGTAAAAGGCGGGCACGTTGTCGGCGATCGACGTTGTGCACGTATCATACACCTCGCTGCCAGAGACGGTCCCGGGGTCGTCGCTGCCACAACCAGCGGCCGCGATGATCGCGCTAGCGGCGAGTAGTGCTGAGCTCCATTTGCGCTTTCGCATCGATTTCTCCAGGGATTTTGTCCGACATGGGCTGGGAACGATTGAGAGTTGGTTCGCCGCTAGTCTGCCGAAGTCTGACCGGTTACGACAATGGACTGCAGGCTCCAAGTATTGTTTCCGTGATTGTGCACATGAAACGTCACCGGTGCGCCTTCGCAGAATCCGTCACTCACCGTCACGGTGGTGACGTAGCTCTGGCCAAGCGATGGGATAGCCACCGTCTTGTCGAAGACGACGGCGTCACCGACGCGCACCGCCATGTGGCCAGAGACAGCTGCCGGCTCTGGCGCGGACGAATCGCTATCCGAATCGGCGCCCTTGAGCTGCTGATGCCAGAGCACCAACTTGAGTTTGCCACCCGTGGGTACGCCAACGAGGCTCGGCTGCTGCAGATTTGCGTGTAGGCAGGTGCCGGTATGCACCTCAATCGCGTCATTTTCAGCGGTCACGCCCGTCGGATCACAGCTCAGCCCCGCGGGGTTGTCACCAAAGAGGTCGTGCCCAGGTCCCTGAATCGTCCACCGCGTGTGATCGATGAGCGATTGGCCCGCCTCGCTCTGACACGGATTGGTCGCGCTATCGACGCAGCCAACGCACAGGACAGCGGCGCAGAGGAAGGTCCAGCTGAGCGCAAGGGGGCGGAGCGGACGCAGCATGGCTTCGAGCAGTGGCAGCATGGCCCACCAACCTAGCGTGCGAACCCAGGCGCTGACCAGTCGTCGCAGCCAAGCGCGCCAGGGTTTCTCGGTGAGCGGCTCGGCGACTTCTCGCTAGACTTCCGCGATCGAAAAGCTGGATTTGAGCACACGGACAATGCGCTTTTTGTCGATGCCGGTCTGTTGATAGCCTCGAGTGGGTCGCAGGATAGGAAGACCCGCTGCGGCTAGGTGAGCAGCGGACGCCATCAAAGCGGCTTGGTCGCAACAATGAACGCCGTCGTCGCCTTTGCGCCCACCTCGGGCTGCTGAAAGTCGACGAAACCGGCCTCAGCCATCTCAGCCACCAACGCCGCCTTGGTGACGGACTTGACCATGGGCGCTTTACCGAGCCACCGCATGACGGTGATGAGCGGCAGCATCGGGATCTTGGATTCCCCCAGGCACACGGTCGACGAGATGAAGAAGCCGCCGGGCTTGAGCAGCCGGTAGATCTCCTGGAGCGCCGCCTGCCTGTCGCCGAGGAGATGCAGGATGCTGTAGGCGCAGATGCCGTCCAGGCTGCCCGTATCGAAGGCGGCCAGTCGCTCGTCGCATGGGCCAAGATGAAACTGCACGTTGTCGACGCTGGCAGCTGCCGTCTTCTGCCGCGCGATGCGGATCATCTCGCCGGACACATCGAGGCCGTGTATCTGCGCGCCGTGGTCAGCCAGACGTAAGGCCAGCGATCCCGTGCCGCAGCCGATGTCGAGCACGACTGACTGTGGGGTCATCCGGGCCTGCGTGATCGCGATCTTGCGTTCGAAGGCGTCGGGCAGCTCCACCGGCTTGGCGGCGTAGCGCTCGGCGAGTTCATCCCAGAAGGCGGCGTTTGCGGTGGTCATCGGTCATGCTCCTCGTTGGTGAGAAGTCACTGTACCTCAAGGCTTTGTCCGTCGGATGTTGCGTTTTTGGGACCCGCTGTTGCACCTGCGAACCGGCCAGGCTGGATGGGCAAGTCACCCGAGAACAAGGCCATGTGGCGCCGCAATCCATCAGCGACGTGGCTGCGGGTCATGCGCAAGCGCGTGTTCTTGCGGAGGTCCGGGTGGCTGAGCAACCAGAGGTCGGCCAGATGGCGCAAGTCAGGCTGAGCCAATCGCCGCAGCGCCGGTTCTGCGTCGCCCACGTAGGTCGGCAGCATCACCAACCCGACCCCCTCCTTGGCCGCACCGACCAGCAAATCCAGGGACGAGAACCCACCCCAGGCGGGCACGGTGGGGTAGCTGCCCGTCGCGATCATCTGCTCGATGATGGCGCGCGGATCCGTGGCCAGCCAACGGGGCGCGGTACCGGGTAAATCGGGATCCAAGCGGTCAGCATGCGCCCGGGCGACGTAGTTGGCGACCACCAGCGGCACCAGCTTCTGGCCGATGAGAAACTCCGGCGGCTGGGCGCCCTGGGCCAAGATGCGAACGGCGATGTCAGCCTCGCGTTTCGTCAGGTCAAAAGCGCGACTGTCGGTGGTCCACTGCAGCTCGATGTCTGGATGATCCTGGCAAAAGGGCAGCAGCTCACGTAGCAGCAAGCGAGCGACGTAGGTGTCGCAACAGGTCAACGCTACGGGCCCAGACAGGCGGGTATCACGGCCCACGAGGTTGCGCTCGAGCGCCGCCATCTCCAGCTCGATGCGCTCGGCACGGGGCAGCATGTTGTGGCCCGCTTCCGTCAGCGCAAAACCCTCACGGGTGCGATCGAAGAGGCGAGCGGTGAGCTGAACTTCAAGGGCTTCGATGCGACGCGCGACGGTGGAGTGGCTGACCCCAAGCGCAGCGCCGGCGGCGCGAACGGAGCCGTGGCGGGCGAGAGCTAAGAAGTGGCGTACGTCGTTCCAATCCATGGGACCCAGGATAGCATGGCGGCCTGTCGAACGGTCGCGCAGGTAGGCTATCGGACCGCCGTGGGTTTACGGATCAAGGCATCGCCGAATACCGACCAACTGCCGCTGATCACCCGTCGCAGGACGGCGTAGCTCAATAGCCCCGCCGGCCCGACCATCAGCACGAGCAGCAGGCAGGGTGCGACGAGAACCCTGGAGAGCTGTCTGGCGGCGGCATCCGAAGCGACCCAGCTGCCAACGAAGAGATCGAAGGCGAGGTAGTGCACCCAGCCGATGAGGACGACGGACCGGCTTGAAAAGAGCAGGACCAGCTGCTCCATGGACCAGACGCCAGCGCCGTCGGTGGCGTTGGGCAGGTTCAGTACGAGCAGCGCGACGTAGACGCCGCAGAGCGCCAAGCTGACGGCGATGGTTCGACAGAGGGCTTGGGTCCAGCGCCACGAGGGAGCGGCGATGAGCATGAGCCAGGCGGGCAGGATGGCTGCGTAGGCGGCCCACAGGAGCCAGTTGTCAGCGGTCATGGGTACTCCTCATGCTGGGGGCGATGACCCAGAACGGCGCCAGAGGGCCATCAGGTCGCCGTCCCCACTAGTATGCCCACAAGCCGCGCAAACGCCCGCTAGGCCCATCCTTGGCCACGCAGCGGCCTTTTGACCCCGGAAAATGGCCAAGAATCGGCGTCCGCCGAGGAGACGGCGAATCGGCATGCCCGCGTCCGCCCTACGGCGCCAAACACTGCCCAGACTTGCAGACCTTACCCGACGCGCACGACTTGCCCTCGTTCTGCGGCGTCTTGTACGAGCAGCCGCCGGTCACCAGGTTGCAGACGGGCTTGGTGCAGATGTTGCCGTCATTGCACACGGTGTCCGTGGTGCAGCCAATCGCGCAGCCAGCGATGGGTTTGAAGACGCACTTGCCGGTCTTCGGGTCACAGCTGTCTGCCGTGCACGGCTTCTTGTCATCGCAGACCACATTCGGCGTGCCCGCACACGCCGCCTTTCCGTCCTTGGCGTAGCAGGCGTCATCCTTGGTGCAAGCGTTGTCATCCGAGCAGGTCTGCACCTTTCCGGTGCACACACCCGCTGCGCAGGCCGAGGTTGGCGTACACGGGTCGCCGTCATCGCAGCTGCCGCCGGTGGTGCCCTTGAACGCGCAGTGACCGCTCTCGCAGCTATCGACGGTGCAGACGTCGCTGTCGTTGCAGTCCGACTTGTCCTGACACGGTCCCGCGGTCATCACAAAGTTTGCAGCGGTGGTCTTGAGGACGCCGTTGCCCAGCTCTCCCTGGTAGGATCTACCGGCACAACGGACCTGCCCATCGGCACCCAGGGCGCACGTCACGACAGCGCTCGACGCGACCTGCAGGGTCGCGACCGGCAGGGGAGCTTTGGTCGGGATCTTCGCGTGGCCAGAGGTCTGACCGATGCCGAGATAGACTGCGCTCCCCAACCCCCATATCGCGCCATTCTTGTCGACCATGACGGACGTAGTGTTACCCGCGCTGACGAGCCTCACGTCCTTGTCAAACAGCTTGTGCACCTTGGCTTGATAGGTCGTCCCACCCGCCTGACCAAACTGCCAATAGTATGGAGACGGTGTGCCTACGCCATATGCGACGCCGTTGCGCACCCAGATGAAGGTCGTGCTGGCCAACGACATGGATGAAGGGTAGGTCGCGCCGCCGCGTACCCAGGGGTAGCTGATGATGGCCCCCTCCGAGTGGGTCGTCAGCGCCCTGCCATAGTTGCGGCCCCAACACTTGACGCCCGAGCCCGTAGCGGCGCAGGAGCCGTAACCGCCAGAGGTCAACTGGCTAGCGCCGGTGAGCCCGTAGGCTTTTCTAGGGGTCGTGCTATCCTTTTTGTAGCCGTCACCGAGCTGCCCGTTGTAACCCACACCAAGGCAGTAGACCGTGCCACCACCGTACGTGGCACAGGTAAAGTATTTGCCCAGCGAGAGCCGCCCCGTCTTTCCGAGCGCCTTGGCAAGGGTCGGCGTGAGGACTGGAGACGAAAAACCACCGCTGTAGCCCGTGCCGAGTGCGCCATAATAGTTGAGACCCCAACAGTAGACATCGTAGCTGCTGGTTCTGGCGCAGGTGTGGTAGGTACCCACAGCCACTTGGATCACATTCGTCAGGCCCTTAACTTTCGTCGGCACACTGCGTTGGGTCTTTGTCCCGTCCCCCAACTGACCATATTCGTTGCGACCCCAGCAGTATACCTCGCCGCCGTGTGATAGCGCACAGACGTGGAAGGCGCTCGGATTCGACGCGATCGCGCTCGCCCAGCCCTTGCTCGGCTTGGCGCACAGGCCGCTCGAGCAGCTCCGCCCCTCGGCGCAGACCAAACCGTCCTGAGACAGTGTGACGCTGCAGGTGCCTGCCTGAGTGCAAACGTCCAGCGTACAAGGGTTGCCGTCGAAGCAATCGGATGCCTGCGTGCACTTCTTCGCGCAGTTGTCCGTGGGTTTGATACCGCACTGGCCCGTCTTCGGATCACAGCTATCGGCGGTGCAGGGGTTGCCGTCATCGCAGGCCTTCTTCCCTGTCGCTTGACAGGTAGTCTTGCCGCTGACCGCGACGCACGTGTCGCCTGTGGTGCAAGCGTCTCCGTCGGAACAGACCGCTAGCTTGGCGGTGCACTTGCCGCCCGAACAAACGTCGCCGCTGGTGCAGATATCGCCGTCGTCACACTTGTCCGTCGTCGCCTTGCCGACGCACGCACCGCTGCTACAAGCGTCGCCGGTAGTGCAGGCCTCGCCATCGTCACAAGAGCCCGCGGCGGCGCCATGCACGCAATACCCGCCGGTGCAACTATCGGTCGTGCAGACGCTGTCGTCGTTGCAGTCTGTGGCTTTCGTGCAAGGAACCTGCAGGGCCTTCCAGCCGCTGCCGGTGAGGTAGGTTCCCGTGCACATCAAGACGCCATCGAGCCGCACGGCGCAGCTGGCATTATCCGTCGCAGCGATCAACGCCACCGGTCCGCCGGGCGTCGTCTTCTTCCAATAGGCGGTGGTGTAGCCGGTGGTGCCAAAGCGACGACCGCTGCCATAGCCGGCCGCGTACAGGTCCCCTGTGTCATCGAGCATGAGCTGGTGGTAGCGGCTGCCCGAGCGGCGCAAGACCGCGCCGGGTAGTTTGACGGCGACGGGAGTGGCGATCGAGCTCGTACCGGTGGACTTGCCCAGCTGGCCGTAGTTGCCCTGGCCGACGCAGTACGCACCAGCGCCATTCTTCCAACAGGTATTGTGAGAGCCCACCTCCATGAGCGGTCCAGACAGGCCCACGATGGCCGTGGCTCCAACGACGACATTCGATGTGATACCCGGGATCACTTTGGCGTAGTTGTGACCCCAGCAAACCGTGCCGTTGGACTTGGAGCGGGCGCAACCGTAGTTGTTGCCGAGGGACACCCAGGTCGCGTCAGTCAGGTTCTTGACCGTGTGTGCTTTGAGGGCCGTAACCTCGCCGGAGCCGGAGCCGGAAAAGAAGCCATAGCCGACGCAACGCACGGTGCCGTCCGTGAACCGCCCACACGTATTGTACTGCCCCATGGCAATCTGCACGGCGCCGCTAAGCTGCGTGGCCGCGACGGGCTTTGTCTGATCGCCGGAGGTTGCTCCTGTTCCCAGTTGGCCGTAATTATTGCGCCCCCAGCACCAGACTTTCTTGTCCTTGTCGAGCGCACACGACGATCTCGAACCAACGACGACAGAGGTGATGTTCTCTAGACCAAAGACACGCACGGGCTGCTTGCTCGTCGTCGTCGTGCCGTTGCCGAGTTGGCCATCTGAGTTGGTCGTGCCCCAACAGAACACCTGCCCCTGATGACTCAGGGCGCAATAGTGATAGCCAGCCCCGAAGGAAGCCAGCTGCTTGACCCAGCCCTTGGTTGGGGGCCCGCATTGGCCCTTGTTGCACACGCCGTCAACGCAGACGTTGCCTTCGGATGAGGACGCGTCCCACTTACACTTGCCGTCCGTGCACAGGTCTGTGGTGCAGGGCGAACCGTCATCACAGTCGGCGATGGATTCGCACGTGCGCACGCAGCCAGCGATGACTTTGTGCGCGCAATCACCGGTCGCGGCTGTGCAGCTATCGGTGGTGCAGTTGTTCTTGTCATCGCAGTCGACGGCAGGCTTGGTCAGACACTTGCCGCTGGTCGAGTCGCAGGAGTCGACGGTGCACTTGTTCTGGTCATCGCAGACCTTCGCCTTGCCCACGCACTTGCTGGCCACGCACGCGTCGTCCGTCGTGCATGGGAGCCCGTCGTCACAGGGTTTCTTGTCGAGCACGGCGTAGGTGCAACGCGCGATGGCCGTGTCGCAGACGTCCTTCGTGCAGGGCAGGCCGTCATCACACATGGCATCATTCAAGCAGAGGCCATGCACCAGCGACTTGTTCACCGACCCGTTGCTGATCTTGCCGGTGCCGAGCTCACCGTAGGAGTTTCTGCCGCCGCACCAGACCTGGCCGGCGGCTGTGAGCACGCACGACACGTAGCGACTGGTAGCGATGTCCGTGGCGACCTCACTGACCTCGGTCCGCTGGAAGCGGTAGATGTCGTTCACTTTGCGCATCAGCGTGCCGTAGGTGTAGTTGCCGCTCCCCGCGCTCCATGAGCGACCGGCCCGGTCGAGTAGCATCACGGTGTTGCTTCCGAGCATCTGTAGGACGCCAGTCACTCCCAGCGGCGCCGCCCAAGTTGCCTGCGCACTGGACTTCTTGTCGAGCCCCAACTGCCCCTCGGAGTTGTACCCCCAACAGCCGAACTGGCTCTTGTTGCCGACGCAGTTGACATGGCGGCCGCCGCCTAGCTCAGTCGCCACCTTGACCGGGGTGGAGATCCGCACGGGCGCCGCTACCGTGGAGTAGCTGTTGGTCGTGATCGTGTAGCGGGCGCCGCGCCCCCAGCACCACACCTCACCACCGTCGAGGGCACACGTCCTCTGGTATGCTGAAAACACCTTCGTCACCTTGGAGAGTCCCTTCACGACGCGCAGCGTACTGGACGTGGACGTCTGGCTGAGCCCATCGCCGAGCTGACCGCTGGTTCCCGACCCAACGCAGCGCACCTTGCTGTCCGTCCCCACCACGCAAGTGAAGCCCGTACCGCAACTGATGTCCTTGGCCTTGCCAAACGCCAAGGTCTTGGTCGGCTTGAGCACCTGCGGCACGCTCTTGGGCTTGCCGGGTAGAGACTGACCGTAATAATTGTCGCCCCAGCACCACACTTCGCCGGCTTTCGTCAACGCGCAGGTGTGACTTGGGCACACCGCAACCTTGGTCACGTCACTCAACCCCGGGTAATACCGGGGTAGCGAGATTGTGGCCGCAGCGGAGCCATCGACCTGCTTGGCGTTGTTTCTGCCCCAGCACGCGACATGGCCGTTCCACGTGATCGCGCAGTAATGATAGGCGGTGTCACTCGAGAAGATCCGCCGCGCCCAGCCCTTGCTCACAGCCACGCATGTCGCTTTGGCGCCGCACACAAGCCCCTCGCCACAGACCTTGCGCTCGGCGCTGAGCTTGTGGCTGCAGTCGCCAGTCTTGATGTCGCAGGTCCCCAACGTGCACGGGTTGCCGTCGTCGCAGTCCGTGTTCGACAGGCACGGCCCGGAGCAGCCCGCGATGGGCGAGGCCACGCAGCCGCCGCTGGCCGGGTCGCACAGATCCAGCGTGCACTTGTCGCCGTCATCACACGCCTTGGTCTGGCCGACCGAGCACGCGCCGGTCTTCGGATCGCACTTGCCATCCGCGGTGCATTTGTTGCTGTCGGTGCAGGCCTTGGTGCTCGTCGCCACGCACTTGCCACTGTCACAGCCACTCGCCGTGCAGAGGTTCCCGTCGTCGCAAGGCGCGCCCTTCTTTGCCGGCGAGGTGCTGCACTTGCCGCTCTTGTCGTCGCAGGCATCGATGGTGCACACATTACCGTCATCACAGGTCTTCTTCGGCCCCACGGCGCACTTGCCCCCAGCGCAGGCGTCGCCGCTGGTGCACGGATCGCCATCGGAGCAGCTCACGGCATTGGGCAGCGCCACCGACGAACAGCCCGACTTTGGATCGCAGCTGTCCTTGGTGCAGGCGTTGCTATCATCGCAGCTCTTGGCAGCGCCGCCCTTGCAGACCCCAGCCGTGCACACATCCTTTTCGGTGCAAGCGCTGCCGTCGTCACACGTCGTCCCCGTCAACGCCGCCGTCACGCAGCCCTTTTGCTTGTCGCAGCTGTCCTTGGTGCAGGCCTTGCCGTCGTTGCATACGACCAGCGCACCCTGGCAGCTGCCGTTGATGCAGGCGTCCTTGGCCGTGCAGGCGTTGCCGTCGGTGCACGTCCCAGCCTGGGCGTTGTGCAGACACCCGGCCAGCTTGTGGCAGACGTCAGCGGTGCAGGGCTTGTTGTCATCGCAGTCGCGCTTTTTACCCGCCGTGCATGCGCCGCTCTTACAGGCGTCCCCCTGGGTGCAGACCGTGCCGTCCTTGTCGCAGCTGGTGCCATCTTTGGCCGAGGCCACGACGCACTTGCCGGTCTTCGGATCACAGCTCTCCAGGCTGCAGCTGTCGCCGTCGTCTTTGCAGGTCACGCCGCTACCGCTGACCAGCTCGCACTTGCCCTTGTTGCAGGTCTGCTTACCGAGACACAGATTGCTGCTCTGCTTGGCGCAGTCCGCATCGGATTTGCAACTGCAGACGCTCTTGCCCGGCTTGCAGACGCCGCTCTCGCAGATGTCGCCGAAGCCGCCCGGGCCGCCCGTGCAGCTGTCGCCGTCGTTACACGGCAGGGTGTTGTTGGCATGGACGCAGCCCTTTTCCGGATCGCAGCTGTCGGTCGTGCACGGCTTGTTGTCGTCGCACTTGAGCGCAGCGCCCACGCACTTGCCCTTGCCGTCGCACATATCCGACGTGGTGCATTTGCTGCCGTCGTCGCAGCTCTTGGTGGTCATCTTCTTCGCCGCGCAGCCGGTCTTCGGATCGCAGGGATCGTCGGTGCAGGTGTTCCCATCCTCACAGGAGATGGTCTTGCCGCCGCAGGTCCCTGCCCCGGAGCAGGTATCGCCGCTGGTACAAGCGTCGCCATCGGTGCAGGTGGTCCCCGTCAGCGCCTTGGCCAAGCAGACGCCGTCAGAGCAGCTATCGGCCGTACACGCGTTGTCGTCATCGCAGTCCTTGGCCTTGCCCGCACACGTGCCGCCTTTGCACACATCCGACTCGGTGCAGCCGTCGCCGTCATCACAGCCCTTTTCATGAACCACGGAAGCGCAGCCTTTGACCTTGTCGCAGCTATCGGTCGTACAAGGGTTGTTGTCATCGCAAGCGAGCCCCTTGCCGGTGCATGCGCCCTTGTCGCACGTGTCTTTTTCAGTGCAGGCGCTGCCGTCGTCGCAGGCATCTGTCAAGTAGCTGACCTTGCAGCCGGTGTCCTTGTCGCAGCTGTCAGAGGTGCACGCGTTGTCATCATCGCAGTCCTTCGCCTGACCGGCGCAGGCGCCATTGATGCACGTGTCCTTGTCGGTGCAGGCGTCGTCGTCGGAGCACGCACCCTTGGCGAAGGCGCTCACACAGCCCTTCTTTGCGTCACAGCTGTCGGTCGTGCACGGGTTGTTGTCGTCGCAGACCTTCTTCTTGCCGGTGCAGAGCCCGCCAGTGCAGGCGTCGTCGGTCGTGCAGCTGTCGTCGTCGTCGCACGGCCCGGTGCTGGCGGTCGCGGTGCATCCCGTGGCCAGGTCGCAGCTGTCGGTGGTGCACTTGTTGCCGTCGTTGCAGTCCTTCTTGGTGCCGGTGCACTTAGCTTTGGCGCAGCTGTCGCCCTCAGTACACGCGTCGCCATCATCGCAGCCGCCAGTGAGCGCCTTGTGGACGCAACCGGTCTTTGGGCTGCAGCTGTCGGTCGTGCAAGGCTCCTTGTCGTCGCAGGTGACGGTCACGCCCTGGCACAGCCCCACAGCGCATCCGTCGTCTTTGGTGCAGGCGTTGCTGTCGTCACAAGCGCCGCTGGCCTGTGCTTGCTCGCAGCCCTTGCCGCCCTTGCAGCTACCTTTGGTGCACGGGTTGTTGTCATCGCAGAGGGTGTCGAGCCCTTCATCGGTGACCCCGTCGCAGTTGTTGTCGATGCCGTCGCAGGTCTCTTTGGCCGATTTCTGCGGGGTGCACGCTCCGAGCCCACCGCCCTTGGGCGCGCCAGGCGCACCGGCGGGCAAGCACTGCCGCACTGCCGCGCAGCCAGGCAGGCCAGGCGCAAAGCAGGTGGTCTTGGCGCTCAGGGCCATGGCGTAGTCGGAGCAGCTGCAGGACTCACCCTTCGCTGGCACGCACTGCTTGACGCTCTTGCCGCTGAGCGACTTGCTCTCCTTGCAGACCGTCTTGCTGCCCGTCGGGCAATCGCTATCGGTGCTGCAGCTGACGCCACAGAACGACCCGGCAGCACCGCCATCGATGCAGACGCCATCGGGCGCGCCGACCTGGCACTCGTTGTCCCCCACGCACGGCTGACACAAAGCGATGGCCGCGGGCACACACACAGCGTTGTCGCCGTTGCTGCAAATTTGTCCGCTCTGGCAGTCGCCTGTGCTCTTGCACGGCGTACCGCACTGCCGCGAGCCAGTTGTCCACAGCACGCAAGCGCCGCTGTTGCACTCGGCATCCACCTTGCAGCCGCAGCCCTTGGCGCCGGGGCATGCCGCCACGGGACCGCCATCAGCAGACGCCGTATCTCCAGAGCCGGCTACGTCGAGTGACGCCCCATCCGCGGCATCGCCACCCACTGCGCTGTCCATGTCAGCCACGACGTCAGCGCTCTCGCCACCGTCTGCAACCGTCGCGTCGGCCGCAACCGTATCGGAGGCGGTGCCATCGGAGGGATCAATGCCTGTGTCGGGTGTGGCGTCCTCATCGAGCTGGTCGGCCAACGGCGCGTCGGCGACCGACACATCCGCCGCCGGTCCGTCGGTCTTTATCTCAGGGTCATCCCCACAAGCGGCGAAAATCACGGGAGCAACGAGGCAGCACAGCAGCGCGCGCCAAGATAGGGAACGAGTCATCAATCTCTCCACACACGGCGGCCCCAGATTTCGGGCACACCGGTCCAGTTGGACACTTTGAGTGGGACCAGCCTACCAACCATGCACGAACCGGGACAGTGCAATTGGTTGTTAGAGATGAAAATAGCTGTGGTGTTTCGTGTCGAAAACTCGGATCGATGTGGTCTGCTTTTGGGGATTGTTAGTAGCGCTCCCAGCCGGGCGTACCGGGCTGAAGTCTGTGGCTGCGGGCCTCAGTGGGCGGGCATCGACACCTTCGGAGTGCGATGGTGATGTGCGCGTACGAGGCCAGCCACGGGCCGATGGGTCGCCGCCCCCACTTAGTATGCGTTCCAAGCCACCAAACGCCCGCTAGGGCCATCCTTGCCCCCGCAGCGGCCTTTTGACCTTCCGAAATCCCCGAATTCACCCCGCGGCACCACCTACCGGCTCATCGCCCGGAAGTCCTTCTCCATCACGCGCATCAGCCCCGTCGCCTGCCGGCCGACGTGCTTGCCCTTTTCGTACTTCATCTCGAAGCGATAGGTCATATCCAGCGCCTTGGCGCCATTGCTCCCCGGCGCCACCTTCAAATCCCAACGCAAGATCCCGCGCGGCCGATGGTCCCGCTTGTACACCGCCTCGCTGCTCAGCCCGCGGCTGTGCTTGGTCAGCTTGATCTCCAGCTCCTTGGTCTTGCTGGCGGGGATGCGGTCATACACCCGCACCTTGACCTGCCCGCGCTTGTAGCTCTCGATCCGCAGGCGATAGTCAAACGACTGCACGCGCGAGCCCCACGAGGTCTCGTCGGTCTTGTCGACCAGCTCCCGGTAGCAGCGCAGCTGGGTGTCGGCGCCGAGGCCGATGGTGAAGTCCTGCCCACGGGCGATGACCGGCACCTTGCCCTTGCCGACGAACTCGCCATCGCTAAACGCCCGGTACGAACCAGCGAGCAACGGCAGGTCACTGGTGTTGACCACGCGGGCGTAGCGGGTGACGTAGGACGAAAACAGCGGCACCGCTTCGTAGAAGATGTCCGCCTGCAGCTTGAGCATCGCCACCTTGACCAGCTGCCTATCCGACCGGCTCTCCAGCCGCATCTTGCCGGGCAGCTTGTAGGACACCGCCAGCGCCTCTTCTGACGCCTTGACCGAACGCCGCCCAGCACGCACCACCGCGCGGTCTGCATTGAGCTCCATCCGCTGACCCTGCGCGGCGAGTTTGTTCATCATCCAGCCGGCCCGCGCCCGACTAGGCCGGCTACGTAGACGCTGCTGCTGGACACGAATCCGATTTTGCGACGAGGCGTAGGACTTAAAGCTCATGCGCTTCTTGCGGCGATGACGCACCTTGGTCGGAGCGCCACCGAGGCCGACCCACAGCGGGCCCAGCAGGGGGCTCTCGGCGCTCATTTGCGGGGTGGCTGTCGACAGGGTCACTCTCACGCCATTCCACGGCTCACCGCTCATCTGGCGCACTTCGGCCAGGTACTCAAGCTGCACACCGCGGCCATTTCTCGAGGCGCGCACGTTGTAGGTCGGCGTCCAGCCCGCGCCGTGCACCAGGTAGTCCAGCCGCAGCGTCGTCCGGCCTGCGCGCCGCTTGTTGAGGTAGATCACCGCCTGCCGACTGCTCATGTGACGACCGCGACTCAGCTCCCGGCGCTGCCGACTGAGCAAGCGCAGCTCCTTGTCGATCTTTCTGATCTTCGCCCGCCGCGCGATCCGGGCGGTGACGATCGCCTCGCGGGCGGCGAGGTTAGCGTCCGTGATTTTGGCCAGCTTCTTGGGGTTGAGCACGCCTTTGGCCATCTCTTGCTTGGCCGTCGGCGCTACAAAACCCATCTGCCGCTGGTAGACCTTGTACTTGTCATCGAGCAGCCGCACGTACTCGCGCTCGGTCTGCCTGTCGGTGCGCAGCTCGGCCATTTTCTCGTCGAGCGCAGCGACCTTGGGATTGGCCGCCTTTGAGGTGGACTTTCGCTGATAACGCACCGACCGCACCGTCAATCCGCTGTTGCCACGCGCTTGGGCTGTGAGGCTGGAGCCGTTGACGCGACTGGGCAGGCCATCGACCACCAACTGCAGCTCACCGGTACCAGCCGGCACGTTGACGGTGCGGCTGACGAGCGCTTGGCCGCGATAGAGCGTCACCGCGGTCACCCGGCTCGAGGCGATGGGGACTTTGGGGGCGGTGGTCGCAGCGAGCACAGGTGCGGTGACCACGAGACAAGAGACAACGAGAGCCGAGAGCGGGGCCGGGGCGGCGCGGCGCGGCAACAAGCGAGCGTACATGAAGAACTCCCTGGATAGATTCGGGCGGGCAGACGGTGACGGGCGTAGGGTCATGAGGCAACCCTCGAATCCCGCTGACATTCCGATGAGCTCGCAGTGCGGCGAACAGGCCGGTAAATCCGCGACTGTGCAAAGACAATTGTGACGAGTGCGCAGATCGGGGGTGACGATCGGCAGGCGCGAGCCTATGATTTGCCGCAAACTCCCCTCTGTGATGTTGGTTCGCAACACCACCCGCTACCTCAAAGAGAGTTCCCGTCACGTAAACAAACGCTTCTCCGAGGAAAGTTCCATGGCCCAGCAGTGGATCCCCGCCTTTGTCTACCTCGCCATCGCGGCCTCAGCTGCCATGGTGATGATCATCGCGGGGCTGATCCTGCGCGTGAAGGCCAAGGTCGACGAACCGTCGAAATACGACACCTACGAATGCGGAGAGGAGCCCGATGGCGGCACCTGGATTCGCTTTCACCCGCGCTACTACATCGTGGCGCTGGTCTTTGTACTGTTCGACGCCGAGGCGGCTTTTGTCCTGCCGTGGGCGCTCAACATTCGAGAACTCGGCGATTTTGCCATCGCTGAGATGTTCGTCTTCCTGGCCATTTTGATGCTGGGTTGGCTCTACGCCGTGCGCAAGGGGGCCATCCAATGGCAGTAGACACCGATCAGCCGACCGTTGAGGCAGCGGAAGTCGTGGGAGAAGTGCCAACAGCGCCGTCTCACGAAGCTGGCGGCGACGGCGAGGTCACGCCCCCTGACGTCGACCCGGCCGAAGCTCAGGCCTTAGCTGCAGCGCTGCGATCAGGTCAGATCCAGGCCTCCCGTGACAGCCGCGCCTACACCAACCCCCTGCTCGAAAAAGTGATCAGCGTGCCCGGTCTCGATGTGGCGGTTAGCAATGTCGAGCGCCTGCTGGATTGGGCCTCGTCGAGCAGCCTGTTCATCTTCCCCATGGCGACGAGCTGCTGCGGCATCGAGTTCATGGCGGCGGCGGCGTCCAGGGTCGATCTCGACCGCATGGGGGCGATCATCCGGCCCACGCCCCGGCAGTGCGATGTCATGGTCGTCGCTGGCACCATCACGGTGAAGATGGCGCCGCGCGTGCGCAAACTCTGGGACCAGATGCCCGAACCCAAGTGGTGCGTGGCCATGGGCTCCTGCGCCATCAGCGGCGACTTCTACCGCGACATCTACTCGGTCGTGCCCGGCATCGACACGTTCGTGCCCGTGGACGTCTACGTGCCCGGCTGCCCGCCCAACCCCGAAGAGCTGATGAAGGGCCTCAAACGTCTGCAGGTGAAGATCGCCATGCAGCGCGAAGGCACGTGGGAAGGCAGCGGCATTCCGGCGGAAGAGCGCCCAGAGACGGCGTCCTTGCAGCTCGGCGGTATCAAGCGCATCGGCGATCCAGCGCGAGATCCAGACCTCTTCGACGCCCAACGTGAGGCATCTAGATCCCTAGGCTTTGACGGCAACGAGCGCCGCACCTCTGGTGAACAGCACGGCAACTTGCTCGACCCTTCGCAGCTGTCGATCTCAGGCAAGCAGACGCCAGACGGAGGTGCGGCATGAGCCCGGAACTATCAGCCGCCATCGCAGCGCTCGTCGAAGCGCATACGCCACCGCCGCCCGCTCCAGAGGAGTCCGAGGCCAGCGCCGACGGCGACACTTCGGAAGTCACCGAAGCTGCGCCCGCCCCAGCGCCAGAGCCCGCCCCCGTGGTCGTCGAGAGCGGCATGACCGTGCCAGCCGCGGCGCATTTCGCCCTCGCCGAGCTGCTGAAAAACCGCGGTTACAACCTCTACGTGACGGTCGCGGCTAGCCATTGGCCGCAAGAGAAGAAGTCGCGCAAAAACCCCGATCCGCCGCCGGAGCACTTCAAAGTGGCGACGGTGTTGCGCAACCCGTCTGCCGGGGACTCGCCCGCTTTTTGGTGGAGCGTGGATCTGGCCCCCGGTGAGCCCATCGATTCGCTGGTCAGCCTCTTTGCCGGTGCCGACTGGCAGGAGCGCGAGCAGTGGGACTTGGTGGGCGTCGTCTTTAGTAACCACCCGGATTTGCGTCGCTTGATGCTGCCGGAGGACTGGCAGGGCCACCCCTTGCGCAAGGACTACGCCATCGACACGCCCCACGCGCCCTGGCGTTAACGCCGCCGCTTGTCCATTGGACCGCCAACGCCGGAGACCCCTGACATGTCTACCCCCACCGCCCTAGCGCCGCCGCCCCGAGTCGACCCGCACGTCGATCTCAGCGAGTTTGAAGCCGACGGCGACCTCATGGTCCTCAACCTGGGACCACAGCACCCGAGTACCCACGGCGTGTTTCGCATCAAGTTGGTGCTCGACGGCGAGATCATCGTCAAAGCGGTCGGCCACCCGGGCTATCTGCACCGCGGCGTCGAAAAGCTCTGCGAGAAGCTCAACTTCGCCAACATCACACCCATCTTGGACAAGAACGACTACCTCTCGCCCATGATCAGCGAGCAGGCCTTCAACATGGCGTTGGAGAAAATTGCCGGCGTCGAGGTGCCGCGCCGGGGCCGGTGGATTCGCACCTTGCTGGCCGAGATGCAGCGGATCGCCTCGCACCTCATCGCCATCGGCACCTTCGCCATGGACATCGGCGGCGCCATCGGTGGCGGCACCAACCTGTTCATGTGGACCTTCCGCGAGCGCGAGCTGATCCTCAACTCCTTCGAAGAGCTCACCGGTTCGCGTTTTCACTACAACACCAGCTGCTTCGGCGGTCAGCGCCACGACCTGCCAGCCGGCTGGGACAAGGGCGTGCACAAGGCGCTGGACCAAATCGAGCGCCGCATGGTCGAGTACGCCGACTTTGCTACCGCCAACCCCATCTTCGTCGACCGTTGCCGCGGCATCGGCGTCTTGGGTCGGGGTCTCGCCCTGGAGCTGGGTCTATCAGGGCCCTTGGGCCGGGCGAGCGGGGTCGATCACGACCTGCGCCGCGACGCGCCGTATCACTGCTACGACGAGCTCCAGATCAACGTGCCCGTGCGCACCGCGGGTGACTGCGAA
The DNA here is from genome assembly GCA_023954815.1 of Myxococcales bacterium. Classification (GTDB taxonomy): domain Bacteria; phylum Myxococcota_A; class UBA9042; order UBA9042; family UBA9042; genus UBA9042. The sequence goes on along the minus strand of JAGSHB010000019.1, from coordinate 15,947 downwards.
GCGCGCTACGACGTGCGGGTTGAAGAGGTGCGTGAGTCGATTCGCCTGTGCCGGCAGCTGCTCGCTGGGGTGCCCGAGGGCGCCATCTGCAGCCAGAAGCCCAACATCGGGCCAACGTCCGTGCGCGCCAAGGGCGAGGCCGTCTACGTCGCCGTCGAGAGCCCCCGCGGCGAGCTCGGCACCTTCTTGATTCCCACGACCAAGGGCACGCAGCCCTTCCGCATGAAGATCAGGCCACCCAGCCTGCACGCGGTCTCCTTGGTCGAACACCTGTTGCCGGGCAATAACCTGAGCGACGCCATCGCCATCTTGGGGTCCCTCGATCCCATCATGGGGGAGGTCGACCGATGAGCGCAGCAGCTGCATCCGGCTCGTCCCTAGCCGCCTCACTCCCCGCCCCGCTGAGCGACATCCTGGCCCATCCGGTGGGTCACGGCGTCATCATCGGCGGCATCGTCATGACGTTCTTCATGATGGTCAGCGCCTGGTCCATCTGGTTCGAGCGCCGCTTCGCCGGTCGCATGCAGAGCCGCGTCGGCCCCAACATGGTCGGCCCGGCTGGCCTGTTTCAGCCCTTGGCAGACGCCATCAAGATGATGCGCAAGGAGATGCTGACCCCATCCGGCGCCGACAAGGTGCTGTTTTGGATGGCCCCGCCGCTGACGCTCTTCTTCACCCTGGCGACCCTGGCGACCATCCCCCTGAGCGAAGACCTGCTCATCGCCGATCTGGATATCGGCCTGCTGTGGGTGCTCGCCTTCTCCGGGCTGATGCTCTTTCCAACGTGGATCGCAGGCTGGTCAAGCAACAATAAATACGCGCTATTCGCCGCCATGCGCGCCGTCGCCCAAGGGATCAGCTACGAGGTGCCGCTGCTGCTGAGCGCCATCGTACCGGTGGTCGCCGTGGGCTCCTTTTCCATCGCCGACATCGTACGCTTTCAGGGCGAGCATGGATGGCTGCTGTTCTGGCCTGTAGGCCCTGGCGCGCTGGGCTTTGTCATCTTCTTCGTCGCGTCCCTGGCCGAGGCCAACCGCATCCCCTTCGACATCCCCGAAGCAGAGAGCGAGCTCGTCGCCGGCGTCACCGTGGAGTACTCGGCGATGATGTGGGGCCTGTTCCCCATGACCGAGTACGTGCACACCCTCATCGCCAGCGCCCTGGCCTCAGCGCTCTTTCTCGGCGGCTGGTACGGCCCCTTCGGCTGGGCGCCCGGGCTGCACTGGATGCTCGGCAAGACCCTGTTCCTGTTCTTCGTCATCTTCTGGGCCCGTTGGAGCTTGGTGCGTTTCCGCGCCGACCAGCTGATGCGCCTGTGCTGGCTATGGCTGGTGCCGCTGAGTCTGCTGGCCGTCTGCGGCGCCGCCCTGTGGGTCGCCTTTTCTGGAGGTGCCGCGTGAAGACGCTTGTTTACTCCCTGCGCTCCATGGGCATCGCGCTGAAAAACGCGATTCGCCCGCCCACCACCGAGGGCTTCGGCCACCCCGAACGCGTGCGCCCCGAGCGCTACCGCAACTCCTTCGCCTTGGTCTACGAGCCAGTGGGCGAAAACACCCCGGAGAGCGGCCCTGAGGAGGCCTGCATCGGCTGCAGAAAGTGCGAGCTCATCTGCCCGAGCGCCATCATCACCGTCAAAGCCGCGAAGAAGGGCGTCAGCCCGACCACAGGTAAAAAGCGCGGCTACCTCGACGACTACACCCTCGACATGAACGCCTGCATCTTCTGCGAGCTGTGCGTGCAGGTCTGCCCGACCGACGCCATCGTCATGTGCAAGGAGCCGACGGAGCCGGTGTTTTTCCGCGAAGACCTACTGCTGACGAAGGACAAGCTCTACGCCAACGAGCACCTGCGCAAACCGGCATGGGCAACGGGCGCCAAGCTCGTCGATATGCAGGACCCCAATCGCCTCAGCCCCGAGCAGCAAGCCGCCAAAGACGCGCAGATGGCGGCGGCGGCAGCGAAGAAGGCCGAGCTCGCTGCACAGAAAGCGGCTGAGGAAGCCAAGGCAGCTGAAGAAAAAGCGGCTGAGGAAGCCAAGGCAGCCGAAGAAAAAGCAGCTGGGGAAGCCAAACCGGCCGAGGTAGCTGCGGCTGAGGAAGCCAAACCGGCCGAAGAAGCGGCGCCCACGGCCCCACCCGAAGCAGGCGCAGATGGCGCCGAGGAGGTGCGCTCATGATCGCCATGATAGCCCTCAGCCTCATCGCGCTCTGCGTGGTCAGCGCCGGTCTCTTCGCCGTTCGCAGCACCAACTTGGTGCACTCGGTGCTCTGGCTGGCCGTGTCGTTGGCTGGCACCAGCGCGCTCTACCTCATGGTCGGTGCGTCATTCCTGTCAGCGATTCAAATCATCCTCTACACCGGCGGCGTCATCACGCTGATGCTCTTTGGCGTCATGCTGACGGACCGCAATGAGACCACCAAAATCGGCAACCCATCCGAGCGCAAACGCCTCGGCGCGGTGAGTGCCTTGGCCGTCTTTGCGCTCATCGCCAGCGCGGTCAGCTCCATGAGCTTCACCGGCGGCGGCAGCACCATCGTGCACACCAAAGCCATCGGCCAGGCGCTGCTGACAGAGCACCTGTTGGCCTTCGAAGCCCTGTCTATCTTGCTGCTCGCCGCCATGCTGGCCGCCATCGTGGTGGCCCGCCGGAGGGATCCATGATCGCCGTTAACGCAGAGGTCTTGCAGCTGCTCCTGCTGCTCAGCGCCGCCCTGTTCTCCCTCGGGGTGTACGGCGTGCTGACCCGCAAGAACATCATCGGCCTGCTCATCGGCCTCGAGCTGATGGCCAACGCCGTCAACATCAACCTCGTCGCCTTCGCTCGCCATCAGGGCGGCACCGCTGGCCAGGTCTTCACCCTGTTCACCATCGCGTTGACTGTCGCAGAAGTCGCAGTCGGTCTCGCGCTGGTCATCTTGTTGCATCGCTCGCGTCGCTCTACGGAGACGGACGCTGCAGCGCAGTTGCACGGCTGACCGGCCACACGGAGGACTTTGTGTCACACCAAACCCTAGCGCTCTTTGTCCTGTTGTCGCCCCTTGTGGCTGCGGTGGTGCTCTTTATCGTGGCGCCGCTACGCGTCCGTGGTCCGGTCTCAGCCGGCATCACCATCGCCTCGACGGCCATCTCCCTGGGCGCATCCGTGATGCTCGCCATGGCGCGGATGTTCGGCCAGTCGGCCCCCAACGTGGACATCCAGGCCGCGTGGTTGCCCGGCGGCGGCAAGGTGCTGTCCACCGTCGGCGTCTACGTCGATCCGGTCGCCGCGCCGATGATGGTGGTCGTCGCCCTGGTTGCGCTCTGCGTGCAGGTCTACTCGCTCGGCTACCTGGGCCATGAGCCCAGCCGGGATAGAGGCCGCTACTTCGCCTATCACGCCCTATTTGCGTTTTCGATGCTCGGCCTGGTCATGGCGCCGAACCTATTGCAATTGTTCCTCTGTTGGGAGTTGGTCGGCTTAGCCTCCTACCTGCTCATCGGCTACTACTGGACCAAACCTTCGGCGGGTCAAGCGGCGCTCAAGGCCTTCTGGGTGACGAAATTCGCTGATATGGGCCTGATGCTCGGGCTGATGGTCCTGTTCGTGAAGACCGGCGGGTTCGACTGGACGGTGCCGCCCGGCCAGGTGCTGATGACGGCCGACGCCGAGGTCATCGCGGGGCTGCTGTTCCTCGCCGTGGTCGGCAAAAGCGCCCAGTTCCCCATGCACATCTGGCTACCGGACGCCATGGAGGGCCCCACGCCGGTCAGCGCGCTGCTGCACGCCGCCACCATGGTCGCAGCGGGCGTCTACCTCATCGTGCGCGCCTACCCGATCTTCTCCCTAGCGCCGACTGTGCTGACGTTCATGGTCTACCTCGGCGCCTTCACCGCGCTTTTTGCCGCCATCGTCGCCGTGTTCCAAGACGACATTAAGAAGGTGCTCGCGTTTTCGACCTGCAGCCAGCTGGGCTACATGGTCGCCGCCTTGGGTACCGGCTCCATGGTCAGCGGCTACTTCCACCTGACGACCCACGCGTTCTTCAAGGCGCTGCTGTTTCTGACGGCCGGTTCGCTCATCCACGCGGTGCACAGCAACAGCCTCCACGACATGGGCGGCCTCTGGAAGAAGATGAAGCCCACCGGCGTGCTGCTCATTATCGGGTCCCTCGCCTTGGCCGGTTTTCCGATGACATCGGGCTTTTTCTCCAAGGATCTCATCTTAGAAGAGCTGCTGCACGCCGGCCACATCGTGCCGCTCATCGCCGCCATCGCCGCCGCCGGGCTGACGGCCTTTTACATGACCCGCGTGGTGATGCTGTCCCTGTTTGGCGCGCCGTCTGAGGCCGCGGAGCACGCCCACGAGAGCCCCGCCGTGATGCTCGCTCCTATGGCCCTGCTCGGCGCCCTGGCGCTGGTTGGCGGGCTGCTGCACGGCGACTTCGCCAAGATGGCCGGCGCTGAAGCGGCGTTTCACATCACTCCAGTCGGCATCATCGCCACCGCAACAGGCCTGACCGGTATCGCCGCTGGCCTCTGGCGCTTCTCCCCAGGCAAGCGGGCCGCCGTCGGCAGCCAGTGGGTCAGCGCGCCCATGCGATTTGTCACCTGGTTGACAGGCAACGCCCCCGTCGACCGCGCCTTCGCCCTGTTCTACCGCCGCGTCATGCTCACCGCTGCGGCCGGCGTGGCCTGGTTTGACCGCTACATCATCGACGCGCTCATCAACCTGAGTGGCTGGGCCGTACTCAAGGGCGCCGAGCGCTTCCGCCGGCTGCAAACCGGTCGCCCTGCCGATTACATCTACGCGGTGATTGCCGGCTTAATTGCCCTGACCGCCATGGGGGTGATGTAGCCATGACTGGACTGCTCTCACCTGCAAACGCAGCCGCACTCGCTGAGTTGCCCCTGCTACACATCGTCGTGGCCGCGCCCTTTGTGGCCGCCATGCTGCTGCTCTTTATCAACGACACCAAACCGCTCGCCGTGCGCCTCATCGGCGTCGCCGGTTCGACCGTGAGCCTCATCGCCTCGGTCGCCATCGCTCTGGCCTACGACATGACCGCCGGCGGCATCCAGATGACCTCCAGCCTGCCGCTGGTGCCGTCGCTGGGCATCTCTCTAGAGCTCGGCGTCGACGGCTGGGGGGTGAGTCTGCTGCTGCTGACGGGCCTCATCATGTTCGCTGGCGCCTTCGCCTCGTGGACGGTCAAGACCCGCGGCCGCGAGTTCTACCTGATGCTGCTGGTGCTGGTCACCGGCGTCTTCGGCGTCTTTGTCAGCCTGGATTTGTTCGTCTTTTTCCTGTTCTACGAGATCGCCGTGCTGCCGATGTACCTGCTCATCGGCATCTGGGGTTCGTCCAACAAGGTCGCGGACGCAGGCCCCTTCAAGTTCATCTGGAAGCTGCTCGACGTCGGCGGCAAAGAATACGCGGCGATGAAGCTCACCTTGATGCTGCTCATCGGCTCGGCGCTCATCGTGGCGGCCATGATCGCCATGTACATCGAGGCGGGCTCAACCAGCTTCGATCTTCGGCACCTAGAGAAGACGCACTTCTCCCTCGGGCTACAGATGTGGGCCTTTCCCGCCCTGTGGATCGGCTTCGGCACGCTGGCCGGTATCTGGCCCTTTCACACGTGGTCGCCCGATGGTCACGCCTCCGCTCCAACGGCGGTGTCGATGCTACACGCCGGTGTGCTGATGAAGCTCGGCGCCTTCGGGGTCATGCGTATCGGCATGGTGCTGCTGCCGGAGGGCGCGCGCGAGTGGGCGTGGCTGGTCGGCGGGGTCGCTGCGATCAACATCCTATACGGCGCGTTTGCGGCCATGGCGCAGAAGGACCTCAAGTACATCATCGCGTATAGCTCGGTGAGTCACATGGGCGTGGTGATGCTCGGGGCGGCGACGTTGACGGTCAACGGCTGGAACGGCGCGGTCTACCAGATGTTCGCCCACGGCCTGATGACCGGCCTGTTCTTTGCCCTCGTCGGCTTGATTTACGAGCAGGCCCACAGCCGGTGGATCCCCGATTTCGGCGGCTTCGCCAAGAAGCAGCCCTTCATCGCGGCGTTTTTCACCCTAGGCTGCCTCAGCTCCCTCGGCTTGCCCGGTTTGGCCGGCTTTGTCGCCGAGTGGCTGGTGTTCTTGGGCGCCTGGCAGAGCGCGTTTTCGTGGTGGGCCATCGTCGGCCTGCTCGGCGCTTGGATCACCGCGATCTACGTGCTGCGCGCCACCCGCCGCATCTTCTGGGGACCCGCGCCAGATCCCAAATGGACCGACATACGCGATCCCATCGGCACCGAGTGGGTCGCCCTGTGGCTGCTGGGCTTGGCCCTGGTGGTCTTCGGCGCCGTGCCTGGATTGGTCATGGACTTTATCGACCTGACGACCGCTGAGACCCTGCCCCGCGTGGCCGGCCAAGCCTTGGAGGTGCTGCGATGAGCGCATTTGACGCACTCAATGGGGTCGAGATTCTGGCCGTCGACGGCATCGTCGCTGTCGGCGCCCTGGGCCTGCTCCTCGCCGATGTGGCCATGCCCGCCGGTAACAAGCGCATCTTGGGCTACTGCACGCTGTTGCTGTTGGCCTTGGGGTTCACCGCCACCTTCACCCTCGATCTCACCGGCACGGCCCTGGGCGGCGCCTACGTGGGCGATGGCTTCGCCATCTGGTGTAAACGCATCTTCCTCGCGGCGGGCTTCTTCGGCGTGCTGGGCGGCATGGACGAGACCGCCCGCATCGGGCCCCGGCGCCAGGGTGAGTACTACCAGCTGCTGATGATGAGCCTGCTGGGCATGACCCTGCTCGCCGGCGCCAGAGACCTCATCTTGCTCATGGTCAGCTTCGAGCTCATGAGCCTGCCGCTGTATGCCATGGCAGCCTGGGGCGGCATCGGCACCTACCCCAAGCGCAAGGGCCCGCTGCCATCTATGGAGCTGCCCGCCAAGACCAAGTGGCACAGGCCCGCTGAGGCAGGGCTGAAGCTCTACCTGGTCGGCGCGGTGAGCAGCGTGGTGGCGCTCTACGGCATCAGCCTGCTCTTCGGCATCGGCGGCTCGACCCGCTTCGACGTGCTCGCCCGGACCATGAACGCCGGCCCGGTGATGAGCTTGGCGGTGGCCATGATCGTCGGTGGTTTCGCCTTCAAAATCGGTGCTGCGCCCTTTCACATGTGGGTCCCAGACACCTACCAGGGCGCCAGTACGCCGTTCGTCGCTTTTCTAAGTGTCGCCCCGAAAGCGGCCGGCTTTGCCGCTCTGGTGCAGCTGCTGCTCGGGCCGCTCGCCGGTCACACGGACACCTGGATGCCCCTGGTGCTCGCCCTCATCATCGTCAGTCTGCTGGTCGGCAACCTGATGGCGGTGCCCCAACAGAACGTCAAGCGCATGCTCGGCTTTTCGGGCGTGGCGCAGATGGGTTTTGGCCTCATGGCGCTGCTGGCGGCGGGCACGGTGGCCCATACCTCGGGGCAAAAGAGCGAGGGCTTAGCGACGCTGCTGTTCTTCCTGGCTGCCTACATGGTCGCCAATATGGGCGTGTTCTTTGTCATCGAAGCGGTGGCTGCGTCTGGGCGTACAGAGGACGAGACGGCCGATGAGAAGGACTCAGACGACACCTTGGCTGTGTTTCGCGGATTGCATGCGCGCTCGCCTGGGCTGGCCTTGGCGGGGCTGCTCTTTGTGTTGAGTCTCGGCGGAATTCCCTTCGCCATTGGATTTTGGGCCAAGGTCTGGGTGCTGCTTGGGCTGTGGACGGCGGGCTATGGCTGGCTGGTTGTGCTGGCTGCGGCGCTCAGTGCGGCGGGGTTGTTTTACTACCTGCAGATCGCCCGCTCGATGTACATGACGCCGGAGGGGGACCTGCCCAAGGTGACGGCCCGCATGGAGCTGGGGTTGGCGATTTTGCTGCTGGCGCTGCTGACCATGGCTGTGGGGTTGTTTCCCGGGCCGGTGATGGAAGCGGCGCGGGTGGCTGTTGGGCTGGGCTAACGCTCGTCTGTCCCGAGACCGATGAATGACCGCTTGGCGCGTCATGACCGCCCACTTCGTGCGACGAGGCATTGCGTACGACTGAGGTTGGTCGCCACCAACATGAGGCTGCCCGACCTCAAAACGGGCGAAGGCATGCCCATATCTCGCCGCGAATCTACGCCCAACAACGACCAAGTATCGCTTGATCCCACCTCGGGAACATCCTAGTATGTTCCCACCGCGGGAACCACGGGAGGTCCATGCGCATCATCGCCCGGAAGACACTCAGGACCTTCTGGGAGTCCGGCCACGCGGCAGCGGAGCAGCCTCTCAAGGCTTGGTTTGCGGAGGTCAGCAAAGCGAACTGGACCTCGATGGCCGACATCAAGCGGCGCTATCGCCATGCGAGCGTCATCGACAGTGAGCGCGTGGTCTTCAACATTGGCGGTAACAAGTACCGACTCATCGCCAAGCTCTGGTTCCCAGGTCAAACTGTGTGGGTGAAGTTCATCGGCACACATAAGCAGTACGACGCAATCGACGTCGGCGAACTCTAGGGTGTTGGGACAGCTGACAGCAGGGACAAACCATGAAGATCCGCGCCATCCGTAACGATGCCGACCACGCACGGGCGATGGTCCAGCTCGAGTCCCTTTGGGGAGCCGAAGCGGGGTCGCTTGAGGCCGAGCATCTCGAGATCTTGGTCACGCTCATCGATGCCTACGAGCACAAGCACCATATCATCCCGCCACCCGATCCAGTTGACGCCATCATCTTTGTCATGGAGCAGCAGGGACTGACCCGCAAAGACCTCGTGCCCATGCTGGGCAGCCGTAGTCGCGTCTCGGAGATCTTGAACAGAAAGCGGACATTGACGCTGCCCATGATCCGGCGTCTGCGCGATGGCCTCGGGCTGTCAGCTGATGTCTTGATCGGCAACGACTCGACCGAGTTAGCGGCCTGAGCACGAACAACGCGCTTCGACCGACGTCATTGGGGCGCCGTGCCCATGGCCTGACGCTCACCTCCGCGCCACCACTGGTCTGGATGAGCAGAAAGTAGCGAACTCCACTCACATTTATGGCCACAGGCGCGACAAAGGCTGATGGCGACTGACTTGGGCTTTCGCAGTCCAAGGTCGGCGTAGGTGTCGACAGAATGCGCATCGCAATGCGCATTTTCCTCGAAAAATCGACGTCGCGATGTCATTTTTGTCCCCAACCCTCCCCGATGCCGCAGGAGTAGCGCCCCATGCCCACCCTCGCCATCGCAGTCGGCATCCTCTTGGTCCTGGGCCTCATCGTCCTGCTCTCAGTCCTCCGCTCACGGGCGTTTGCCAAGCTCGCAGCGCAACAACAGCGCTTCTTCGCGCAATGCGCTGCGCTCGGTCTACAGCCGCTCACCTTCACCGGCACCCGCGTCGCCCAAACAGCAACCGTCGGCACCTACGGCGACGCGCGTGTGGCCGTGCAGCTGGCCAAGGTCGATTCGCCGGGTGATCAGATGGGCGCCAGGCTGGTCGTACAGCTGCTGATGGAGGTCCCGACGGATGCCCCCGCGCAGGGCTCGGTGGTGTGGTTTCGCTACAAGCGCCGAGGGCAGCCGCGCTACTTTGGCAAGCCGCCAGCGAAGGACACGCTCAAACGGTGGACCGAGCGAACCGTCGCGGACTTGGTGCCGCAGGTGCCGGCTGATGTGTGGACCCTGGCGCTGGACGCCAATCAGCTGCTGCCTGGGAGTCTGGCGGACCAGTTGATGGTGGGGTGGACGGGTTATCGCCTGAATCTGGAGCTGGATGCGGACGCCGATACGGAGCGGATGCGGCAGGGGTTGGAGACCTTGGCAGGGATGCGGGCGGCGCTCGGCACCGGTTCAGCAGGCCGCGCGTGGCGACCAAGGTGAGTCGAGACCACAACCTCGCTGACTTGGGGTACCAAAATCATGAAGACCACCCACTGAGCTAGGTCAGGGGCGGTCTTCATGGGTGAACGAGGCTGAGACGCACGATTGCACCAAGCGGCGCAGCCGTCAGGCCTCAGCCGTGACTACTTGTCTGACTTCTTCGCTTTCTTCTTCGCTTTTTTCTTGGCGGCTTTCTTTGCCTTCTTCTTGCCCTTGGCCTTCTCGGCCTTCTTGAGGGCTTTCTTCAGCTTCTTGTCCGCCTTCTTCTCCGTCTTCTTGTCGGCTTTCTTCTTTTTCTTCTTCTTCTTGCTGACCGGCGCATCCGCTTCCACGAACGTCGTCTCTTCCACCGGGGCGGCTGCTGTCGCTTTCTTTGTCATCTTGACTCCTCTTTTTGTTGTGGGCTGTGCGCCCGTTGCGCTGTCTTTCGCTGCCGACGCCGCAGTCACGCCACGCGTGTCCGACTGATGCTTGCTGCCGGCCTCCTTCGGCGTTCGCTTCTTTTTCGACTTGCCGCTCTTGTCGACCTTCTTCGCCTTCTTCGCCTTCTTCGCCTTCTTCGCCTTCTTCGCCTTCTTCGCCTTCTCAACCCTCTTTGGCGCTGCGGGAGCCGACTCAAGGGCGACGTCGGCAGCGGGCGCCGGTTTCGGCGTGATTTCAGACACTGCCTCGACCCTGGAGTCAGGCGCGGTCGGTGGCATGGCTGCCAGGGTAGGCGCAGGAGCCGTTGCCGCTAACATCGTGGCAGCAGCAGCCTGTAGTCGCTTAGCGCGGGTCTCGCCAAAGTTCGGAATCTGCAGCAGATCGCGTAGCGATGCGGCGGCCAACTGTTCGGCCGTCGTGATCCCAAGGCCCTCGAGCTTGCTCGCCGTCGCAGGGCCGATCCCCGCAACCGCTCGTACACGTGTCTCCTCACCCATCTCCACCTCCGCAGTGACCCGCAGCCCCCTCGCCGTCAATCTCTATCGTAGCCCTGGCGAGGCTACTTTTCCGATTTTGATTCATTTTTCGTCTCGACAAGGCCGACCTCCAATCGCTCTACGCGCAAGGAGACAACATCCATTCAGCTGAAAACTGGCGGCGGGCAAGGAGCGTTCGGCGTACCATCGACATCGGCGATGACCCAAAGATTTCAAGAGGCTATCGACCCAACTCGGCGTGCTATGTCAAGCCGGCCTGCCAAACCAAATAGGGCGGTTGGAGGGCCCGCGTGAACGGTTTTTGCAGGGCGAACTGGCTGTTGCGTGACCAAGGATGGCCCCAGCGGACGTCAATAGGGGTGGGGAGGTAGGTTAGTGGGGGTCGGGCCCGATCGGCCGTCCTGGGGCGCGTAGCGTCAACTCAAGCCAAAACCACAAGCAGAGCGGCCACACCGCGTAGGGTGGGACCGCTCTGCCTTGTTGGTCTCTGGCTATGCCGAAAGATCTACAGCGATGCGCAGATCGAGCCGCTGAAGTTGGTCAGGCTCGCGTGGCTGATGGACGTCACGCAGAAGGTGACTGCCACGTTGCCTTTGGCGGTCGCGGTGGTGTCGACGGTGGTCGAGCCGCTGGCGTCCGTCGCGCTGCTGGTGGCGGACTCTGTGAAGGAGCCGCTGAAGGCGCCGCTCACAATGGCGCCCTCGACGAGACCGCCCTGGTCGTCACGGACGACGATGACCGCGCGGCCACCTTTCTTGCCCTGACCAGCGCCGTAGGTCGACACCGAGATGGAGCCGACTGTCACCGCGGTAGGGGTTCCCCCGGCCTGGGTGGTCGCGGAGGCGGTGTTGGACAGATCGGAGGAGCCGGCGCCGTTGTAGGCGACGACGTGGTACCAGTAGGTGCTCGACGGCGACAGGGAAGCGGTGTCGCTGTACGACGTGATGTCGGCGCCGACGGTGTCGAGCAAGTTGAAGCTCTGACCATCGCTGGAGCGATAGATCTCAAAGCCCTGCTCATCGCCGCTGTTGTCGGTCCAACTCAAGTCGATCTGCGCGGCGGAGACGGCAGCAGCCGCCAAGTTGCTGGGTGCGTTCGGGGCGGTCGGCGTGGTGCCACCACCGAAGGCGTAGTACGCGCCGTAGGCTGGCACGTTACCGTCCGCTGGAAAGGTCGGCGCGCCCGTGCCGCCCGTGACCTGCAACCAGCCCATGGCGCCCTGATCTTCGTGGGCGAGGATGTGGCAGTGCATGATCGTGCGGCCGTAGTACGGCGTCGACGTCGCCGCGTTCAGGTCGAAGCGAATCGAGCAGTTTGACGCAACCACGTCGTAGTACTCACCGTCCTCAAAGTCACCACCGCAGTTCAGCGATTGCACGTGGTAGACGTGCAGGTGGAAGGGGTGGCGAGCGGCGCCATTGACCGACCACTCCTGTACGTGGGTCGGCGCAAGAGAAAAGGTCGGCGTCATGTGATCAAACTTGCTGCCGTTGACGGTGCGGGCGCCCATTTGCACCGACTCCGTGTTGACGTTGGTCTCATTGCGCAAGTCACGCAGGTAGCTCGGGCGCGCAGCGGACCAGGAGGAGACACCGTCTGCGGCGTACGGGTTGGGCGCAGTGTCGGCGCTTCCGTCGACGTAGACGTTGGCCACGACCGTGTTGTTGACGCTCAGGGTCGAATCACCCTGGCAGCGGACCGCGAAATCCGCACGAGAGGCGCCGGTGAGGGACAGGCCGTTGGTCGTCAACGTCTTCGGGGCAGTGGTACGCCAGACGCCATCACGGGCTAGCAATTTAACCTCGCAGTTCGCGCCGACAGTCACGGTCTTTTCCATCGCGTTGCGGTCAGCCAACAGCACGCGCCAGTGCTGCCACGTGTTGGGAGGCATGCAGAAGTTGCCGGCGATCTTTCCGTTGACGGTCCAGGTGCTGGGCAGGTTGCCGCTGAGCAGGGAGTCGCCACCGGTGCCGGCAGCGCCGGTGTCGAGGTAGGCGATGACGAGCTCACGCTCCTCCATGGCGGCGACATTGGCGGGAATTTGGTCAGCGCTATCGTCGACGACGAGGAGACCGAACGCGCCACCGGAGACCTGTAGGTACGTCGAGCCGTGGTGGTGAGCGTGGTACCAAAATGTACCGCCCATGTGGTCAGCCGGCATGTCGTACACAAAGTCGCCGCCGTAGCCGCCCTCGAACGAGCGGGTCACGTCATCGCCGGGAGACTGCCCCGAGATGTGCAGGCCGTGTGTATGGATATTGCTGATATTCGGGTCTTTGTAGACGTTGTGCTCGGGGCTCGGCATCTCGTAGGGCAGCGTGTTGTGGAAGCTGAGCACGTACTTCTCGCCGGGCTTCATCTTCAGGGTCGGGCCTGGGATCGAGTACTGGCCGCCCGCCTGACGGTACGCGCGGGTGGTGAGCGAGTAGCCGCCGATCGACAGGGACGCTTCGCCCATCTCCATGGTGCCGCTGTAGTAGGGCTGCGGATTGTTGGCGTCCGCCGGATGGTACGTCCAGTTGAAGGCTTGATTGTCCGTGATGACGTTGGTCGCAGGACAGGTAGTAGCGGTTGCGAGAGCTGGCGCGAAGAGGAATGCAAAGAGCAATAGTGCTCGAGAACAGCTTGTGTTCATTGGAGATCCTTGGGAGAGGGGGCGGGAGGCTATTTCCGCGAAAGTCTGGACTAGAACTATCTCGAAAACAAGGACCCAAAGTGTTTCTCTTTATGTACCCGTATATTTGCGTTGGTATGCCTAGGATCACGTTACTTTTCGCTGCTACTGCACCTCAACTTGATCGCGGCCGTATGGCCTTCTTTGTCCACCGTGCCTTCATCGATGCAGCGTCGAACCCAACTCAATCACGGCGAAGGGCCGCTGCGCGCCCCAAGACCACGCGCTGGACCCGGCCAAACCCGACCTACGACGGCAGGTTCACCACACTGTCGCCCGGATTATTCGGATCAAACACCACCGCCACAGGCTGGCCGCGCTGGGCTCGGCGCATCTTGCGGTCGAACGTGGTTCCTGAGCCCGAATAAGGCCGCCCATGGACCCGATAGGTGTAGTGCACCTGCCAGGGCGACCTGCCGTTGACGGTGATTTGCCGATTCATCTCAATATGCTCGATGTGGCCGATGACCTCGTGGCCGTCCTGCCATAGCGCCGAGATCTGTTGTAAGCGCTGCAAGCCGCTGAGTCCGACCACGCCACCGATGGCCGCAAAAATGACGCCCAACCCGCCGCCGATGAGCCCGGCGAGGGGCTCCATGGCGCCAAAGAGCGAGGTCAGCACCAGGGGCACGCCGACGATGGTGCCCACCCCGCCGAAAATAGCGCCGAACATGAACTTGAACCCGGCCACCGCATCCCGCTTGCGCGCCAGCCACAGCCCCGACGGCCGAGGTGCGGGTGGCGGCTTGAGGTACAGGTCGGGCGGCTGCCTTGGCCCGCCCCGCAGCAGGCTGCCATCCCGCAGGCTCTCGATGAGGTCGCCCACCGGCACCTCGCCGCGCATGACCTCCTTGAGGGTCGCGCCGCCCAAGATCGGCCGTCCGGGCTCCGCCTTGGGCTGGGGCTTGGCGCTCCAACTACCGGTGGGTGAAAAGGCGGGCGCTGTGCCGTCGGCGACGGCCTGCAAGCGCCGACCTACCTCGGCTGCGTCGCTGGCCCGATGGGCCGGATCACGAACCAGCAGCTCCTCCAGGATAGCGGTCAGCGCGGGGCTGGCGCTGACCACCTCCCGCCAACGCAGCTCGTGGGTCGCGTCGAGGAGCTCCTGGGGCGAGCGGTGGGTCAGCAGGGCGACCGCGGTGGTGCCTAGGCCGTAGAGATCGGTCGCCGGGCTGGCCTGACCCGCGAATTGCTCCGGCGCCATGAAACCAAACGTACCCGCGACCGTGCTGCCGCCCTGGCCGCGGGTGGTGGCCGCCTCCCGCACCGCACCGAAGTCGATGAGCATCAGCTTGCTGTCCGCCTCTCGGCGCATGACGTTCGACGGTTTGAGGTCTCGGTGAATCACGGGCGGCCGCAGGCTGTGCAGGTAGCTCAAGATCTCTGCTAGCTCGGCCAGGGTCGCTGCGACCTCGCGCTCGGTCTGACGCTTATCGGATAGTTCGGCTTGCAGGTTCTGGCCGCGCACCAGCTCCTGCACCAGATAAAACGCCATGTGCTTGCCGCTGCCGGCGGTCAGCTCGTCGATATAGCGCGGGATCCCCGGATGATCGAGGGTCCGCAGCACCTGGGCTTCACGGTGAAAGAGGTCTTTGGTCTTGAACGCATCCATCCGCCGCAGCAGCAGCTCTTTGATGGCGACGTGCACCCCGTCCGACAGTTGCTCGGCCTCGTAAGTCGTCGCCACGCCGCCGTGACCGAGGGTCCCCAGCAGGCGATAGCGGCCGGCGAGCAGCGGATCGGCACCGCACGCCCCACAGACGTCGGCTTGCTGGTCCTGGTTGGGTTCTCCGCAGGCGGCGCAGATCATCGACAAGCTCCGTCCGCGTTTGGCACAGGCGTCTATGGAGCGGACCATAGCACTGCTGCCCGGCCATGATGATCCCACGAGCACAGACTGGGGCAACATCAGGCGAACTCAGCACCATCGCTGGTGGAGGGATGACCGGGTGGAGCCTGGGTGACACCGGCAGCGAAGTAACAACTCGTGCGCCCAGCGGTGTTTCAATCTCTGAGCGCCCTGCGTCTGCCTCTCCGGCGATGACTGTCCCGCTCGGAGGCCTCATGCAGATTCTCGCCCGCCACGTCCCCAAACGCGCCACTGCCAGGCTCGTACCCGCGCTGCTGACCAGTCTGCTGCTGCTCGTGACCGCCTCGCAGGCACAGGCCCATGGCGGCGCCGCGCCGTCGCTCAACCTCAACCCCGGCATCTCCGAGTGCATGATGCAGTTTTCGCCGCAGCTGACCCTCGGGCAGTTCCAACGCTTTTCCAGGCAGATCGGCCTGCTCTCCGCCTACAAACAAGGCGCGCCCGCGACTGGGATCGGAGCGGGCAACTGGAACGTCGGCATCAACTTTCAGTCCACAGGGCTCGACCAATTTGACGGCGCTTGGAACAACACCTTCACCCACCCAGAGAGCGATCACTACCTACTGCCGACCGAGGGCCTGCTCAAGGGTACCCTCAGCGGTCCGAATCTCTATGCCCGGGTCGGGATC
>JAGSHB010000207.1 GCA_023954815.1 Myxococcales bacterium | reverse complement strand
CGTCAAGCTAGGACTTCGAGCCGCCGTAGGTCAAGCATCATTTTCGGGCATCACGTACTATTCTAGTGCTTTATCAAGGCGGTCGGCCACGTCAGGGGCCGGAGAATCAGCCTATTTCGAATTGTAAACGCCATCGTTGGAACCGACACTTGGACACGCTCCTTCAGGCGGCGCCACCGTGGTCGGACCGCTGCTGGCTCATTTCCCTGCGCCACGTACGCTGCTAGCATCCTCGCCATGCTGAGACCGATGCCTGCCCTGCCACAAAGCGAACCCCACAGCTGCTTTCGCCACGTTGGATTGGCCTTGTTCCTGATCTTTGGCTTGGCGCACGCGACCGGTTGTTCGCGTACGGATGCGCCGCCTGCCTCGGTGCCTCAGGAGGACGTGCGTCCCAAACCGGAGAAGGGGGCCCCCCACGTGCTACCGCGGCAATCAACCCCGGTGCAACTGGCCGTCAAGCATGCTCGTCGGCATGCCCTCTTCCAGCTTCACAAGGTCACTACGATCACCATCGAGTTGAACGCCGACGCGCGTGCGGCGCTCCGCCATGAGCCGCGGAAGTACACGCGGGGTACAGTGCGTGTGGGCGACAAGTCGCTGACGGACGTCGGGGTGCGGCTCAAAGGTCATCGCTCTTTTCGCACGTTGGGAGAGCGTCCTTCGTTCATCCTCGACTTCACCCGGTTCGCGCCGAAGCGCCGGGTGTTTGGGCTCCGCAAACTGGTGCTCAACGCGATGGTTGAGGACCCGACGTTTGTCAGAGAGACCCTCGGATACCAGCTCTTCCGCCGCGCGGGCGTGCCTGCTCCACGTACGGGATATGCTGCACTTCGGGTCAACGGCGCGGGTGCCCAACTCTATTTGCTCGTCGAGCCGGTCGACAAGTTCTTCCTCAAGCGTGGCTACAAGAGCGCGAAGGGCAATCTATACGAGGGGGAGTATGGCTGTGACCTGCACGCCGACGACGTTTGGGGGTTTGACCTGGACGCCGGCAAGGACACGAGCCGTTCTGACTTGAAGGCGCTGGTGGCGCGCATGCCCGGCGGGGTCACGGTGGTGTTTGGTGACGGGCCGGGAGCCATGGACCGTGATCGCACGCTCGCCTTCCTCGCGATGAGCGTGGTGGTGGGCGACTTCGACGGCTACGAGCACCATCACAACTACTACCTCTATCACCAACCGAAGAAGGACCGTTGGGCGCTGATGCCGTGGGGGCTGGATCGCATCTTCTTTCAAGCGCTCACGCCGTTTTCCAGCGAGGGGCTGCTGGCGCGCATGTGCTTCAGGGATCTCTCTTGTCGTCTGGCCTACATCAAGAAGCTACAGGGGGCCGTCGCGCTGCTCGATGCCGCCGACCTTCCGGGGCAGGTGAGCGCGATCGACGCGCTGATTGGAGACACCATCGCCGGGGAGCGGCCTTCGCCCCACGTTGTCAGTAAACGCAAAGCGAAGCGGCTGGAGTTGCTGCAATTCGTCGCCCAACGACGGCACAAGCTCTCCAAGTGGACGGGCTGTCTCCGCGGCGGCGTCGAGCTCGACCGTGATCAGGATGGCTATGGTTGCATGGATTGCGATGACCGAGATCCCAAGGTCCATCCCGGCGCTACGGAGACATGTGACGGGGTCGACAACGATTGTTCGGGGCTTGCCGATGATGCGCCGAGCTGCCCGTGCACGGTCAAAGAGGACGATGAGGTGCGCTTTGAACTCTGCGACCTGCCCATGCCGTGGCTGCAGGCGGCAAAGTTCTGCGAGGCCAAGGGCATGCGACTGGCCCGAATCGACTCGAAAACGCAGAGCAAGCTCCTGTATCGCGCCGCCCGACGGATCAGAAAGACGCGCTGGTGGATCGGGCTGAACGACCGCAAGGAAGAGGATCGCTTCGTGTGGCGGGGCGAGGGCCAGGCGACGTTTACGTATTGGAAGAGCGGCGAGCCGAGCAACATCGCTTGCGGCGAAGACTGTGCGGTGCTCGCCAAACGGGGCAAGGGTCGATGGATCGATAGCCACTGTGGGTTGCATCGCGCGTTCATCTGTCGCGCTGTGGCCCCCGCCGAGACGCTTCGACGACAGCGCAGCAAGGGAGTCAGCCCGAGCACCAGATAGCGCACTTGCCGACCTTCATCATTGGACCACACCATGACTACGCCCATCGCTTCGCTCTTGTTCTTCGTCGCCTGGCTGATGCTGCTTGTGCTGTGCGTTGGACTCTGGCGGGTGAAAGATGTGCTCGCTGGCAAGACACCCGCAAACGGCTTCAAGTCTGGCGCTGAGCACGGAAGCCCGGCCTACTGGCGGCTCAATCGCGCGCACTTGAACGCGGTGGAGAACCTACCTGCGTTCGCGTCCCTGGTGCTGGCCGGTCACTTGCTGGGGGTGACGACTGGCCTCTTTGCCACGCTATCGATAGCGGTCGCGGCCGGTCGGGTAGGGCAGACCATCGCTCACGTCTCGTCGGGCAGGTCGCGGGTTGTGAACGTGCGCTTTGCCTTCTTCTCGGTGCAGATTGGGGCCATGGCGGCGATGTTGGGCTTGCTGGTGCAGCGGGGGATGGCCGGCTAGGCGGACGCGCGAACGGGTTCGCCGCGGCCAGCCCGTCGTGTCAGCACGGCGCTTCGCCGAATCAAACGTCGACTGATGCACGCGACAAACCCTATGATGTAGTCGCTGGCTCCACGTGGCCCGACGCCACGACTCCTGCGCCAGAAAGGAGGCTCCCATGCCCGCTGACGCCCTTGTCGAGAGCGCATCCGCGCTGAGCGCCGCCCTCGCTGACAACCCAGACGCCCTCACCGATCACGAACGCGCCGAGCTGACCCAACTGCGGGATGCCTTGAGCGCCGCACTGGAAAAGAAAGAGGTCGCCCCAGAGCTCACCGGCATTGTCGACCGCGCGCTCGCGACGCTGGAGGGCTCTCACCCCGACCTGACCTCTGCGTTGGGGCGGTTGGCGGAGACCTTGAGTGAGTTGGGGATCTAGCTTCTGGCCAGCCGTCAGCAAGCGACGGAGTTGTCACCGCGTTTTGGGCGGCGTCATTCCATCGGGTTTATTTCCCAAAGCCACGACCTCGAATTCGCAGAGATCTTGCCACCGAGCGATCCACGGGGCGAACAGCGCTGGGTCGGCTGTGGCCATGAGCTGAAAACAGGTCCCACCGTCTGCGCTGAGCCAACTGTCCACGTAGTGTAGACCGTCAGGCAGCATGCGGCCCTGTCGATGGAATCGGTCGTAGACCGCAGCGGTGCACCCGGGCGCAAAGCGCTCGATCACCATGTGGGTTGGCTTTGGCATCGTTATCCCAGTGAGTGCGCTGCTTCCTCTACCCATCGGACCATGAAGCGCTCCAGCTGTGCGCGACAGGAGAGGGGCCCTGTCATCCTATTTGTGAAAACGATAACATCCCTACCATGCAATCTATGCCGCCAGCGCGCTCTCCATCTGTCGGTGGGTTGGAGGGAACTGCGAGAAGTCCGTGGCGCTCAGCTCATCGGGGTGCCTTGAGGACGATGCCGATGCTGGTGCTCCTCCTGCTGTTGAGCCCTGGTTGCATGCCAATGTTCTCCGATCTGCAACGTGCGCAGTTGCTCGCGCCAGCGGAGGTCGAACTGACCGCCCATGTGGGCACCTACGGTGTGATTCAGCAGGGCCATGACGAGCGTCACAACAACGTCGCAGGTCTCATGCTCGGTGTGGGCCATACCCCCGACGTCGAATGGCGCGCTCGCTACAGGCGCTCGTATTTGGTGCGAGAGAGTGGTGGTGCCAGGGCGCAAGTCCTATCCGGCGGCCCCAAGTTTCGTCTGCGAGGCGACCACCTGTCATTGTATGTGCCTGTTGGAGTGGCATTCGAGACCGATGCGAGCCATCCGGACGATAACGGCAGCTTCGATACCTTCGCCGCTGTGGCACCGACCGTGCTCATCGGCACAAACACCGGCGAGTTTTCAGTTCGAGGTAGCCTGAAGCTGCACCTACAGACCACGGGTTGGGACGACGCGTTCGTGGCGGCCAATGTCGGGCTCTGCATCCCAGTTGGGCCGGTCGCTGCCCTGCTAGAGTTCGGTGTTGCCGCGCTGCCCACCAACCTCAAGGGCATATTCGCACAGGGCTCGTTCGGCATCGCGTGGCGATTTGGCGGTCCATCGGGTGAGCGCGTGCCGTAGATCCAAAATTGCTCGAAGTCGTCTGACATACGTCTCGCGGCGGACATGGTAGAATGTGGTTCCAAGATGCGGAGCCGCTGGATCGGCCGAGCAATGAGTGCGTAGTGACCGGGAGATCGCAACGTGGCAGCTTCTTCACGCGAATCAGTCGTTGCTCTGCTGGGCGCTCATGCTGATGAGTGGAGACGCTATGGCGTCCTCGAGATGCATCTATTCGGCTCGGTAGCCCGTGGCGACTACGACGAGCACAGCGATGTGGATGTGATGGTTGATTTGAAATCGCCAGCGACCTACAGCCAACTGTTTCATCTCAAGGAGCGCCTTGAGGCCCTGCTGGGCCGGCGGGTCGATTTGGTCACACGCAACGGCGCGCGACGGCGGCCACGGCTCATTCGTCAGATTGAGAAGGATGCTCGTCGTGTCGCGTAGCCCCGATGAAGCACTGCTCGACATGCGCGACGCTGCGTTGGAAGTTGTGGCCTTCGTAGAGGGACAGGACTATGCGTCCTTTCAGGCGAGCCTGCTCCGGACCAGGGCGGTTGAGCGGTCCCTGGCCATTGTTGGAGAAGCCGCGAAACGCGTGTCCCCGGCAGTGCGCGTCGCACACCCGGGTGTGCCGTGGCGCAAAGTAGCCGGTCTACGAGACGTATTGGTCCACGATTACTTCGGGATTGACTTGGAAATCCTGTGGCAAGTGGCCACCGTCGAGATTCCGACACTTCTTGGGCCGCGAGAGGATGTGATTGCCGTCGTCGTCCAGACTGATGACGCTTGAGCGAGCGTCCTATCGTGGAAGCTGGCGCAAACCACTGTGCGCCGATTTCAAAGATGGTTTCCAGTGGATTCAACAGCGTGCCTCTCGCGGTCGCATTGACG
The DNA here is from genome assembly GCA_023954815.1 of Myxococcales bacterium. Taxonomy (GTDB): domain Bacteria; phylum Myxococcota_A; class UBA9042; order UBA9042; family UBA9042; genus UBA9042. The sequence goes on along the minus strand of JAGSHB010000207.1, from coordinate 4,568 downwards.
ACGTTCGGTGCTGTCTGCAAGATTTCGCAGGCGATGCCTCTGCCGCTCTGGAAGAGTTTGGGGATGACGCTCGCCCTCCAGTAGATGAAGTACGGGCGGTCGCGCTCTGTCGCTGGGCAGCGGTCAATGCGGATGCCTCATCTACGAACCCCGCAATGGACGGCGCACGCTGGGCAGCCAAGGTCGGGCTGTGCATCCCATTTGAGCCAGCGTGTCCAAAATCGCCTCTTTTCGAACCCCAAAATGCCCGCAAAGGGCCCTGGAAGCCCGCTACGGCCGTTGTCCGTCCTGGCACGCATATTAGTGGGGGCTCGGCATCATCGGCCGTCCTAGGGCATCTGGGCCGATGGTGGCGATTTCGCTCAGCGACCAACGCCGCCGGATGAGACGCCTTCAAGCGGCAGGTCCCGCCCGCAATCCAGCTACTTCAACAGCGGGCTGTGCGCGCTCTCGCTCATCTGGATGTGCCACGGCTTGGGCGTGATTCGCAGCATGATCCCGAACTCAGCTTTCCTCCAGGCGCGGAGGACCTTCAGCCCCTTGCTGACACGTCCGTTGAGCGTCGTTCTGTCGAAGATCACCACAAACTTCCGGGGACTATCCCTCCTCTTCGTAGCAGACGTACCTTTGGGCGCCGCGGACAACGGCATCGCAAGCAGCAGCGCGAGCATCAGAGCCGTCAGGAGGATTGAGGTGGGTCGTTTTGCGCGCATGGTCGTCTCTCCAGTCACCGCAATGGCACGGCGTACTGGTTTGATGCGTCCTTGTCCCCCGTTCCGTCACCCGCCCGGTCAATTTCCTCGGAAATCAGCGCACGGGAGCGCCGTTGTAGGTGCGACGGCCTGGCAACCGCTCGTGCTTCATCACCACGCTATGGGCCTGCACACGGGCTCCCTCGCCTACCTCACAGCCCATCATCAACACCGCGCCCGGCGCCACATAGGCCCCGGGTTCCAACACCACCGGTGCAGTCTTCAGTACGCGGTCCTCGAACGTGTGGGCCTGAAAGAGGCCGGTCATGGTGGTAAAATCGCGGATCACCAGCATGTCCGGGTCCACCACCTGCGATGCGCCGCCGCCGAGATAGACGCCCTCGCCGATGCGCACGCCGAAGAGCCGCAGCCACGTGTTGACCAGCAGGGTGCCTTCTAGCCCCCGTACGATGGGCGTCGCCCACGCGGCCCAGGCGACGTAGAGAAAGTCCCACCGGCTGCACCAGCAAGACCAGAGTGGATGCTGGCCCGCCTTGGTGCGCCCGAGCAGGCTCCACTTCAGCGTGACCACGGCCATACAGGGCAGGGCGGCGCTCACCACGAGGGTCGCGGGGAGAGCGAGGGCGTGCAGTGGGAGCGCCGTGACGGTTGTCAGCGCCTGATAGGCCAGCCCGAGGGCCAACACAAAGGCGGCGGTGGGCACAGCCGGTAGCGCAAATCGCAGGAGCTCCCAGCACCACCGGTTGGCGCGCCGAATGGGGCTTGGGGAGTGGGTGAGCGCGCGATCGACCTGCACGTGCTCGCGCTGCGGCAGACGCATCGGCGGGTGACCGAACCAACTCTGGCCCTGGCGTGTCTCTGGCGCTGACTCGCTAGCTATGCCGAGCTCTCCATCGGCGACCGTGCAGACGCCTACGAGACTGCCCGCGGGCAAGGTCGCACCCGGCTCGATGACGGCGTGGTTGCCGACAAAGGCCCCTTCACGAAAACGTACTTGGCCGAAGGTCGCTGTGCCTGCACGCCGGATGGCGCCGCCGAGGTAGATGCCGTCGGCGAAAAAGCAGCCGGGGCCGATGTCCACCAAGTTGGGGCTGACATCGATGATGGTGCTGACCTCCGAGCCCTTGCCGATGCGCATCCCGGCGAGGCGCAGCCACTTGGGCCAGAGCAGGCTACCGCTAAGGCGTGTGCTGGCTGACTGAACCAGACTGTCGGTGAGCCCAGCCCACAGGGTCGTCGAACTCCAGAGCGAGGCGACGCCGGGTTGCGGCTTTGGGAGCGCGCGGGCCAGGGCGGCGAGGGTCAGCACATGGCCGATGTCGAAGACGATGATTGCGGCGAGGGAGGTGAGCGCGGTGAGCGTCCAATGGTCCGGCACCTGTAGCCACTGCGCCATGGTCGCTATTGAAACCGCCTGCAGCAGGGTGAGCCCCGCGATGAAGAGCAGCGCCCGACTCAGGGTCGCGAGCAGCCAGGCGGCCGTGATGGTGCGAATCCCATGGCTCCAAGGGCGCCACTGCCGGCGCGGAGCGTCTACCTTCGGCACCGGTGGGCATAGCGACTGTGTGGCTGCCGGCACGCCCAGCCAACGGGTATGCGCGGGCATCCGGGTGCCGGCCGGGGCGATCGATAGGCTGGTCAACCAAGCGCCGTCTCCCATCTGTGTGTCGGGGGACAGGCCCGCGCGGGTGCCGAGCGTCGCGCCACGCCCCAGCGCGATGGTGCCGCAGACGATGCCGCCCCCGGTGAACTCGATGGCCCGCAGCGCCGCGTCGCGACCGATGGTGACGTCGTCGCCGAGGCACAGCAGGTGCCAGCCGCCGCCGCCCAACTTGACCCCGCGCTCGATATAGACCCGCTCGCCGACGTCGGCCCCAAGGACGCGCAGGAGCCACGACTTGAACACCGTGCCCTCGACAATCGCCCACGGAATCCCCGCCGCCAAGCGCTGCACCAGCCACAGCCGAAAGTGAAAGCTGCCCCACAACGGGCGCACCCCTGGGCTGAATCGCCCGAGCAGCACGGCGGCGCCAACCCGGGTCAGCAAGGCGCTCAGGGGCAGCCACATCAGCGCCAAAATCCCCAAAGCCAGCGGCGACAGGAGCCAGATCGTGGCGGGGGTGACGTAACCCGCCAGCCAAGGCAGCACGGCAAAGAAGGTCAGCCAAAATACCTGCGCACCCGTGACCAATCCCAGCAGCAGGACGCTGGCCTGGGCTGCGGTGAACGCCGCGCGCTGCAGCCGGGATGCTCTGGGTGACTCGGTTGCCGCGAGTTCTGCAGCGATCGCCGGCTGCGCGTCGGCCTTGTTGCTTGCCTCCGCGCTCTCCAAGCGCTTGGCCAGCCCCGCGGCGGTGGGGGCGTCGTAGATGTCGCGCACGCTGAGCGTGGCGGTCTCGGGCCTGCGCCGAAGCGATGAGATGAGCCTGGCCGCGGCCAGGGAGTGCCCGCCCGCGTCGAAGAAATCTGTGTCCACGGTCAGCTGGTCGGGCAGTGCCAGCACGTCCTCCAGGGCCAGCAGGATGGTGTGGGCGAGCGTCCCCGACTGACCCCGGTGCAGGGTCGTCTGCTTGGGGCGTTGCACCTCCGGTCGGTCGTTCGGAGTGGCAACCGTCAGGCGGGGCAGCGACTTGCGATCCAGTTTGCCGCTGGTCTTCAGCACCGGCAACGACGCCAACTGGCCAAATCGTGTCGGCACCATGTGCGAGGGCACCACTGCCTGCAGCGCATGCCGAAGGCGGTCGAACTGGCCCGCAAGAGCGGCCGCTGTCGGCACCGCGCCCTGCTGCCAGACCACAAAGGCCACCAATGTCTCCCGCCCGGGCTCGTCCTGTACGGCGGAGACGGCGGCATGGACACCCGGCTGTGCACGCAGGTGGGTCTCGACCTCGCCGAGCTCGATGCGGTGTCCTCGCACTTTGACCTGCGCGTCCAAGCGGCCCAGACAAGCCAGCTCGCCGCTAGGCAGCCACTGCCCGAGGTCGCCTGTGCGGTAGATGCGCCCGAGGGTGGGATGCTGGATGAACTTCTGAGCGGTCAGACCGGGCGCCCCGAGGTAGCCACGAGCCAACCCGACGCCGGAAAAGCACAGCTCTCCAATCTCCCCGGGCGAGACCGGCTCCAATGCCTCATCGAGAATGTGGGCGTGGTGACCCCGCACCGGCTGGCCGATGTGCACGTCGCCGCCCGCGTGGATTCGGCCGCGCGTCACCGTCACGGTGCATTCTGTCGGGCCATAGCCATTTTCCAGCCGGCGCCCAGGGGCCCAGGCCTGCACCACATCGTCCGTCAGGGCCTCGCCGCCGACGTACAGCAGATGCAGCAGCGGCAGATCGGGGTGGGTGCAGCCTGTCGCTCGCAATTGGGTTGGCGGCGGGCACAGCACGGTGATTCGCTCGGCGGCCAGCCAATCGGGCAGGTCTGGGCCGAGCCGTGCAGCGTCGTCATCGAGCACCACGACCGCGCCGCCGCAGCTCCAGGCCAGCCACATCTCTTCGACCGAGGAGTCGTACGCGACCTGCGAACCCTGGGCGACCCGATCGGTCTCACACAACTCGAAACGGTCCATGTCAGCGGCGACGAGGTTGGCGATGCCCGCGTGCTCAATCATCACGCCTTTCGGCCTGCCAGAGGTGCCCGAGGTGTAGATGAGATAGGCGAGGTCGCTCGGCTGAATCCCACGCTGTGGGGTCTCACCACGGGGCGACCCATCACCTAGCGACCCAGCACCTAGCGACCCAGCACCTAGCGAAATACGGTCTGGCTCCACGATGGCCACCGGTTGGGCGTCCGTCAGGATCTGATTCCGACGTTCATCGGGCAGGGATGGGTCGATGCACGTGTAGGCACCACCGG
>JAGSHB010000195.1 GCA_023954815.1 Myxococcales bacterium | reverse complement strand
GTCTATCCCATCCCCGCCAACGGCCACAATCGCATCCTCATCGCCTGGGAGCAGACCCTGCCGTCCATGCCCAAGGCCGGCGGTGGTCGGGTGTACGAGTACGTCTTTCCGGTGCCCAAGGGCGACCTGGAGAGCTTCGATTTTACCCTGCTCGCCAAGAAAGCCCACATCACCGCTGGCAAGCTCATCGGCAACACCACCGGCGGCGTCGCGGCGTACAAGCCCAATGAATTACCCAAGGACGTGACAGGAACCACGGTGACCGAGAGCGCCACGAAGGCTGGCTATCTGGCGCGGATGGTCAGCGGTAGCGACACGGGGGACGGCACGCTCAAGGGCGGCAAGCTGGCCTTTCACTTCGATCCGGCCCTGGGTTCCGGTGAAGCCGACGTGCTGGTCGGCAGCGATCCGGTGCTCAACAAGGACTACGCTACCCTGCGTCTGCGGCCCCAAATCGCCGGGCTACAAGCGGGCGCCAAGGCGACCAGCAAGCACGCTGTGTTCTTGTTAGACACCTCACGGTCGAGTCATCCCCTGCGCTTCGGTATTGCCCTGGAGTTGATGGAGAAGATCCTAACGAACTCGCCAACCATTGAATCCTTCAACGTCATCCCCTTCGACTCGGGCGCGAGCTGGCTCGACGGCGGCTGGGTGCCCAACGACGACAAGGGCCGCAAGGACACGCTGGCGGCGTTCGACGGGCTGCTGCTGGAAGGCGCCTCGGACGTCGGCGCGGCCCTGCGCACGCTGACCAAACCGACCTGGCCTGTGCCCGCCGGTACCGCTGTCGACGTCTTCCTGCTGACCGACGGCGCGGTCACCTGGGGCGAGCGTTCCATGGGCGCGCTCCTGGCTCGCTTGAAGGAGGATTCGAAGTGGGACGCGCGCTTTTTCGCCTATCGCCTCGGCCTGGGAGCGGAAAACCTGCAACTCTTTTCGCGGCTGACTGCAAACGGCGGCGCCATCTTCAACTGCCTGTCGAAGGCGGCGTTGCCGAGCTGTGCCAAGGCCCACACAGCGGCGGGACTGCTGCTCACGAGCGTCACCGTGGAGCCCGATGGCGCGGACGGCGGCGCGATTGCCGATCTCCTCATCGGCGGCCGCCAAGCGACGCTCTACCCCGGCGCCAACCTGCTGCTCACAGGACCGGTGGCGAAGTCCGGCAAGGCCAAGGTCGTCATCACCGGCACCCTGCCCGGCGGCAAGAAGCTCACCCACGAGATCAAGGTGAACCTGCAGCCCAAAGGCCAGCTCGCCGCCCGCGCTTGGGCCGAAGTCGCTGTCGGTCAGCTGCTCGATAGCGGCGACGACAAGCTCGAGGGCCTGGCCATGGCGCTGTCGCAGCACTACCGCGTGCTCAACCGCCTCGCGTCCTTTCTGCTGCTGGAAAACGAGGCGACCTGGAAGCAGTACAAACTCGCCGACGAGAGCAAGAAGTTCCAAGGTCAGCCCCTGGCCAAGATCATCGCTGCCGGGCTCAAGCTGGGTGCCGACGCCTTTTCGACCTGGGCGCGCACGGTCAGCACCATGGGTGCCGTGAAAGACAAGCTGGGCACCGAACTACTAGCCAGCGCGCTGGTCAGCAACATCGTCAGTGCGGTCGGCAAATCTGGCATGGAGCTGCCCGCCGCGAAGTTGGCGTGGGGTGGCATGCCGAAAAAGGGCCTGCCGAACGCCTATCTGCAAGCGCTGCTTTCGAAGAACCTGGACTTGGTGATGCCCTTCACCAAAGAGGCGGAGCGTCGCCGTGGTCAGCTGGCAGATCTGCCGGGTGCGGTGCGGGCCTTGTCGACCTCGATCGAGCGCAACCCTGGCAACGACGAGATGACCCGGCTAGCTGCCTATCGCCTCGCGACCTGGGGCCTGACAGATAGCGCCGGCGAGCTGCTCTTTTCGGTGCTGCTGCGCCGGCCCTTCGAGCCGCAGTCCTGGCGGGATCTGGCCAACGCCATCGCCCAGAGCAAGCCGGGGCTCGCCATGGTGCTGTATGAAGCCGCGCTCGCTGGCAAGTGGAATGCCAAGTGGAAGACCATGAAGACGGTCATCGCCGAAGAGTACGCGCTCTTTGCCCATCACTTTGTGGCGAGCCAGCCCAAGCACGACATCACCCCGGTGCTGCAAACGCGTATCAAGACCCTCAACCTGAAGAAGCTGACGGGCGACCTGCGTGTGACTGCGACCTGGAACACCAACGCCACCGATATCGACCTGTGGGTGACGAGCCCCAACGGCGAGAAGTGCTTTTTCAGCCACAAGAAGCTCAGCACCGGCGGTGGGCTGCTCGACGACCTGACCCAGGGCTACGGTCCCGAGCGTTTTCAGGTGCAAAAGGCGATGCCGGGCGACTGGAAGATCGAGGTGCAGTACTTTGCCAACCACGGCAATAAATTGGTGGCGGAGACCTGGGTCAACGTCACGATTGTGCAAGACATGGGCAGCGGCATGCCGGCGGTGAGTCATCACACGGTCGTGCTGAGCAAGAGCAAGGAAGTGAAGTTGGTCGATACGGTGACCTTCAAGTAGCGGCTCACTGGCGTCTACGCAGGCGTAAGTGAACGGACGATGCCTAGGTTATCGCCGCACGACAGACGAGACGGCGAACGACAAAGCGCACGAGAATACCGGCGAGAAAAGGAGAGCGCGATGAAGCTCAAACGACCGATACAATCAGGCTCCTGGCGGCAAACCGGCTTGCACATGGTGTTGCTGATGACGCTGGCGACCTTGCTCAGTGGTTGCCCGTTCATCATCGACTTTCCAAGGCCAGTCGACGACCCGCCGCCGCTCGTGCAGCCCGATCAGCAGCGCTTTGGTCAGCCTGATCAGCAGGGCTTTGCCGGGCCAGACGGCACCAGCGCGACGCCCCGTAACCGGCAACGTCAGAACCAGAACTTTCCGCCGGTGAGCGGCAGCCTGGTGATTGGCAACGCGACGGCGCAGAGCCGCGTGGTGCGCCTGCGCTACCTCAAACCCACGGTGCAGCTCGACTGCGCCGCCATCGAGTCGGCGCCCCATCTCGCGCTCCGACCGGTGCACTTTTCGCCGGCGAATAGCTGGCTGGTGCAGAGCGGCCGCGCGGTGCCCGTGCAGCCACGCGGGCAGGGCAAGTGCTCGGCGGCGCTCATCGATGGCACGGGGCTGACCCCAAGGCTGCTCTTTTGGGACAACGGCACCCTGCTCAAGACCCAGATCCCGTCCACCGTGAACGGCGCAGCGAACGGCGGGCGACTGCTGCGCATCATCGCGAGTGAGGGCGAGGCTGCGTGGGGGAGTCATTCAGCGCTGTTTGGTGCACCGACGCTGTTTGACCCGGTGGCGCCAGAAGGCTGCGCGCTGCCATCGGCCGAGACCGACCTGAGCTGGACGCAACTTCCCAGCGGCGACCACACGCTCGTCGAACTGCTGACCTCGCCGGACGGCTGCTCGGCGATGGATCTATTGACCGACCTCGGGATGCAGCGGGTCTACCTCTGCCTGCCTCCTGGGATGATGCCGTTTTCAGCCGGTGACGACGTCTACATCGCGGGTCTGGCGACCGGCCACAACGTCTTGCCCATCAGCGGCGTCGAGCTCGTCGGTGACACCGGACACATCCGCCTCGGGCGCGGCAACGACATCGTCTACTTCGGCAAAGGCGACGCCAAGGTGGGGCCAGCGAAGGGCTGCCCCGCGATGCACGACGCCCAAGGAACCTACGCCCGCGCCTTGAGCGTAAGCCTCACAGAGGCCGGGAAATCAACGTTTGAGCTCAAACAAGGTGGCAGCCACGAACTTGGCAGCGGCGGCAAACTGCACCTGGTGAGAGCGAGCGAGCGCCTGGTCTGGGACACGGCCATCGCACCGAAACTGGCGGGCACACGCCACGTCGAAAGCGTCTGGAGTAAGCCATGAACACGGAACTTCTACAGGTCATTCGACCCCGGACGATGAAACGAGGAGGTCCCATGAAGACCCAGCACGCACGGCAGACGCAACAGCCATCGGCGACACCGACAAGCCGACCTCGCGCAGGAACAATTGGACCCACGCTGATGGCGCTCCTGCTTAGCGCGCTCCTGGGCCTCAGCGCCTGTGGCGGAGATACTGGTATGGAGGGCTCCGGCTTCGGCATGGGCGAGATAGACGCCAGCCTATCCGGAGACGGACTGTCCGGTGTGAATCCCGTACCCACCCCCGGCCAGGACCGATTTGGCACCGACGTAGGCGGCGCTTCCGATACCGGCGCGAGCTGGAACGGCGGGGTGGATGCCGGCAGCTGGCAGGCAGATACAGGCAGTTTCGCCGATGACGCTGGCGCCTCGGACGCTGGCGCCTCAGATGCGGGCTCCAAGCCCGACGACGACGCGTTCACCGGCGGCAACACCGGCCTGTCGCAAGCTGGCGCGCAGGACTTCGGGCTGTTTCGGCAGATCTTGGAGCAAGGCGGCATCCCATCGCCCAACGCCATGGACGACCTGGGCTTTTTCGCCGAGCACAAGCTGGACTACCCCAACCCCACCTGCGGCCAGAACATGTGCATGCACGCGCTGCTCGGCGAGATGGGCAACCTCATCACAGGGTCGACCTGCACGCTGATCCAAATCGGCCTCAACACGCCCATCAAGGTCAGTGACCTCAAACGGCCGCCGCTGCACGTGGTCCTAGCGATCGACACCAGCGGCTCCATGGCGGGCAAACCCCTGACCTATGTCATCCAGGGCCTCAGCCAGATGCTCGATAACCTGCAGCCCAAAGATCACGTGACCTTGGTGACGTTTTCGGGCACGGCCAAGACCGTCTTTGAGCACCTCGGCGTCAAGGACAAAGCGAAGATGCAAAAAGCGGTGATCGGCCTGAAAACTGGGGCTGGGACGCATTTGTACGATGGCTTATTTACCGCGTTTGCCAAGGCCGCCAAGCATGCCAGCAAGACCACCGAGAGCCGGGTCGTGCTGCTCAGTGATGGCCAACCCACCACCGGCATCGCCAAGGCGCCCAAGTTTGTGTCCTTAGCAAAGGGGTATGCGGTCCAGGGCATCGGCATCACCACCATCGGCGTCGGTACGAACTTTTCGATCAAGATCTTGCGGGACATCGCCGAGGTGGGCGCTGGTAACTTCTACTTTCTCGACAAGCCAGCCGCCGTCAAAGAGGTGTTTACCGAAGAGGTGAAGACCTTCCTCGTGCCGATTGCGCTAGACGTGAAGATGGCCATCGACGTGGGCGACTCGTGGATTATCCGCGAGGGCTACGGCACCCATGGCTGGAAGGGAAAATCGGGCGGCGGGGACATCCACATCCCATCTCTGTTCTTGGCCGGCCGTCTCAAGAGCGACGATCCCCTGCCAACCACCCCAGGAACAGGCAGGCGCGGCGGCGGTGGCGCGATTCTGATCGAGGCCATGCCCTTCCCCGGCATCAAACCCAAAACGACCCAGGTCGGCACGGTCAAGCTCAGCTGGAAGCACCCGACGACGGGTAAAATTCACACGCAGACCCAGAAAATCGACAAAAAAGCGGCCAAGATCCAGATCGCAGATGGCGGCATCTTCACCAACAAGACGGTCGAGAAGGGCTTTGTGATGCTCAACCTCTTCGTCGGATTCCAGCAGGCTAGTCAGCTCGCCGTCGATGGCGATCCCGGCGCTGCGATCGGCACGCTGCTCGCGCTCAAGGGCGCGGTGCAAGGTTGGCTCGACGACAAGAAGAAAGCCGGCGACAAGCCCGATCCGGACATCAAGGATGACTTGGTCTACGTCGATCTATTTCTAACGAACCTGAAAAAGCTGAAGTACCAGACCCCGATCAGCAAGCCGCCCGAGCCCTGGCCCAAAGACTAGCTGGGAGCTGCGTCATTGCATGACTATCGCAGCACCCTGCTAGTTTTCTTCACCATTGGGGGGCTACGAGCGCCCCCAGCCACGGCTAACCGCCTCGCCGGTGCGAACCCTCCCTCCAGACGGGACGGGCTCTGATCAGGACCACCACGCTGCTCACTCGGGATCGGTGAGGGGGCTCCGGTTCAGAGTTCGTCCCGAAAGACGACCCCGTCGAAATCCTTGCGCGTGAAGGGCATATGCAACCTCTCCTGCCGGACGTGGTCTTTGGCGTAGACCGCAGCTTTCGCCCCGGGAAATCGGGTCGGATAGTAGTTGCGCTCGCAGATGGCGTGCGCAGCCCGGCGCCACAGGGGCGTGATGGCGCTGAGCCGGTCTCGGACCTCGGGCGTGATGCAGCTAGCGATGAGCCGGTCCACCGCGGCGGCATCATAGTCCGACGTGACGACAGACCCGGTCGCGTCACGCTGCTCGCCTTGTGATTCGGAAAACGGCGCTGGCCACGCGCCGTGCCACAGCGACGGCTCCGCCCCAATGGCGAAGGGATCGACCGGCTCACCACCCAGCCACGTGTTGAAGTGCACGTGCGGGATGCCCCACGGAAAGGTCGACAAGCCATCGAGACCACTGTAGCCGCTGATCGCGATGGCCTGGCCCGCTTGCACCAGGTCGCCTTCGCTGACGAGGGCCTTGGCCAAATGCACGCAGACCGTCATCAATCCGCCGCCGTGGTCGATGGCGATCTTGAGGCCACCCCGGTTGAACTCGCGAAAGATGCGCCCCACCTGCCCTGCCGCGGGCGCGGTGACCGTGGTGCCGACCGGGATGCAGAGGTCCGTGCCGTTATGGCTGTCATAGGTCTGCTTACGGCCGCGAAAGTCTCTGACCTGCGTACGCTTGGTCGACCAGCCTTCGCTCTCGGGCGTCTGGGTGTGGTTGAACAGGTTCGTCAGGATGACCTTGCGAGGTACGGGGGCACGCCCACGCCACAGCGGGATGGCCAACTTCGGACTGAGCAGGGCCAAGCTGCTGACGCCCGCCTTCGAGCCGGGAACGTCCGCGGCGCCCAGCACCGCGATTTTGGTCTGGCGCAAGGCTGCACCGAAGGGGCGCAGGCCAAAGTAGTCGAGCAGGTCAGGCTTGTTGGCCATGGGAGTCTCCCTCATCGATTGATGCGCCTACGCGGCGGTCGGGCTGGTCAGTAAAATCGGGCTGTCTGAGCGCTGAAGTACCGTAAAATCAGCCTTGTTGCGCAGTTGTCGCCAGCCCATGCTGCACAGAATCTGCCCCAGCGCGCCGCCCAAGGAACGCCCCGGGCCAAGCAGCACCAATACATCCGGCGCGTATTCGCTCACCGCGGTGCGTACGGCCTGCGCAAAATCAAAGGGCTGGGTGATCTGGCGACCAAAGGTGTAGTCAAAGAGCGACTGCGGATCGGCATGAATCGGTCGCCACACGTCGCCGTGGCCATCGATGAGCGGCAGCTGCGGGGCCTGCAGCGTGATGTCCGCGCATTCGGCCTGGGCGTGCGATGCCATCTCGGTCATGAGCGGGCTGTGGAAGCCGCTGTGACCGCTCAGCACCATGGGATAGCGCACGGTGCCGCGCTGCATCTCGGGCAGATGGGCGACGAGGGCTGCGAGCCCCGGTTCATCACCACAGAGCACGCAGAGCCCGCCGAGATCGATGGACAGGGCGGCAAACCCGACCCGATTGGCCTCGGTGAGCGCGTCGCTGACCACCTCATGATGGGACGGCGCGGCCCAGTCACCACTCAGGATTGGATAGATGAGCTGCCCCCCCAAGCGGGCTACGTCGGCGCCGGATTGGCCCTGCTGGTAGGCGCCCGTGGTCGCCACCATCCGCAAGCCATCGAGGAAGGAGACGGCGCCGCTGACCGCCAGGGCCGAGTACCAGCCCAGAGAATTGCCGACGACCGCAACGGGGGAAATCTCATCGTCCTGCTGGGCGAGAAAATCCAAGTAGGTGTGGGCAAAGATGAGCGTCGAGGCCACATCGGAGCGCAGGTGTAGGGAGGGGCGAAAGCGCGGCTCGGTGTCCAGTGCGCTGATGGCCCGCATCCCATTGGACTCACACCAACCGTCGGCCGCTGTCAGGGCGTCCTGCCACCGCTCCCGGTGGGGCAGTCTCTTGAGGGTGCCAAGCTCGGCGGCGCCGTAGCTGCCGCGGCCCGGGCAGATGAGGAGGGCGCGCTTCATCGGGCACCTCCGTCAGGCGCAGTGACGGCTTTCGGGCTGGATGGCCGGGCAACGAGCGCCACAGCGGCTTGGACAATGGTCTCGGCCGAGGGCATCACCAGCTCCGCAGCCGGCCCCAGCGGGATGAACGTATCTTCGCCGCACAGCCGCGCCATGTGACTGCTCACAACGCCGCGCTCGACCAAACCCGTGATGATGGCTTCTGCGACACCGCCGGTCTTGCGCCCCTCATCAACGACCAACACCCGGCCGCCGGTCTCCCCGACATGGCGCGCCGCTCCGGCTACATCCATGGGGGCCAGCCAGCGCAGGTCAAAGACACGGACGGAGATTCCGTGGTCCCTGCGCAAGATCTCCGCTGCCTGCAAGGAGAGATAGACCCCGTTGGCGTAGGTCACGATGGTGAGATCGTCAGACGACGGGGCATCTGGCGACGGGGCATCTGGCGGATTCGGACCGTTCAGATAGCACCGCCCCTGGCCCACTTCATCGATGCGCGTCGGCTCACTCACCGGTGGCATCACATCAGCCCACAGCCCGTCGCCGCCTGCCAGCAAGTCCCGGGTGTGATAGCGCGCGATGGGCTCCAAAAACGCCACCACGCGCCCCGTCTCCTGGGCCAGGGCGATGGACTGCCGCCACATGCGCACCGCGTCGGAACCGCGGGCCGGCGTCGCGATGATCAGGCCTGGAATGTCCCGCAGCACGGCGATGGAGTTGTCGTTATGGAAGTGGCCGCCAAAACCCTTCTGGTAGCCGAACGAGGCGATACGCACGACCATGGGGTTGGTGAACTGCCCGCCGGAGAAGAACGACAGGGACGCCGCCTCACCGCGCAGTTGGTCCTCGGCGTTGTGCAGGTAGGCCAGATACTGGATCTCTGGGATGGGCAGCAACCCAATCTGAGCCGCGCCGAGCGCCAACCCCAAGATGGTCTGCTCATCGAGCAACGTGGAAAACACCCGCTTGGCGCCGAAGCGTTTCTGCAGGCCTCGGGTGACACCGTAAACGCCACCCTTGCCGCCCACATCTTCACCAAAAACCAAGCTATTAGGCTGATTTTGTAGGGTTTCAGCGAGCGCGTCGTTCATGAGACGGGCCAATGGATAGGCGCGCTCGGTGTGCGTCGTGCCCAGTTCTGAGCCAGCCGACTCGCCCTCTTGAACGGCGCCTGCCGGCAGCGATATGGACGACGAATGAGGCTTTACGGCAGGCAGCGGCGGCAGCGGAGCCATCACCTCGGCGGCGCGCTGCAGTTGCGGCCGCTCAGCGGCCTCGGCGGCAGCGGCAAAGACGCGGGCGTAGGTCTCTTCCATCAACGCGCACAGCTCGGATGGGCGCAGCACCTGTTGTGCGAGCAGCAGGAGGGCCGTCTGGCGAACCGGATCTTGCGCCTCGGTCGCTCTGATCTCGTCCGGCGTCCGGTAGGCAGCCTCCAGATCGGAGCCAGCGTGACCGAACAGTCGCACGGTCTTGAGATGCAGAAACACCGGCCGACGCTCCAACCGACACGTCTCGATCGCGCGCTTCGCGGCATCATAGGCCGCCGGCAGGTCCAAGCCATCCGCCGCCACATACACCAGCGGTCCGCGCCCATGGCCCATCGCCGCCTCGACCCAACCGCCGGGGGTGTTGAGCGAGATACCAAAGCCATTGTCTTCGCAGACCAGCAGCAGCGGCAGCGGCACGTGCTGATACCTCGCCCAACGCGCCGCGTTGATGGCGCCCTGAGCGGTGCTGTGATTGAGGCTGGCGTCCCCGAAATTGCAGAGCGCGATGGCGTCGTCATCGACCGCGAGTTTGACCCCATCGAGCACACCGCCGCGGTCGATAGCGAAGGCCGTGCCGAGGGCCTTGGGCAAGTGCGAGGCGATGGTCGAGGTCTGGGGTAAGATCCAGCGATCGCGGTTGCCGAAAACCTTATGCCGACCGCCAGAAATCGGCTCAGAAGCCGCCGCGCGCAGAGATAGGCACAGGTCGAAAATCGGCGTACCACCCCGGCCACCGCAGCGCTCAATGACGGCCGCGCCGGAGCGATAGTGCAAGAACCACGGGTCGGTGGGCTCCGCCAAGGCGCCGAGCACGACGTTGCCCTCATGGCCGGACGACGCGATCGTGTAGTAGCCCTTGCCCTCTGCACGCATCCATCGGGCCGCGAGATCGACGCAGCGACTGGTGAGCTGACTTTCAAATAGCTGCAGCGCAAGCCGGCCCGTCAGCTCCGTGTCCGCGCGTACGGGCAGTGCGAGATCACGCCTCACGAACCCGTCTGGATCGCGCAAGGCGCCAAACTCTGCCCTCAACCCTTCGAAGTGCTGCGCTGCGCGTTCAACTGCCATGGCTCAGACCATAGGATTGGGCGACGTCAGAGTCGAGACGCGCACGACGTCACTGCCTAAAATTTGCTCAAGACTCGGGCTTGCTCAGCAAGAACATCAGCCCCATGACGATGAACAGGACGCCAGCGCCGCGCTTGAGCCAGATTGGATCGATGATCCGTGCGAGCGCTTCGCCTCCAAATACCGCCACTGCGCTCGTCGCCACCAGGGCCGCCGCAGAGCCGAGAAATACGGCCCAGCGCGAAGACGAGCCTGCGGCCAAGTTCATCGTCGCAAGCTGCGTCTTGTCTCCCATTTCGGCGAGAAACACGAGCGCAAAGGTCGACGCCATGAGCCTGTAGTCCATCTCCACTCTCCCTGGTGATCGCCCGCAAAAAGGCGACAAGACCGTCGCACCCGAGGGTACGACGGCCTTGTCCCACACAACTAAGCAGGCAGCCAGGCCTCCTGCAAATCAGCTAATTGACTAGTTGTCCTTGGCACCTTCGTCGATCCACTTGGCGACGATGGCGATGTCTGCGGCGGACACCTTCGAGCGACCGGACTTGGGCGGTGGCATGAGCGTCTTACCCTGACCGACGCCGAAGTCCTGCTTGAGGATGCCAATAAGGCCACTCTTGCTGCTGTCGCCTGGGGTGTAGGCCATGCCGCTCAGCGCAAGCACGTTGGCTTTGGTCTTGTAGTAGACCTTGTTGGCCACAGCCGGTCCAATGCCTTTCGCGTTGTGGCAGAAGCCGCAGTTCTCACTGAGGATCGGCATGACGTCCTTGCTCAGGGATACGGCCTTGGTGGCGCCTGTGTCAGTAGCTGGGCCGGCGTCGGTAGCTGAGCCGGCGTCGGTAGCTGAGCCAGCGTCGCTGGCGGCGCCCGTGTCGGAGCCCACGACGGCGTCGCTACCCGTGTTGCCGCTGTCGGAGGCTGAGTCCGTGGCAGTGCCAGCGTCTGTGGCGGTC
>JAGSHB010000062.1 GCA_023954815.1 Myxococcales bacterium | reverse complement strand
CACCGCCGCCGGGTCATCAGCCTTTGCGACGGCGCCAAGAGGCGTCTCCCCGGGTTTGGTGGTGGCCGCTTCGACCGTTTTTCCAAGGCCTTGCGTCTCTCCTGCCTTTGCAGCGATCTTGTCGGTTGCCGCCGGTGCGCCCGGTTCGGTAGGCGCGACGCGGCCCTCCGGTGCGACCTTCGCAACGGCCACTGGATCGTCCGCGGAAGGCGCCGCCTCCGCAGCAGCTGCTTTGGGCTCACCGACCCCGGATTCATCGCCTGCTTGCGCCACTTTGGCTGCGTTGCCAGCTGGTTGAGCCTCTCGCTTGCCGGACGCCGAGGCGCCTGCCGCTGTTTCGGCGACAGCGGGTGCTTGCGCCTGTGCCACTGCGCTGGGGCCAGAGGCTGTTCGCTGTTTGGGCGCGCGGATGAAGCCGGCCTGCCAGGCCGTCCCCACGCCCACCAGCGCAACGATGACAGCCGCCACCGCAACCAACCGCCACGGAATGCGCTGGGCCTCGATCATCGGAGTGCTGACGGAGCCCTCTTCCAGTTCATTGAGTTCGTCTTCGACGGCTTGATGCTGGAAAAAGCCGCTATCGTCGACCGCCTTGCCGATTCCGCTCGCCGGGGCGGCATTGTCCGATCGGTCATTCGACGATTGCGTCGTCCTCTCGTTCTGGGCGACATAGCCATCATCCCACGGAAAGAGCTCTTCGCCATCGTGCGATTTGGCAGCCGGAGATTGCGCGTGGGTCGCGGCTATCGGTGGCTTGGGTGGCAGCAAGTCGCCCTCGGAGTCGGTGTCCGTCGGCACAACACGATGGGGCGGTACCTGATGGGTCTCTGGTGAGTAATAGTCGCTGCTGAGTGGGCGATCGCGGTAGTCACTGGAGCCTTCGTTGCCGGGGCGCATGTGCGACGAGTGTCGGTAGGCCAGGTCGTCGTAGTTGAGACTGCGACGATAGGAGACGTCGGCCGCCGATTTCGCAGGAGTTTGGTCGCCACTGGGCTCCCGAGCCGCGACATTGGCCTGCATCAGCGGGTGTGCTGTGCCAACGGGCTCCACGACCTCGGCAGCAGGTTCGGCACTGCTCGAATTCACGCGCACTTGGACACGCTCGGGCAACTTGGCGAGAAAGGACTCCGTTCCCGATGGGGACGTAGAGCGACTGCCGGCGAATGGTGTGTGTGCGTCGCTACTGTCACGTGCATCCGCGGGTGTATTCGGGAGTCCACCCGCAGTGACCGTCTTGCGCCGCGTACTACGGATGGTCGGGTGACTGGGCGGCTGGTCGTCTCCTTGTTGGTCGTGGTCCAACCGCTGGGCGGGAGGTGCCTCGTCCGGTAGGCCGCCCCACGGGTCGGATGCGCCACCCGTGAGCGTCGAAGGCTCCACGTGACTCTGGCCGATCGTCGTCTTCAAGCGATCCCGTTGCATGTCAGCCGCGACCCGGATTACGACGCCGCCTCCGGCCCCGTTGTCGGCCGATGCCGGTCGTTCTGGGGTCTCGGAGTTCGTTGGGCTTCGGACCTCAACGGTCTCTGCCTCCGCTAGATCCTCCGGTTGGTGCGCAACGAGGGAAGGGTCTCCGCCTAGATCGCGTTGAGTTTCACTGGCACGCGCGCCGTGTGCAGCGGGCAAACTGTCGGGCAGATCTGTGACCACCGAATCGATGTGCTGGCCTTCGTCGGGATCGCTAGGTACGGCACCGAAGCTACGAATTCCCCTCAACCCCCCCGCTTTCGGGTCGTCCGTCGTTCCGCTACTGCCCGCGTCCGCGAGCTCGTTCATCCCGGCTGTCTGCGTACCGGTCCCCACGGACAATCGGGGCGACGCGTTCAATTCCGGTGAACTTGGTCGGCGGCCGAACGCGTCCGGGGCCGGGGGTGGACGCTCGAGCGGTGCCGCAGAGGGGTGTGGTGGCGGCAGATCCCCGCTGTCGTCGAACAGGCTCTGCAGCGCACCGGCGATGGCGCGCGCAGACTGAAAGCGTCCGTCGCGTCGCTCGGAGGTCGCGGCCCGAACCACCTCGGCGAGATCGTCCTGAACCCCCGACAGCGCGCCCTCAATAGCGCGATCTCGGCCTGCCGGAGTGGGCATCGCGTCGTGCAGCACATCGTAAAGCGATGCGCCGGTTGCCGCGCGAAATAGCAGCGCCCCCAGCGCATGAATATCCGATGGTGGCGCTCCCCCCGTCGTGCGAGTGCCTCGTACGCCGTCGCGTTGGATGAGTCCCAGCAAATCTCGATCCAGGCCCGCGATCCGCTCGTCGGGCAGGGGCGCTCTGGCCAAGAACTCAGACATACCCGAAAACCCAACTTTCACGGATGCGGCGCCGCCCACTAGGGTCACGCACCGGGCCGTGAGCCCACCGTGGGTTAGCCCAGCGTCGTGCAGCGAGCCAATGGCTTCCGCTACCGACCGACCGATTTCAGCGACCCGGTCCGCGGGCAAGCCTTCTCCGCCGGCCACCGCCTCCGCCAGCGTTGGGCGCTCGATCAGGTCGTAGACAAAGTACAGGCTCCGGTCATCCGCTACGCCAAAATCAATCGGGGTGCGAACAGCCACGCTGCGCAATTGGCTATAGCGCTCCATCAATTGATAGAACCGCTCCGAGGCGCCTGAGCTACCAGAGATTTCCGGCCACAGCACGTGCAATTCTACGAGGGCAGCATTATCGACTCGCCACGCCTTGTAGGCCTGTCCATAAGGTCCGTCAGCCCGCAGGGCCTCGACGCGATATCTGTCGGCAAAGACGCGGCCGATGAGCATGATGACCTCAAACTTCGGTTAGCGAACCTTCTCAATATACAGGGGTGTCTGCTGAATCCCAGTCAGATTTGGTGCCCTGGGCACGTAGCGCTCGATGTAGGCCAACAACCGACGTCGATTTCGCTTGAGCCAGCCACGCGCACCTTTCGGGGACTGGCGCTCCATGGCGCGCTGAAATCGGTCCCATGGCGCAAACTCGGCACTTGCCTTGGCGACCTTCGTGCATTGCTCCTGCTTGGGCTGCGCCTTGCAGCCAAACCACTCATGGGGAACCGTGCGGCGCCAGATGCCCGTCGGACCGCTGACCTGGACCATCAACTCCGAAAAAGCACCGAGAACATCGTGGGCAGAGGCGGGAGGTGCGGCGAGCGCTTTCTTCCAATTTTTGAGCATCGTGCCGCTGTACGGCTTGAGCGCCTTCCAGACGGCCAGGACGTCTGGGTCTGATTCAGCTTTCGGCTTGAATTTGTCGTCGCTCTTATCACTTTTCGTCTTGGACTCCGCAGCGGAGCCATCTGCTTTGGTCGCTTCAGGCTGTGGAGGCGTTGGTGGCGGCACGCTGCTCGCGCCGTCGGCCAGGCCTCCCGGCGCCTTCGCGGTCCGAACGCAGTGGGCGGTGTAGGTGTGCGTGTACGTTGTTGTTTCGACCTTATTGTACACGTACTTGCCGTCGCTCCCCATCTTCTTGACCTTTTTGGTGGCCTTCTTCGCTATCGTCTTGGCGATCAGGCCAACGACTGCGTCACAGCCATAACGCGCAGCAAATTTACCGAATTTCGTTTCGGCGAGCGCTGTGTTGGGTTTGGGGTCGGTGCGGGTTTCCACCGCCCAGACCAGCGTGCCAATGTGGGCCGTGGGCTTGGGAAGCAGGGCAGCGCGTTCCACCGACTGAATCGGGGTTCCCACTGGTAGCGCGCGGTATTTGAACGCCCCCGATGCACGGGTAAATTTGATGCCACCGCAGCCGCCCAAAGCGACTGTACAGACGAGCAACAAGCCGACCATAGCGCCGACTTTGTCGCAGCGCGTCGATAGAAGAGAGTGAGGCACAACAATCCCCCCCAGGGTGCGGCGGCACAACAGGCCTCCGCAACATTCACTGATACGAGTCCAGGACCGTATCGACGGGTTGCTGCGCTGGCAAGCCGCTATCATCGGAACTTGCGCGGTCGGATCAACGCCATGATGCCATTGGGGATACTGGTTGAGGCTCTGTTTGCATCGTCAGCGTTCCGCGCTAGCCTGAGGCGCGCGCAGATCAAGTGACGCGTGCTGCCACGGCAGGGCGCTGATCGGCGAAGGGCGCGCGTCTCGCCCGATAGGGATGTCCGGAACAGTCACTCAGGGGAGTGCGGCATGCATCACGGCACCGAGTTTGCGGTGGTGATCATCACGAGTGTTGCCCTCGCTATTGGCGCTGGCACCCGCGCTTTGGCGGCCCGTCTCAAGTTTCCTTACACCATTGCGATGCTCTCGATCGGTCTCGCAGTTGGAATCGCGCTACGACAGCCATTTTTCGGGCTTGAAGACGTCATGGCGGCTTTTTCTGACCCACACTATCACCCCCATCCAAGCGAATATCTGATCTTCGCTATGGGCAGCGCCCGCACGATTAGTCCCGATCTGATTATGTTCGTTTTCCTTCCAGCGCTCATCTTTGAGTCGGCGTTTGCGATCGATCTGCACACCTTCAAAAAGACCGTAGGGCCGGCCATCGTCTACGCCGCTCCCGCATTGCTGCTGGCCACAGGGCTGACCGGCGGTGTGCTGTTCGCGCTGCTGGGTCCCTTTGGGTGGGATTGGCAGCGTGCGTATGCCGAGCAGGCAGCGGCTGGTGGCGTCAACGTGGCGCACGGGGCGTTACTGCTGGCCTTTGTTTTCGGCGCGTTGATCAGCGCGACCGATCCCGTGGCTGTGGTGGCGTTGTTGCGCGAGTTGGGCGTCAGCAAAAAGATGTCCCACCTCATCGAAGGTGAATCGCTCCTAAACGACGGTACGGCCATTGTGGTGTTTGGCGTACTGCTGGAGCTCGCCATTGGTCAGCGCTTTCACGGTGGCGGGGCCACGTTGGCCCATTTCGTCATGGTGGTGGTCGGCGGTCTTCTGGTCGGTCTGGTTCTCGCTGGCCTACTGGGGTGGTGGCTGGGCCGCGTTTTCAACGATCCGATGGTCGAGATCACCCTGACGATTGTGCTGGGCTACGCCGCCATGTTTGTCGCTGAAGGCTTGCTGCACGTCTCCGGCGTCATGGCGCTGGTGGCGGCGGGGCTGTGGCTCGGTGGGCCAGCGCGAACCCGCATTTCCCCGGAAATCGGCCATTTTTTGCACCATTTCTGGGAGTTGATGGCCTATCTCGCCAACACGCTCATCTTCTTTCTCGTCGGCGCGGTCATTGGCACACAGGTGGAGGGCGCGAGCCTGTCCGATCTGGGGCTCATCGTCACGCTCTACATTGCCGTGATGGTTATCCGATTTGGCGTGGTGTTCCTCTTTCGTCCGCTCGCCAACCTGGTCGGCGACCACATCAGCGCGACGGATGGGGTCGTCGTTGCCTGGGGGGGGCTGCGCGGCGCGGTGTCCATGTCCCTCGTCCTGGTGATCGCTGCGAACACCGACATTCCCGAGCCGATCCGCGATCAGGTGCTCATTTTGGGCGCTGGCGTGGTCTTTATGACGATCGCGGTCAACGGCATGACCATGGCGCCGCTGCTCAGTCGTCTAGGCTACGACAAAGCCCCACTCACCGAGCAGCTAGCGGCTCTGTCGGCTCGCACGGCGGTCCTCGATCACGTGCTTCACACCATCGATCATGTACGTACATCTCGAGAGCTGCGTACGGTCTCTTGGGGTGACGTTGAGCTCGACGTGCGGCGCAGACGGACGACCCTCAAGCGAGAGATCGACGCTCTCCAAACCAGCTTGGCGGCGCTCCCGGTCACTGAGCGCCAAAAAGGCTACTGGTTACAGATGCTCAACGTCGAGCGGTTGGCTTACTGGGACGCCTTTGCCAGCGGGACCTTGGGCAGCGGCGCGGTGAAGGTGCTGGACCACGAGATCAACCTGCAATGCGATCGTGTGGTCTTGGGCCGTCTTGAGGCGCCCGACCGACGCGCGCCCATGCCGGGCGGTATCCGAGCGCTGGTTACACGTCTGCTGCGGCGGCGGGCAGGACTGCGGGGGTTCTACGCGTCCTTCGAGTTCGACAACCTCATGCTGCAGTACGACCTCGCTCGCGCGGAGAGTTCGGCTGCCAAGAAAGTGCTCGCATCCTTGCCGGCGATTGCCGACGTGAGCCCAGAAGTGGCGACCGAAATTCGAGAGACCTACACCCGCTACATGCGCACCGCCAAGGAACGACTAGAGGAGATGCGGGTCAATCTGCCCGAGACAAGCCAAGCCATCGAGACCCGCCTGGCGCAGCGGATCGCGCTGAATTTCGAGCGGGAGCAGTACGAACACCTCGCCCATCGTGGCGCGATTGACGAGGGGCTGGCGGTGACGCTCAAGGCTGAGGTCGAAGAGAAGATGGTGCGGCTGGCGATGAGCCCGACGACGGGTGCGCTCCCCCAGGCGGCGGCGCTTTTGGCTGATATCCCGCTGCTGGAACCGCTCGATGACGACTCCCGCGCACATCTTGCAGCGTCTGCCGATATGGTCGTCGTGCCCCCGGGTGAGTACCTCTTCAGACAGGGCGACCATGGCGACGCGATGTTCGCTATTTCACGGGGGGCAGCCGAGATCTTGATCGACAGTCCGGCAGGGGAGCAGCTGGTCGATGTACTGGGCGGTGGCGACATCCTCGGCGAGATGGCCCTGCTCACGGGCGAACGGCGGACTGCGTCTATTCGTGCGGCCACCTCTGTCACGTTGGTTCGGCTCGGGCGGGCTGCTTTTGACGGGCTAATGGAAGGCAACCAAGAACTCAGCGACAAGGTCTGGGACGGGTTCGCTCAGCGGAGGTTCGACAATCACTTGCGTACCTTGAGCGCCTTCCGCCACCTCAACCGCGCCGAGCGCGTCGGTTGGATCTGTGGCCGGCCTCATCTTCAGTTGCGGGAGGGGGCGATGGAAGAGGCCACAGCCGACACCGCCTGGCTGTTCGTGCTGACGGGTCGGGTACGCACCGTGGGTCATGAAGCGGATCACGTCGCACCTGCGCTGGTAAGAATCGATGGCAATCGCGCGCTGTCTTGCCGCAGCAACGCCCGCGTGGTGTTGCTGAAGGCGCGCACGACTGACCCTGCCCACGGCACACACACCTGACTCCGGTTGGGACACCGAAGATTCTCCTTGGCTGGGTCTGGCTGGTCTATCCCCGAGGCCCGCGCTAGCGTGCGCGCGTGTCTGCCCCCCTACCAGGCCCGCCTCCCGCCCTCCGCCATCTTCTTGGCGACCGAGCCGTGCGCCCGCAGTTGCGTCTTGGCACTGGGCTCACGCGATGGTTGCGCCTCTGCCTTCTGATTGGGTGGATAGGTCTTCTTGCAGTGCACGCCGCGCAAGTCGATCCAGCGCTTTTCGCCCGACTTTCCGGCCTGCTTGCAGATGGTGCGCCAGCGGATCAGCTGGGGCACGCATTCGCCGCGCAGCCGATTTGGTTTGCCCTGAGCGCTGTGGGCTATGTCATCGGCGGACCGATCGGGGTCACGGTGTTGGCCTCCGCGCTCCTCGTCGTGGGTATCGCAGCTGTCACCATCGCTATCGCCCGCAATTGGCGAACGGGGCTCCTCCTTGGCCTGGTGCTCTCCGTATCACCAGCCGTGGTCGGTTTGGCTGTGGGTACATCGCCGGGAGCGCTGTCGTCCTTGTTGGTGATCGGCGCTTGGCTGGCGGCCGTGCGCATGCCGATGCCCCGTGAGATTCGGCTGGCAGCCGTCTTGGCTTCGGCCGCGCTGTTGTGTGACTTGGATACAGGGTGGGTCGCCGTTCCGCCTGTGCTCGCCATGAGCGCCGGACTTCGGCCGCGCACGCCAGCGATAAAGGCATTGATCTCGGGCGTATTACCGCTGCTGCTATGGGTCATACTCTCCCGCGGTGGCGACGGCGGCACGGCGTCGGTGTTCGCGAGCGGCTGGCTCGAGCGACTATCTGCAGCGCCGTTGGCACTGGCGGTCGTGGGCGTCGGCATAGGCGCCGGCCTGCGCTGGGGCGGTCGCATCGACCGCGCACTCGCGCTTGGCCTCACGGTCGGTGTCGTGTTGGCGACGGGTGCATCCGGACACCCGGCAGTCTCTGTTTCGTCAGCGATAGCGCCGTTGGCCGTCATCGCCGCCGCTTTGGCAGCCCGAGTGGTGCCATCCACCGGGACACGCTGGCGAGTCGTCGCTGCGGTGGCGATTGGGGTCGGCGGCGTCGTTTGGCCTGGTAGTGCGTGGCAGTTGCCGTGGGCGTAGCGCTGTACATCGGCGCGCGTGGCAGCTGTTTCGTGGCAGCTGTTTCGTGGCCGCCTCAATGAGGGGCTGAACCGGAAAATTGCACCCATGCACGGCCGGAAATGGCAGCTTTGACGCATCCTTCACGAACTTTCGTTGCACACCACTCCGCATGCCGCGTACCCTCCGCCCGCTTGACCCGCCTCACCGGGTGGCGCCGACCTCACCCCTTCGGTCGGAACGGAGTCCAAACCATGACGCTTTTCGTTCGTTCCTGCGCTCTCGCGCTCTCGCTACTCGTCGCCGGTTGTGCAGGTGAAACGGGTGGTGCGGCCACCGTCAATACCGGCAGCGATACTGCCGCGACCTCCGACGCAGGCGCGGCCACAGACACCGGCAGTGCAGGCGGAGCCCAGGATTCAGGTTCCACCAACCCTGTCGCGAAGGCGTGCAAGGCTGATGGCGACTGCGACTCGAATGTCTGCCATGCCGGCGCTTGCTCCAAGACCTGCACGGCATCGGCCGATTGCGGCAAGGGCCAATTGTGCAGTCAAGACGCCAAACAGCGCTTGCTTTGCACCCCTCCGAAATTTAGCAGCGCTATCGGTGCGGACTGCGGCGCCAACGGCAAGTGCGCTGACGGCCTCAAGTGTGTTGGCCGCGCCTACTCGGCCCAGGCCTTCTGCACGGCAGCGTGCGCTGCTGATACGGATTGCCCCGGGACCTTCCGCTGCATTGACGTACCCGGCGCCGGCAACATCTGCGTCGAACGCGCCTTCTGTGGTGAGTGCCAGCATGACTCGCAATGCCCCGCCGGCGGCGCCTGCGTGAAGATGACGACAGGCTCATTTTGCACCAGCCCCTGCGCAAAGCAGGGAGATACGCGCTGCCCGCGCTTTGCAAAATGCACTGACCTCGGCGGCACGGCGGGCTTCCAGTGCGTCCACGCGGCCAACACCTGTATCGGTACCGGCAAGCAGTGCGACCCCTGTAACCCGCTTGAGGGTGGCCAGTGCGGCAAAGGTAAATGCTTGCAGTACAACCACACAAAAGAGGCTTTCTGCGCGCTGCCATGTACGAAGTCCTGTGCATCGGGATTCAACTGCCAAAAGATCAGCGCCGCTGGCGAGCAGGCCTGTGTCCCAGCAGACAAGAAGATGCCCAAGTGTGTCAGCGACATTCACCCAATGTATGAGGTTGGCTCGGTCATGGACGACTTTGCCATGGTCGGCATGGTCGATATCGATGGTGACGGTCTACTCCACGACGAGGACCCGCGCGTCATCCGCCTCAGTGACTTCGAGGAATTCCACACCCTACTGTTGGTCAACGTGACCGCCGTTTGGTGCTCCGCGTGTCAAGCTGAGACGATCGACATGTCGAAGTGGATGATCAACTTCGGCAGCGCCAAGGTGGAGTTGTTCCAGATTCTATTCGACGGCGCCAAGCCCGGTCAGTTGATGACCTTCCCGCTGCTCAAAGAGTGGCAGAAGCAACTGAAGCCCGTTGGCGCAGTCGGTATGGACCCGAACCGTTTCTCCGCTCAATGGAATACAGGCGGCTCTACTCCACTCAACATGTTGATCGACGCCAAAACGCGGAAGGTTCTCTGGAAGAGCAACGGCTACAATAAGAGTGTGATGATCAACGAGATCAATAAGCAGCTCAAAGCGCTCGGCAAGTAGGGTTCCCATGGCGCGGCTAGCTCACATCTCTCTGCAGCTTCGTCTGCAGCGCTGGGCAGCGATTGTCTTCGCCCTGGTCACTTTCGGGACTACCGGTGCTGCGACGGCGCAATGCGTCAGCTGCGGCAACCCCGCCTTTGCGTCGGGAGACAATGACCTCTCCCGTACCATGGCCAAGAGCGGGGACGACAAGGGCTTTCGGATTCGTGCTGGCCTCGGCTACGGCTGGTTGACGAGCAATGCCTACTTCGAAGGCAACGAAGAGACCGTTAATTTCGACAACTTTTCGATGACGATGCATCTGTTGAACCTCACGGCTGCCGTGGAGGCGCCGTGGGGCTCGTCGATGTCCATGGTGTTGCCGTGGGCGCGGCTCGACAACCAGCGCCGATTCGGCGGTGGCGTGGACAAGGGCTTTGGCGACCTTGAGCTTCGGCTGCGCCAGGACGTCAGTCAGCTCTGGGGCGGTTCGGGGCCCAAGGTCGTCCTCAGTGCCGGCGTCGTTGCACCGACGGGCGTCTATGTAGAGCGAGACAGCACGGACGCAACCGTCTTCAGTGACACTGGCCTCGGTGGTGGCTTTGGCGGTGGCGGCTGGGGCGAAGAAGAGACCGATGATGCCTCAGCCGAGGTCACAAACGACACTGGACGCTATCTGTCCGTGGGCCGTGGGTCGTGGTGGCTGCTCGCCGACCTGGAGGCGTTTGGTTCGGTCAATGCGCGCATCGGGTATTACGCGGCGATCAACACGCGATTTGCCCTCAACTATGCACCAGATGAGTTTGGGTGGGGGCCTGAAGTGCGCAACACCGTTGGCATCAATGGCGTGGTCATTGAGGGCAGACTCAACGCCTCGCTGATGGGCGAATACCAGTGGCGGGGGCGCAGCACTGAAGTGCTGTACGGCGAGCGCGAGAACTTTCTCAATGGCGGCGGCGACTTCGTCACCGTTATGCCGACCTTACAGGTGGTGTTGGGCGACAGGTTCGGCCTCAGCGTGTCGGGGCGAATCCCCGTGCATCGGGACGTGGTGGGTGTGCAAGTGGTCGCCAACCCATCGGTCTGGGTGACGCTGTCGGGCACCTTTGGCGTTGGAGGCGGTGCCGCGTTTGCTGGTGCGACCGCGGGTGCGTCCGCAACGACGACGCCCGCCAAGGAAGCAGCGCCGGGCACCCGGGAAGCAGCGCCGGCCCCCAAAGGCGCAGCCCCGGGGACCAAGGGCATGTTCGTGAAGAATAAAGCGACGGCGGAGAGCCTAAAGGCGGCCGAAAACGCCACAAAAGTGGGCGAAAAGCCAAAATACCCCGAGATCGCAGCGCTGTTGGTGCCGGGCAAAACGACCGTCGTCGACTACTGGGCGAGCTGGTGCAAACCGTGCCTCAAACTCGACAAGGTCGTGCACGCCTACGAGCAGACTCAGCCCGCCAACGTCGTATTCAAGAAGTTCGACGCGACGGCTTGGCGGAAGGCGGAGTGGCTCAAATACCTCCCTGACGCGCCGACCTTACCCGTACTGGACGTCTACGGCCCAGATGGACGTCTGCAGGCTCGCTTGAGTGGCGCTGACGCCTTTGCGTTCCGCGACCGTATGCCCAAATAGGTTGCTCGGCGCCTCCCCCTTCCAAAGGACAATCGTGTCAGATGTTCAGCCCGTTGAAGCGCAGTTGGTCGACTTGCAGTGCCGCTACATGGACCTAGAGCTGCTCGTCGCCGAGCTCAACGACGTCGTGGCTGAGCTAGGCGACCAACTCATGCGCGCCGAGCAACAGCGCCGCTCCATGGCCGCGCGGCTCGACCGACTCGAAGCGTCCGATCATGACAACTAGGTGTCATCCTTTCTCCTGAGGGTGCCGGCGCTTGGAAGAGCCCACGGCGCCATGTAGGTTCCCGCCATGAAAAAACGACTCGTCATAGCGCTTGCTCTCCTCTTTATCGGCACAGGCTGCGGCACTGACTCCGACACACCCGCCACCGGCAGCCAAGCGGACGCCGCCGGCATCGCTGACGGAGCCGCTGGCGCTGATGGTGCCGGCCACAGTGACGCCGGACGCGCCGACGATGGCGCAGGCGGTGATGATGCCGGGACTGCGAACGCGAAGGTTTATCCGGTCGGTGTGATCGAGCTCGAGACGATCGGCGCTCACGGCCGCAAGTTGCCGACACAGATTTGGTATCCGGCAATCACCGGCGGCAAGGGCGAGGTGGCCAAGTACATGCTCGGCCTCGTCAAGTCGCCCCGCAGCGCCTTGGTGGGTGTCGAGGCCGCTGAAGGCAAGTTTCCGCTGATCGCCTTCAGCCACGGCAACGGTGGCGTGAAGAGCCAATCGGTGTTCTTGACGGAGTACCTAGCTGCCCATGGCTACGTCGTCGTCTCGCCTGACCATGTGGGTAATACAACGCTCGACATCGATAACAACCTGGGCGCTGTCATGAGCTTGTGGCGGCCGCTGGACATCAAAGCGGCTATCGACCGCGTCATGACACCTACAGCGAAGGACCCCGCTTGGCTCAAGGGGTTGGTTCACAAGGATAAAGTCGGTATGACGGGCCACTCTTTCGGCGGCTACACGACGCTGGCGATGACGGGCATTCAAATCGACATGCCCATGGGCGCCACCGTCGACTGCGCCACGCCGGTCGGCAAGCCAGTTTGCGAAACGACCAAAGTCATCGGAGAGGCACCTTGGAACTTCGGTGACAAACGTATCGCCGTGGCCGTACCGCTGGCCCACGCGCTGTACGGGGCCAAGGTGCTGTCACATGCGAGCGCCAAGAAGCTGAAGGTCCCTGTGGTCATGATGGCGTCGAACAACGACACGCTGACGCCAGCGACGAAGGAAGCGGAGCCACTTTTCGCCGATTTGCCCGGCGAGACAGCGCTTTTGACGATTCAGGGCGGCAATCACTACTCGTTTGCCAACATGTGCGAGCTCAGTGGCGTGGCCCCGGCCCAGATCAAGACCATGATAGCTCAGCTCTGCGCCGCCGATGCCAAGCCCACTATGGCGCAGACCCACGCGACCATCGCCGAGCACGCCCTCGCGGCATTCGACATCTACCTCAAGGGCGACGACACCAAGCGGGCGATGTTCACGAACAACAAGGATGGCGGCGGGATCTACACCCTCAAGTCGAAGAACATCACCAAGTAGCAGCCACCGACATCCCTGGTCATCCCGTTGACCTGAGGAAATGGCACCCTGCACATCGGCTCTCTGGGGCCAATGTTGGAGAATCAGATGACGAAGACCACCGACGCCCTATTGATCACGGCGACCGGAAAAGACCAGCCAGGTATCACCGCGCGCATGGCGGCGAGCCTATCGAGCTCGAAGGCTGAGTTGCTCGAGGTGGAGCAGGTCGTCGTTCATGGACGCTTGATCCTCCACTGGCTGGTGAAGCTCGGCGACACCTCAGCGACGGATGTCCTCAAGAACCTGCTCTGGGACGCAAAGGCCTTGGATATTGAACTGGACTTCCAGGTGATGCCCGATGGTGCGACCACCGCCCCCGCCGCCGACCAGCGCTGGGCGTTGACGTTGGTGGCGGCAAGTTTGGATCCAGACGTATTTTCTGCGGTCGCGAGCGCTGCTGCGGACCATGGTTTCAACATCGACCGGATCGAGACTTTGTCGCAGGCCCCGTTGGCATCGGTTGAGTTGTTGCTCAGTGGCGCAGCGAGCGCCGATGCGCGCGGGTTGAAAGACCGCCTGCTGTGTATCGACAGCGCGCGTCCGGTGGACATCGCCATGCAACGTGAGGGGCTGTTACGTCGCAGCAAGCGCCTCGTCGTGATGGACATGGACTCGACCTTGATTCAGCAAGAGGTCATCGACGAAATCGCTCGGATTCATGGTGTTTACGATGAGGTCGCGCAAGTGACGGAGCGCGCCATGCGCGGTGAGATTCCCTTTGGGAGCGCCCTAGAAGAGCGGGTCAAATTGCTCGCGGGCGCCCCTGAGTCTGTGTTTGAGGATGTGCTTGCCGTCATCGAACTCACGCCCGGCGCAGAGCACTTTGTTCAGGTGCTGCAGGGGCTTGGCTACAAGACCGCGGTCGTATCTGGCGGGTTTATTCAGGTCGCAGAGCCCTTGGCGCGCAGCCTGGGTCTCGACTATGCCTTCGCCAATCAGCTTGAGGTCAGCAATGGCAAGCTGACGGGCCGATTGATTGGACCGGTGGTCGACAAGCAGCGCAAAGGCGACCTACTTGAGAGCATGGCGCAGACCGAGCGGATCAGCTTGGAGCAAGTCATCGCTATCGGCGACGGCGCCAATGATCTGGAGATGCTCGACCGGGCCGGGCTCGGCATTGCGTTCAACGCCAAGCGCGTGGTGCAGGAAAAAGCGGACACAGCCATCAATCAGCACGATTTGTCCGCGGTCCTCTACCTCCTCGGGATCCGCGATTCTGACGCCCGCGCAGTGGCGTAGAAAAGGCAGGATTCTCCCCTAGACCTCACCTCTCTAAGTTCTGCGCGCGCCAACTCCACGAAAGGCCCGATGGCGGGTGACGCCGATTTGCTGGGCACCGCCACATTTGTGCAAATTCTAAGAAATCGACAGACATGCTGAAATCTCGGCGTACGGGTGGCTGTTGTGGTGACGTGCCGCCGGTGACCTGACGTTCCGGGGGTCGCCAGTAGCGCAACCTGCCGCTATGCTCCCGCAGCCTCAGAGGAAGGCCCCGTGATCGAATCGATGTTAATTCACCAATCTAACTTGGAAAGTAACGTGGCTGATGCGCCAACAATGGCCAGAACCAACGTAGAGACGCCGAATCCGGATCCAGCTGGCCTGAGCTTGGGCGACACAGACGTGAGCGATGGAGAGCTGCCAGGCGGTCTAACCCGTGAACAGCTACCGACCCACGTGGCGATGATCATGGATGGGAACGGTCGCTGGGCGCGTAGCCGAGGGCTCGGCCGCTCCGATGGTCACCGTGCAGGCGCAAAGGCCGTCCGCCGCGTGGTCGTTCGCTGCCGAGAGCTGCACATCCCCTACCTGACGCTGTACGCCTTCTCTGCCCAGAACTGGAAGCGGCCAGCTAACGAGGTCAGCCAACTCATGGCGCTGCTCGTCGAGTTCTGCGAGGGCGAGCGCTCACTACTGAACGACAAGAACATTCGCTTTCGGGTCATTGGCGACAAAGCACGGCTGCCCGAAGAGGCGCGGCAGGCTGTGTCGTTCTTGGAAGAAGCCACCGAGGACCACACAGCCATGCAGCTGGTCTTGGCACTGAGCTACGGCGGTCGAGAAGAGCTGGTTCACGCGGCCAAGCGCATCGCACACGACGTCGCCTCCGGAGCGCTGAACCCCGATGACATCAACGAGCAAGTCGTCGCCGAGCGCCTGTGGACAGCCGACATTCCCGACCCGGATGTGGTCGTGCGTTCGAGCGGTGAATTGCGTGTGAGCAACTTCCTACTCTGGCAAATCGCCTACGCCGAGTTGGTACCCGACACGCGCTGTTGGCCGGAGTTCGATGCGGCAGCGTTCGATGACGCCCTCGTCACGTACGCCCAGCGAAACCGCCGCTTTGGCGGGGTTTAGGCGCGCTCCAACACTCATACCTTCAGATGTAGCCTCAAGGGCTTACTTGCCCGGTGGGCGATAGCCAGCCGGCGGCGGATGGCTTGTGCCTGGTGTTGCCGGGGCAGGGCGAGTAGCCGCTGCCGGTGTGGTTGGCTGCAAGTCCCAACGCGTCGGCCGTGCTCCTGGAGAGCCCGGGCGACGCATCAGGTAGCCATGTAGCGCCTCGCAGCGACCGGCGCGGTCAAAGCCCACCCAAGCCGATGCGCCCCAGGCCAGGAGCATCAGTCCAGAGGTGGTCATCTGAAGAATGGAGTCCTCCGTCGACCGCGAAAAGCCGTTGTTATCGTCGATATTGCTCAGGATGAGCATCTGGCTCGCGGTCGACAGCACAAAAATCGAGTCGATAATCGGCCAGGCACGTGTCGTGCTACAGCGCGGGTACTGGACCCGCGGCCACACCTGCTCTGGCGGCGGCGGTCGCATGAACATGAAGCTGCACCCAGGCAGCAGCGTCAGCAGCATCAGGGCCGCGATGAGTCGTGTACGCACGTTGTCGCTCCAATTGAGGTCGCCCGCTCACGAATAGCGTAGGGAATCGCTACGACGCCAGCAAGCGCACCACCAAAGCCCCGCCAATCCAGGCTCCCAGCGCCGAACCGAGCGACGCCATCACAGCGACGAGCAACACTCGGGTGAAGGGATTGCGGTACACCCCCGCGAGACTCTGCACGTCATCGTTGATGCGCTCGCAATCTTCGACCGTCGGGCGCCGCAGCCAAGCCTCCACGGGTCCCACGATCATCGCCGTGCCCAGTAGCGGATTGAGACTGGTGATCGGCGAACTGAAGAGACTGGTAATCACGCTGATGAGCTTTCCGCCGGCCAGCGCAGTGAATACACCGGCCACGACGGAATTCGCCGCCACCCACAGCCACACCATCTCACCGAGCATCTGGCCTTGGCCTTTGCGCCACCCGAAGTAAAACGCGCTCATGATGATGGCTGGAATCACCCACTTCAACGACCGAACTAGCGGGCTCGGCGGTGGGATGACTTCCAGCGCTGCTGTATCAACGTCCTGCTCGAACACCCGCACCATACCCGGCACGTGCGCGGCACCAACCACAGCAACCACCGTCTCGCCCGGTGTGTTGCGAATCTTCTTGGCCATGTAGCGATCGCGCTCAAAAATAAGCGGCTCCACCACCTCGGGTAGCTCTTGGGTAAACGCGCTCATCATGTCGGGCAGTTGATCGCCTGCCTTGAGCTGCTCGATGTCGTCTGCGCTGATCTCTTCGGTCGCGATCAGGCTCTGCATGATGGCCGACAGCAGCCGCATCTTCTGCCAGAACCCGATGGTCGCCCAGGTACGTTTGAGCGTGACGTGGATGTCTCTGTCGACCAGCGCGAGGGTCGCTCCGCTGGCATTGGCGGCTTCAGCAGCGGCGACAAGCTCCGCGCCCGGCTCCACGTTAAGCTCCTTGCCGATGCGCCGCTGGTAGGCGCCGATAGCCAAGTTTGCGAGCAGAAATAGCGCCTTTCCTTCGCGAAATACCTTGAAAATATCAAGCTTTTTCCAGCGATCTGGGTCGGTCAGGGCATCGTAGCGGCTTTGGCACAACTCAACGCACACGGCGTCGGGCTCCAGCGCCGCGATGCGGCTGCGCACCTCATTGACGCTCTCAAGAGAGACGTGCGCGGTACCCACCAACCAAATTGTCCGACCCTCGTGTGCGATGCGCCGCACATTCGCCGGAAGCGCCTCATCTGAGGTCGGATTTTCGGGTTCAACGGTCTGGTCCAAGACGCCCATAGTCACGATCTCCTTCGTCAGAGGCGGGAGTCTGCGTCACAACGCCCGCGGATGCCAGCGCTCAACCCGACGGCTGTTGATAGCCGGGTTATTTCAGGTCGTTGGTCGGGAAGTTGGGACGGGGACCGCGTCGGTGGTATCCTGCTGCTGATGAGCGACTCGGCACCGACTACTGCAAGCCTCCGACATCCTCGCCTCGGCGCTTCCATTGCGCGTGCGGGTGCGGCGCTCTCCATGAACATCGCCATAGTCTTTCTTGTCACGACACTCGCGCCCGCTCAGGTCGATGCGCACCGCAAGGTGGTCAACGGGGCTCAACGCCCAGCCAACAAGAACGCCGCCAAAGCGCGCCCAAAGGCGAAGAAGAAGTACACACTTCATATCGATCGCACGACAAGAAAACGCATTCGGTATCATAACCTTGTAGTACCAGTGCTGAAGAAACGCTTCAGGTACATGGTCTACCTGCCGAAAGACGGCATTAAGCCGGGCCGGCGCTATCCCATCTTGGTGCTCTTGCACGGTCTAGGCGAGTATCCACACGGTTGGATCACGCTCGGCAAGGTGCACGAGCTGATCGATCCGCTGGTCAAACAAGGCAAGATGCCGCAGCCCATCGTGCTGCTCGCGTCTGGGCGCAACGGCTACTGGACCAACTGGGCAGATGGCCGGCATCCGTATGGCGACCTCGTCGTGAGCAGCTACCTGGAGGACATGCGCAAGCGCTATCCGATCACCGATCGCGCCGATCTGACGGCCGTGGTGGGCTGCTCCATGGGCGGCTTCGGCGCGCTGTCGTTGGGCCTGCGCCACCCCGAGACTTTTGGCTTCATCGCCGCGCTGTCGCCGACGGACATCGAGGTCGCGGTCAAATTGCAGCCTCGGCGCCCGGTGTACCGGAAGTTGGTTGGGCCCCCGCCCTACGACAGAGCCGTGCGTCGCATCAATCCACGGCATCTAGTTGAGCGCGGCTTTGGTTCGCCTCGGCAGCGTTTTTTGCTGGTCTACGGCAGTCGCGAGGGGCCCAAATTCGGTGAAGGAACGCGCCGGGTCGCTGACCAGATGCGCCTGCGTGGGCTCAACGTGGAGGTGCTTCGCGTCGAGGGCGAAGGCCACGGCTGGCGCAACGCCTGGGCACGATCGCATCCTTGGTGGCTCAAACGACTCGCGAGCCGATGGCGCAAGGCCCTGCTTCGGGATTAGCATCTAGGCTGGCTTTAGAGCTAACTTCTCAATAATAAATCGAGAGCAGTCTTTCGTGCGATGGCCTGCGCCGGCTTGAGCGAGCTTGGATCGCCGGTGCGCGCGCATGCCAGGGCGAGTCCTTCCACCAAACATCTCAGCGTTGTCGCCATGGCGCGTGGCCTGGGCGCTCGCCAAGCGAGGTGCTTGTGCCCGCGGGCGAGCAATCCGGAGAGACCCCGCTCGATCTCATGCTCAAACGTCGACGCGCGAGCCGATGCCGGCGTGCCGGGTGCGTCCAAGGATAGCTGCAGGTAGAGCTTCCAGCCCCGCAAATCGGCCTCTGTTGCAAAGAACGCGCTGATCCAGCCGCCGAGTTGGTCACGGGGATCCCGAGAGCGTGGATCGAGGGCTAGGCGCAGCCTGGCGCCGAGCTTGTCGGTCCATTGGCTCAGGGCCGCGTCTAGCAGGGCGTCTCTGGAACTGAAGTGGTACAGGACCACGCTCTTGGGCACGCCTGCAGCCTTGGCCACCGTGGCGATCGACAGGCCCGACATGCCTGCCTCGTCGGCGACGGTGTGCACCGCCGTCAGGATGGCGGCTTTTCGCTGTTCAGACTTAGCGCCCATGCGGCCCCTGGGTGTGTGCCAACCGTTCGAGTTGGGTGCGGTGTGTACCGGCGAGCTGCCCGCAGGCACCGCCGACATCTCTCCCATGGGGATGACGCACCAGCGCCCGTACACCTTGGTCGAGCAAATACTTCTGGAACGCCCACACCCGCTCGGCGGTCGGTTGGCGCAACGCAGGATCAGGGCCTGGGTTTGCCGGGATCAGATTGAGCCGCGCGGGTACGTCTTGCAGCCAAGCGCGCAGCAGCTCGGCGTCGTCCAGGCTGTCGTTGAGTTCGTCGAAGAGCACGTACTCAAACAAGACATCACGGCCCTTGGTTAGCCCGGCTTGCAGCGCGGTCTTCAGCTCAGCCATGGAGCAGCGCTTGTTCACGGGCATCAACGCGGTCCGGCGCGCGTCATCTGGCGCGTTAAGACTGACGGCGAGGTGGGCTTTGGTCCGCCGCAGGAACTCCTCGACCTTGGGCGCCACACCGACGGTGCTCACCGTGATGCGCTTGGCGGACAGCCCAAAAGCGAAGTCGTGGCACAAGGTCTCGATGGCGGAGATGACGGCGTCCAGGTTGTCTAGCGGCTCGCCCATGCCCATGAACACGACGTTGGTGATCGGCGGGGCTGGGCCTCGTTCGGCCTCCCAGATCTGCCGGGCTTGGCGGAATTGCTCCACGATTTCACCTGCGCTCAACTGCCGCAGGAGCCCGAGCTTGCCAGTCTCGCAGAACACACACCGGCGCCCACATCCCACCTGGCTCGACACACAGACGGTCGTTCGACCACCCGATGCGCCGCGTTCACTCGGGATAATCACCGTCTCGATGAGGTGACCGCTGGTCGTACGAAAGAGCAGACGCGACGTGCGGTCTTCGGCCGTCACGCGCTCCGAAATTGTCAGCGGGGCAGGCGCGCCGAGCACGTTCGGAGCGACCTCCCGTGCCGCACGTGGCAGCTCGCCTATGCAATCGGCCCAGGCAGTCCCGTCGTCATACCAAGCCCGTGAGAGCTGCTTGGCGGCGTTGCGGGCCTGCTGCGGGCGTAGGCCAGCATCGGACAAGGCGGCAACCCACCGCTCCGGCGATTGGTCGGAGAAGCCGGGTAGGGCAGGCGCGTCTGGCAGGGGAGAGGTTGTTGGGGGCCGTTGGGTCATGGAGGAAGCATGGTTGGAGCGGCTCAGAGACACAAGCACGGTCATCAGAGTTCGCGCCGGATCGCGCAGTTGGCTGGGGGCAACGCCGGCCGCCAAAGGTAGACGGCGACGGCTGCCCATGGAACAACCTCTGCGGCCCTGTCGGCCTAGGGAGAAGCTGCCATGTCTGACCTTCGCGTCATCTCTTGGAATGTTAATGGTATTCGCGCCGCCTGTAAGAAGGGGTTTGGCGATTGGCTCGCCAGCGATGGCGCGGACATCGTCGGATTACAAGAAGTACGCGCATTGCCCACGCAGGTGCCCAAGGACGTACGCGAGGCGGAAGGGTGGCACGGGCACTGGGCGCCAGCAGAGCGCAAGGGGTACAGCGGGGTAGGGCTGTTGAGTCGCCAAGCCCCGGACGCGGTCGACACCTCGTTGGGGGCACCTGAGTTCGACATCGAGGGCAGGCTACAGATAGCCCAGTTCGGCGCGCTGAAGGTCGCCAATGGCTACTTTCCCAATGGCAGCGGGAAAAACAGAGACCACGGTCGCGTGCCCTACAAACTCGATTTCTACCGCGCGCTCTTCGACAAGTTGGAGTCCGCACGCGCCGCAGGCGAGCCGATTTTGGTCATGGGCGACTTCAACACGGCGCATCGCGAGATCGACCTGGCGCGCCCCAAAAGTAACCACAAGACCAGCGGTTTCTTGCCGGTTGAGCGCGAAGAGCTGGACCGTTGGCTGCAAAATGGCTGGGCCGACACGTTTCGGCACATCCACGGCGACGTTGAGGGGGCCTACTCCTGGTGGGCGCAGCGCGGCAACTGCAGAGCGCGCAACGTCGGCTGGCGCATCGACTACATCTTGGCCTCACCCGCCGCGCTGGAGCTGGTGAAGGACGCCTTCATCCTGGCGGATGTGCTCGGCTCGGATCACTGCCCCATCGGGGTGACCCTAGATGGTGCCGTGCGCGGTTAGAATTTGGTCCACACGGCCAGCTCATTGCCCGCTGGATCACGAAAGTGGAACCGCCGCCCACCGGGGAACTCCAAGTCTGGCCCAAGGATCTCGCCACCTGCCGCGATGACCCCTTGCCGCGCAGCTTCGAGATCGGCCGCGTACAAAATCACCATGGGCGTCTTCATCTCGCCCATGGCGTTGATGCCCCCCGCCTCGCCCTCTTTGACGCCGTCTGAGAACCCCGCGTAGGCGTCACCGTAAGGCTGGAACGTCCAGCCGAAGGCCTGCTCGTAGAAGGCGCGGGCCGGGCCGGTCGCGGGGGCGCTCAATTCGATGTAGTCCACGTGGGCGATAGAAGGCATAGATCGACTCCGATGGGTTGCTGCCTGGGCCGCCCGGTGTGATCGCCTGGGCGTCGGCCAGCGTATGTACGGCAGACCGATTAGCACAGATCACCGCTCCATCGCAGATCGGTCGACCTCGGCGCGTCCAGACGTCGGCGGTGCGTGGTATAGACTCCCGAGCATCGCCACAGAGGACACCCATGAACACCAAGCCGTTTGAGACCAGAACCAAGATCGTCGCGACCCTCGGACCGGCGTGTTGGGAGGAAGACAAGCTCGCGGAGTTGATTGAAGCGGGCGCCGATGTGTGTCGCATCAACTGTTCCCACGCGGACCATGACTCGATTCGGCGCCAGGTCGCTCGCGTTCGGCGCGTTGCCATGAGCTTGGGGCAGCCGGTGGCGATTCTGCTCGATCTGCAGGGGCCGAAAGTCCGCACGGGACCGGCTACCAAGCCCACGAAACTCGCGCCGGGTGATGTGTTGACGGTGGTCATGGATCCAGACCTGGAGGCGTCAGGGCACCGCATTGGCACCACCTATCCGCAGATGGCCCAGGACGTCTCCCCGGGCACGCCGGTGCTGTTTGCCGATGGCTTGATGGCTGGCGAAGTGGTGGCGGTGAGATGCGACCTGGCCCCGGCCGAGGTCGACATCAAGATGACGGACGGGGGGGAGTTGGGGTCCCACAAGGGCATCAACCTGCCGACTGTGGCCCTGTCGATCCCAGCGTTGACGGACAAGGACAAGGCAGATCTGGCGGTCGGTATGGCGGCTGGCGTCGACTACGTGGCGCTGTCCTTTGTGCAGCGCGCAGCCGATGTGCTGTTGCTCAAGCAGGAGATGGCGCGGCTCGGCTCCATCGCTCCGGTTATCGCGAAGATCGAAAAACCCACTGCAGTTGAGCGCATCGACGAGATCTGTGAGGTCAGCGAGGGCGTCATGGTGGCCCGTGGCGATCTTGGCGTTGAGGTGAGTCTCGAGAAGGTGCCGGTCTACCAAAAGCGCATTATCCGTGCGGGTTTTTATCGGCACCGCATCGTGATCACGGCCACCCAAATGCTCGACAGCATGGAGCGTAATCCCCGGCCGACCCGCGCGGAGACGACCGATGTGGCCAACGCCATTTTGGATGGCACGGACGCGGTCATGCTCAGCGGCGAGACGTCGATCGGGCAGTATCCTGTCGAAGCGGTGCGGGTCATGGACACCATCGCACGCGAGGTGGAGAGTTCATCGTTCTTTGTTGCGACACCGTCTGACGCCTTTCCCGAAAAGGATGAGTCAGGACTCGGCACGGTGCTGCGCGCAGCCTGTTTCGCCGCCCGTGCGGGCAACCGACCATTGGTCATCTTCAACTGGACCGGTTCGTCGGCAGTCTACGTCTCTAAGGCGCGAAACAAGTCGCCGATCTACGCGCTGACCTCGGATCCGTCCGTTGTGAACCAGCTACAGGCGGTCTTCGGTGTGACGCCGTTGCTCATCCCACCTGCATTCACCCTCGACGAGCTCTTTCGTGTGGCGGAAGAGGCGCTGCTCATGACAGGCCAGGTCTCCATCGGCGAGGAAGTGGTCATGGTTGTGGGTAACGCCCGCTTTCCACGCGCCCGCAACGTCATGAAAATCCACAAGATGGGCGCCACGGACTAGGCCTGGGGCCAATCGCTCGCACTTGGCGGCGGCGCAGCTACACGTCAGCGTCGGCAATCGCCCCAGGCGCAACGATGAGATAGGGCTCAGCCACTTCCAGGTCGCCCATGGTCAACCGCAACCCCATGTCGCCCCCGTAAATGAGCGTCGACTCGCCTGCGCCAGAGTCATCGGTGGGGCAGGCCATGGCAGCCTTCGGGATGCCTTCAGCGGTGGGTGCGACGATTTTCCACACCCCTTCGTCTCCGTCGTCGCTCTCATAGTGAATAAACGTGATGGGGCGCGGCGCTGCGTTGGCCTTGAAGCGCATGCTCGCTCCGTCGGGAATCTCGTCGTGGGGTTCGACATAGACCTCAACCCAACCCCAAGCTGGACGGTCCAAGGGCGGCTCCTGTTGCGAATGGCTCGACATGCATGCTCCGTGTGACGCGACTTTGCGCGGCGATACTCACCTCGGTGAGTGTGCTGCACGGAACGCTCACTCGCGAGCCTTGAATGGCAAGAAGCCTGATTTTTTGCCGAACGAGGGCGACGCGGGCATCAATTACAGGCATTATCAGCGCCGCCTAGCGCCTCAGACGTCCCAAGGTCTGGCGGTAGGCAGCGTGGAAACCTGAACCGGGAGCCAGACTCGTGCCGACCAGTTCGCAGCCATCTGAACGCATTTTGATGCAGGACTACCCTATCCTGTACGTCGATGACGAAGCGCCGAACCTCGACGTATTCGAGGCGGTTTTTGGGGATACATTTGTCGTGCACCTCGCCCAGAGTGGCCAAGAGGCGCTCGACCTGCTTGACGTCGAGCGCGTCGCCGTCGTCGTTGCCGACAATCGCATGCCGAACATGAGCGGCATTGAGCTGTTCGAGCAGGTGAGCGAGCGCTTTCCCACGGTCAAACGCGTCCTGTGCACAGCGTACTCCGACCAGCAGACCGCGATCGAAGCCATCAACGTAGCCGGCGTGCAGCACTATCTCGTCAAGCCGTGGGATGCGAGCAAGGTGGAGGCGCTCCTGCGCAACCTCATCGCCAGCGCCCACCTCGAGCAGAGCGCCCACATGCTGAAGGCGGGGCTCATCGAGCGCGAACGCTTGGCAGCATTGGCAGGTATGCGTTCGCGCATGACCGATGAGCTTGGTAATATCGTTAGTGTTTTGCGTGCTGTAGATAAGGAGATTAACCATTCCCTCTCCGCGGTTTCGGACCACCTCGACCCGAACCTGATGGAAGATCTACGAGAGCATCTCGGTATGTTGGGGGACGTGAACGCCCGCCTCTCCATGCTCCACAAGAGCGCAAAAAACACCCATAGCAGCGGCGGGTCCATCGTCACCGGGGAGCATGCCGCGAGAGAGGTCGTGGAGAGTGTAGCCCGCATGGTGTGGCACGAGCTTGTCGGTTCTGCGCGCCTCGACTACATGGTCGACGCGGACGTCTTCTTCTGGGCGGATGCGGTCGGTGTGACGCGAATTCTCATCGCCGCGATCGCTTGGTCATCGCGGCGCGTCAAATTGCAGGCGATTCATCCGCCGGTCATTCAATTGCGTGTGCGGGCATCTGACGGCCATGTGCACTTCGACGTCGTGCATCCCTCGGAGGGCGACGCGAATATGCTCAGATCCCTGCTGGATGACGGCCTAGAGGCCATCGCGGCCGGTGAGGTCGAGACGATTACACAGACCTTGGCCGTCAGTCGCGATCTTGCAGTCGCGATGAAAGGTCAGCTCGACGTCAACCGTACGCACAATGGTGCTTGCTTGCGTCTGAGCGTGCCTCGCGCCACGTAGCAGCGCGCTTCGTTGACCCGTTGGACGCCCTCCAGGTGAGCCAGAGCTCTCACCCGTTCCCTACATATCCCCAAGGCCGATGTCTGCGAGGCGCTTCTGCAGGTAAGCGTCTGCCGTCATCGGCGGGAATTTCGCGACGCCGCCGGTCCGCTCGATGCAACTGCGCAGCGGAGTCAGGTCCACTTCGGGGCGTGGGTGCACAAAGAACGGCATCGAAAAGCGAACGTCACGGCTGTTGTCGGGATTGACGACTCGGTGCGTCGTGCTTTTGAAGAGGCCATTGGTCAGCTGCTGAAGCATGTCGCCGGAGTCCACCACGAACTGGCCATGGAGGGCGTGCACCTTGCGCCAGCTGCCGTCACGCTCCAAGAGCTCAAGGCCGCCAGAGGTGGCCTCGCAGAGGATGGTGATGAGGTTGATATCCTCATGAGCCGCCGCGCGAACCGCTGAAGGCTCCTTGTCCTCGGGAACTGGAGGGTAGTGGATGAGGCGGAGGATCGTATCGCCAAGCTCGGCCGTCTCGCGAAGCAGGTTGGGCGACTCTCCGATGTAGATCGAGCAGGCCTCCAACAAACTGGCCGATACAGCGTCGAGTCGGCCGAACAGATCGAGCATCGTCGGGCGAAACGCCGGAATCTCTCCTGGCCAGGGGTTTTGCCGTTCCGGGCGGTAGCGCGGGTGGTCCTCAGGCAGGTCACGGCCGACCTGCCAGAACTCCTTCAAATCCGGCGCTGCGCTGTCCTTGGCGTGCTCCATACCGAACCGGGTCATTCCACGTTGACCGCGGCAGCCTTCAATGACGTAGGCGTCTTTGGTCGCAGCGTTCAGCGCGAACAGTTGCCGTGTGCAGGCGTAGGCGGCATCAACGAGCTCCTGCGGCACGCCGTGGTCTTCCAGCCCGAAGAACCCAACATCTACGAGGGCGCCGCCAACGGTCTCTACAAACGCGTCCCGCTGGGCGGCGGTTCCGTGGGTGTAGTCCTTGAGGCTGACGACGGGAATGCTCTGCTCGCTCATCTCGGCTCCTAATAGATGGCCGTGGATACGGCCGCGGGGCGATGCGGTTTGACTTGGGTGTGCCTGCGAATTGAGGCGGGGCGTGGGTGCGGTTTGGTCGGTTCAAAAGAGGGACGCTGTTGTGGGGCGGCCCCCAGATAGACTAGCCATTTGTAGCGCGCTTGCAGGGCTAATGCGCGGACGAACCTTAGAGCAAGGTGCAGTTGGGCTCAACCTCGTCGGGAAAGTGTTCCAAAGTTGTCATGATTCGAAGCAGCGCCGTGGCGTACTTGGGCGCGACCGCAGGTCAGGCCCGCACAATCCCTGTGAGCAGGACTGCGTGGCGCTTGCCCACGAGTTGGGCGGCGTCGGCGTGCTGCCCGACCTGCAAGAGTCCCGCAAACCCAGCAGCACCCGTCGCGGTGACGGGGTGGGGGGGATTGAGCGCGTCCACCGCGGCGGTCAGTGCGTCCTCCGACGCCACCACCGGCCAGCCACCAGAGGCGAGCATCGCGGCCACCAGCCGTCGGCCGTCGTAGGTCTCATCGTCGAGGATTCCATGGGCCACGCTATGGGGTGTCGTCGGCCACGGAGCCATGTGCTGGCGCCAGTTTTGGCGAAGGTCAAGGTCCGAAACTGTCGGGGATGATTGCCAATAAAGTTGAGCATCTCGGGCCGTAGTTGCGATCTGTTCCATGTCGATTGACGACAAGTCGAGATCGGCCACCTCCGGCCTGCCAAGCAGCCGGCCTACCGCTCGTAGCCACGCGCGCCCGAGGGGCCAGGCGCCACGCGTCTGCACGGTCATCAGGCGGGGAAGCCCATCGATGACTCCCGCAGATTGCGCGTCTTGCAGACCGCTCCAGCAGCCAGTACCCAACGCGCCGCCGCCCACTTGGACCCATAGGGTGTCCAGGTCGCCGGTTGCCGCGATGTGTTCTGCCAACTCCCAACCTAAGGTTTCGCCGCCTTCAATGGTGAGGCCGTTGTCGGTGCCTTGGCAGCAAAAGGGCAACGCGCCTGCTTGCACAGCTTCCCGAAAGCGGTTGACGGTGGGGTCTCCCGGAACGCCAGGCTGGCGTTCGCAGACCACGATCTCCGCCTGCAACGCGGCGAGACGCTGCAGGACGGCTGCGCTGGCGTCTGTGGGCACAAAGACGCTGATCGGCCAATCTGCAGCGCGCGCAACCACAGCAGCGGCGAGCGCGGCGTTGCCACAGCTAGCGATGGCGAGGTTGGGGCGCGTGGGGAGACGGCCGAGCGCCTCTTGCACACGCAACCACAGCATCAGACCAAAGAGATGACGGGCCTTGTGCGAGCCTGCGACCCCGTGCAGCTCCAACTTGGCGTGCACAGTCCAGTCGGACGTGGTTGGTGAGGCGGCCTCGGGCATGGCGGCCAGTGTCAGCGGCTGCCAGGGGCTGCGCGCAAATCCGCGACCGTCCACGGCGGCGACCGCGTCATCGAGCGCCATGACCAGCGCGTCGAACGCTGCTGCGCTCCGACCCGCCGCCTGCCAGACAGCGAACGATGACAGGCGCGCGCGATACCGCATGAACGGGTGCGTGGCCTGCTCGTCGATGACGCCAGCGCTTTGGGGTAAGGTCAGCTGACGCTCGATGATGTGGTCTGCATCGTCGGCACCGCGGTTTGGGCAAACGAAGGGCGCCGCAGCCTCAGGGCTCAGCGTGGTGCCGCAGCCGGCGCAGCGTAGGAGCAAGCCGGGGCTGCTCACAGCAGGCCGGTCTGCGCGTTGAAGTCGGCGATCATCGCGTCCCAAGCGGGAACCAAAGCGTCGAGGTCGCGCCAGAAGGCCGGGTTCTTGCGGCTGGAGAACTCTTCGACCGACACGCCCTGCTGCTCGACCCAGGTGTAGTAGCCGAGGTTGAACATGCGCTGCTTGTCGTTATAGCTGAGCTCGTCGAACCAGTCGGTGCCGTTGCCAAGCATGTGGCGACCGAAGGCCTCCGCTGCAGCGACCTGGTCGAACTGGCCGCCGAAGCGAGTGCGCAGGATCTTCTCGTCTTCGCTGCCGTACATCGCAGCGCCGTCCGTGGCGACCGTCATGATCGCCTGGTTCGGGCCGAGATCCCAGTACTTGGCGACCTTGATGGCGGCGAGGATGTTCGCCCACGACGACAGGCCGAAGGAGCTGGTGGCCTCGAGGATCTCCTGCGGCACACCATGGCGCTCTGCCAGGTACTTGCGGCCCTCGGCCTGCTTGCAGAGGTAGTACAACGAGTCCGAAGCCGCGTCGTCGATGCCGGCGACGGCGTCGGTGTTCATCACGTTGTGGACGTAGGGCACGTGCTTGTCGCCGATGCCCTGGATGTTGTGCTCGCCAAAACCGTTGCGCAGCAGCGTTGGGCAGGCCGTGGCCTCCACCGCGACGATACGTGTGCCGTGGGCGTCTTTGAGGTGGTCGCCGGCCGACAGGGTGCCGGCGGAGCCCGTCGCTGAGGTGAACGCGAACAGCTCGAGCCCCTCGCGCGACGCCGCTACATGGCGGTAGATGTGTGAAAGCGCGGCGCCAGTGCAGAACCGGTGAACCAATGCATTACCAAATTCGGCAAACTGGTTGAAAATAACATTGGATTCTACGAGATCTAGTTCGTTGCAGGCGTCGTAAATCTCCTTGACGTTGGACTCGCTACCCGGTGTGCGGACGATGTCGTCGGCGGGGTTGAGGCACCATGCGTCCAGCCAGTCGAAGCGCTCGCGGCTCATGCCTTCAGGCAGGATGGCGACGCCGCGGCAGTTCATGATGCGGCTGACCGCGATGCCACCACGGCAGTAGTTGCCAGTCGACGGCCAAATCGCCTTGTGAGCGGTTGGATCGAACTGGCCCGTGACGAGACGTGGAGCGAGACACCCATAGGCGGCTAGGACCTTATGGGCGGCGATCATTGGAAAGCGCTCGCCCAAGGCGACGACGATC
This sequence comes from Myxococcales bacterium, assembly GCA_023954815.1. Taxonomy (GTDB): domain Bacteria; phylum Myxococcota_A; class UBA9042; order UBA9042; family UBA9042; genus UBA9042. The sequence continues at coordinate 2,442 of JAGSHB010000062.1, read as the reverse complement.
GGCGCTTGGACCCCGGTGAGCGATGGCGGCAAGACGACGTGGCCGGGCACGTCGACGGTGCTGGCGCGGTCGGCGCTATTGTACCAGTGGACCCGAAAGAGGTTGAGGGGGTCGGCCGCATCCGGCGAGACATCGGCCAAGCGCTCAGTGACAGCGTCAGGGATGGTGCTCGGGTCGGCCAACTGCGCGAACGTGGGCAGGATGATGCCCTGCTCACGGAAGTGGGCGATGGTGTGCGCGAGCACCTCGGGATTGACGACGTATTGTTCTAGACCGAGCTGACTCATGTGCTGACTCCCAACGTTGAAGGGAACTCGGATACCCGCGCCGTGCTGCCGCGTCAATAACCGCCGTGTTGAACTCGCTTTAGATTCCACCCAATATCGGTGTTTTCCGGGGTTAAAATGCGCGCAAATGGCCCTGGGAGGCCGCTACAGCGGTCGTAGGGGCGAGGAGGCATATTAGTGGGGGCGGCGGGCTATCGGCCCCGGGACGGCTTCCTGGGCGTTGTCGGTTTCGTGGCAGTCGCTCGTGCCTCCGGGCGAACCGAACGAACGAGGAACGATGGAAAGGGCCAGCGCGGCGCAAGAACGACAGTCACCACTGGCGCGCCATGCCCCTTCCTTGACACCCCGGCGGACCCTAGTCGACCATCCGCCGCCCAACCTGTCGCGCGCCCGCGCGGCCTCCAAAGCAGTGAGCACTCATGGCAGCCAATCTCGCGTCTCTCATCGATCAGGGTCCGGACCTCTCCGGCAAGGTCATCTTCGTCACGGGTGGCACGGGCTCATTCGGCCGCGCCTTCGTGTCCAGGCTCCTCGCTGAGTACGATCCGGCCCGTGTCATCGTGTTCTCGCGTGATGAGCAGAAGCACTACGCCATGCAGGCGGAGATGGACGATCCGCGCTTGCGCTACTTCGTCGGCGACATCCGCGATCGCGACCGGCTGATGCGGGCCCTCATCGGGGTCGACATCGTCGTGCACGCTGCAGCGATGAAGCACGTACCGTTGGCCGAGTACAATCCGACCGAGGCGATTCGCACGAATATCGACGGCGCCGTCAACATCATCGATGCCTGCCTCGACCGTGGCGTCAAACAGGTGGTCGCGCTGTCGACCGACAAGGCTGTGAGCCCCGTCAACCTGTACGGGGCGACCAAGCTCTGCATGGAGAAGCTCTTCGTCGCAGCCAACGCGTACTCAGGCGCCGTTGGCACGCGTTTCGACCTCGTTCGCTACGGCAACGTGGTCGGCAGCAAGGGGTCGGTGGTGCCGATCTTCCTCCGTCAGAAGGACGCAGGCGAGCTGACGCTGACCGAGCCGCAGATGACGCGTTTCTGGATCGGAATGGACCAAGCCGTTGATCTGGTGCTGCTCGCCCTGCGCGATGGCTCCGGCGGCGAGGTCTACGTCCCAAAGATCCCCGCTTGCACCGTCGCGCAGCTCGCTGACGCCGTAGCGCCTGACGCGAAGAAGAAAGTGGTCGGTATCCGCCCTGGCGAGAAGATGCATGAGGTCTTGATCACGCCGGATGAGGCGCGTCACGTGCTGGAGTACGACCGCGTCTACGTCATCGGTTCGGACTATCGCTGGGCCTCGACCGAGCGGCGGCCAGGCGGCAAGCCCGTGGCGAACGACTTCCTGTTCAGCAGCGACATCGCGACGCAGCTCAACGTGGAAGAGGTGCGGAGCTTCTTGGTGCATCTCGGCTTTTTGAGCTAGCTCGGACCCTACACCATGACCGAGCCCGAGCAGCCAGAGGTTACCGACGCGGCGCCATCGGGCAGTTTGCGGCGTCTATTCAAGAATTCCGGTATCTACGCGCTAGGTGGCGTCGGCCTCAAGCTGATGACTGCGCTGCTCGCGCCCATCTACACCGTCATCTTGGCCCCTGAGCAGTTCGGCGTCTGGGGCCTGGGCTCCATGTTGATCACCGGCTTGATGCTGGCCTTCAACCCGGCCCTGCACGGCGCGGTGACCCGGTTTTACTTCGACCATGAGCACGAGGAGGCGGAGCGGCGCCGCTTCCAAGGGACGATCTTCTCGTTCTTGGTGGTTTGGTCGCTGTTCTTGGCGGGCATTTTGACGCTCGTGGGCCCACAGCTCTTCGATGCGCTCTTCGACGGGCTCCCTTTCGACACCTATGGCCACTTCATCATCTGGACCTGCGTTTTCTCGGTCCTGGCGGTCATACCCCAAGCGACGTGGACCGCCTCCGAAGACGCCGGCAAGCTCGTGCTCATCAACCTCGCCACGACGGCCACGAACCTCATCACTGCGGTGGGGCTCGTCGTGCTGGCGCGGATCGGTGTCATCGGCCTGTTCTGGGCGCGCTTGGCGGCGGTAGCGGTGGTGGCGTGGCCCTATCTGCGCTTCGCCAAGCAGCACATCCAGTTCACTTTTGACCGCAAGCTGTTGGCCGGCGCGCTCGCGTTCAGCCT
>JAGSHB010000277.1 GCA_023954815.1 Myxococcales bacterium | reverse complement strand
GTTCTAACCAACTGAACTACCACTCCAAATGTACTGAGAAGACGCTAACCCGAAGGCCTTTGGCGGACCAAAGACCCGGTCGTCCGGTGGCGAACCAGCGAACGGTCGGGTGGGCGAAGCAGGGATCGAACCTGCGACCCGCGGCGTGTAAAGCCGAAGCTCTACCACTGAGCTATTCGCCCTGGGTGGGCAGGGCGCGCAGCCCTCTCAGCACTTGCGTTCGGGGTACTGCGTTGCAGTGGTCCCCTCCAGCGAGGGCGGACACTACGAAGAGCGGCCGATGCTGTCAACAACTCTGGGCAGACTTTTTCATCTTGATGCGAATTTTCTGACAGCGTTCCGTAACCACTTAATCGCGTAGGTCTTCCTCGGCAGCAGATCTGACGGAGAGGCCGGTTTTCTCGGCTTTTGGCGGCTTCTGCGGATGCGTCGTGATCGAAATGTGCGTCGGTGCCGCGGAAACCAGCGGCGTACGAGCGGTCAGCCAGTGGACTGTTCAATCCGTTGCCCCACTGCAAGGCGTGACGTGCGGCGCATACGGCTCGCACGTCGCCACTAAAAACAGCAGCGGCGATCTGGTCTAAACCAGATCGCCGCTGCGAAGTCTCTGACCGGCGTTGCCGCCGATCACGATCGAAGTCTGTCGACTTCTACTTCTTGGTGTAGCCGGTGACCGTGGCAGCCATGGTCTCCATGCCGAGCGCAACGGAGATGGCGTCAGGCGTCTTGTCGCCGTCGGTGTCGATATCCGCAGCGAGGACGCTGCCGATGAGGCTCTTGATGGTCGCCTTGTCGAAGCCGGTGTCCTTCAGAGCGTCGGCCGGGACAGCGTCGATAGCCTTGTCGAGGTCAGACTTGCTGAGCACGCCGCAGAGCATGCCCTTCTTGGTGTCCTTCCAGTTGGTCTTGTCGCTGACGGTGCCACTGATCTGCGCCTTGCTGATGGTGAGCTTCAAGTTGATACCCACGACGGGCAGGTTCAGCTCGAACTTCTGCTTGTCACCACCGGCCTTGATCTTGTCGCCATCAACCGTGGTGGGGTCGAACGTGACCTTTGCCGGGCAGGTGCCCTTGCCCGAGAAGAGCTGGTCGTAGCTGGAATCGGCAACGGTGTACTTGCACTTGTCAGCCGCAGTGGCGTCGCAACCCTTGGTGGATGGATCGACGTCCCCGATCAGCAGGTCGGTGGTGAACTCAGTCTTGTCGGTCTTCCAAGCGTCAGGCGCCATGATGAGAACCAGCGTGCCGTCTTTGACTGCGTCGCCGAGAGCGGTGTTAGCGGCGGGGTAGATGCCGACAATTTTACCAAGCACGTTGTTCGGTGCAGCGTCGTCGTCAAGATCGCAGCCTTCCTTGTCCGACAGGATGGTGAGCTTTGTGACCTTGTTGATGTTCTTGTTACCAGTGAACGTCTTGGCTTCTGGTAGCGTGCAGCTGGGCTTGACGCACTTGTCTTTTTCGAGATCACAGATCTCACCTTCAGCGCACTTGCCACCACAGGGTGGCTTCTTGTCGACGCACTTCTTGTCGACGCACTCCTGATTGTCAGTGCACTTGTCGCACGGATCAGGTGCGCCAGCGTCGGTCGCACCAGCGTCGGTCGTGCCAGCGTCGCTACCGGCGCCTGCTCCGTCAGCTTGGGTGCTGCCCGAGTCGGTGGTGGAAGCAGTGTCGGCGCTAGTCGTCGTTCCGCCGGTGCCACCATCGTCTGAGCCACAACCTGCGAGAACCATGCTCGCGGCCAAGCCACTGGCCATCAACGAGCGGGGGATGTACAGCCTCATATTCGTCTCTCCTTAAGAATAGGTGTCGGGGCGTCGGCGACAGTGCCGGAGTGAACCTCGACCTTGATGCAGTCTATGGTTGGAGCGACCCGACAAGGCGTCGATGTGCGGCACAACCCAGCTTGAAGCGGCGAGACCATAGCAGCGCCCTAAAGGCCGGTCAATAATGGTGCAACGGTCGGGGTCATGTACCCCAGGCGGCCGTTCCTGAAGGCCTAGCGTAGATAGCGCCATTGCGTTGTTGACTGCCCTTCAATGCTCCCCCTACCATCTGCGGACCGTTTCACGGCACCGGTCGTGACCTAACACTGGATCAGCTAAGGCCGTAGGGCGCCGTTTTGGAGGACATGAATGGCCACCTGGAAGTGCGAAGTGAAAATGAAGTTCGGTAAGTACAGCAGTCACGTTTGGAAGGCGACAGAGCGTCCAGGCAACTCGCTGGCCGACAACCTCGATGAGAAAAAGGACGCAGTCGGCACATGCATCGACGCAATCCAGAAGGCGGGATTCACGGACGGTGACGAGGTCATCTTCCGGGATTCGGCCTACGCGTCACTCGCTGAGTTGCGCCACGTGATGAGCCGCGCGCCGTACTAGGCAGCGGGCCAAACAGATAACGCGGCGCGCGGCTCTGGCTGCGCGCCGCGTTCGTTTTTGGTGGTGGAAGGGGACGCTTCTGAGTGCAGCCGGGCGACCGCACTAGCCACGGCAGGTTGGTGAAACAACACGCTTGTCTGGCGATAACACGCTACCAATTCAGCGCTTTAGGGCGCTTCCGGCCACAACCAGAGTTCGACTGTATCGCCGCCGTCAATCGCATCTGCGTGCGCTGGCCGATGGATCAGGACGTCGCCGCCGGCGAAGTGAGCCAGATCTGCGGAGCCGGCCATGGCGACCGGCGCCACTGCCGCCCTGCCCTGGTACGCTGCCCACACACCGGGACGCAATTCCTCTCGCGGACCCGTTTTGGACATCGGACCGGCGACCGGCGCCTGCAGCCCGACCCAGCCGGTGCGCTGAGCGCCCATCAAGAGGGCGGTGGCCGTACGGCCGAATACGAGCGCCCCAATCGTTGAGCTGACAGGATTGCCCGGTAATCCCAAAATTGGCGTGCCGTTGAGGGTCGCGAAGAGCACCGGTTTGCCAGGCTTCATTTTGACGCGGTGAAAGTGCTTCTCGGCGCCCAAGCCTGCGAGTGCGCCAACGACCAGATCGTAGTCGCCCATCGACACGCCGCCGCACGTCACGACGAGATCGTATTTGTCGGCGGCGTCTCGCAAGACCCCCGTGAGCACGCCAGCTTCGTCGACCACGACTGGCGCGACATCGCACTCACCGCCAAAACGGTTGAACAAGGCTGCGAGTGCGTAGGCGTTACTGTTGCGAACCTGGCCCAGCTGCGGCACCTGCCGGACGTCGACGATCTCCGTGCCGGTCGGGATGATCGCGATCCGCGGCTTGGCTGCGACCTCGAGTTCCGCGTGGCCAAACGAGGCGAGCGCGCCGAGACGTGCGCCGCCAAGTCGTTGGCCAGCCGCAACGACCAGATCGCCGCTGGCCACCTCACTGCCGGTATTGGCGACGTGTTGCCCAGGGCGAACGGCCGACTCCAGCTGCCAAGTACCAGAGGCCGGATCAGCGGGATCACCGTCGATGCGACGAATACGCTCGACGGGCACGACGCTGTCGGCGCCTGGAGGAACTACCCCACCGGTCATCACGCGAACGAAGGTGCCTGGAGCCACCTCGCCCGTGTACGGCGTGCCCGCTGGGGACGCGCCTGCGCCAACCAAGGTCGGCTTGTCGGATTGGCAATCTTGGGAGCGAACGGCGATGCCATCCATCATCGACCGCTCAAAGGCGGGCTGGTCGAGGTCGGCGTAAGCGCTTGTAGCGAGGATACGGCCCGCCCCTTCGGCAAGCTGCACACGCTCAGTACGACCGTGCGGCCCAACGTGTGCGGCAATGATCGTGAGCGCGTCTGTGATGGGAACCAGCGGCGGCAAGCCGCGGGTCGCTTTAGGCTGCGGGCGTTGCGGGGCAGCAGTCAGTGCGGACATGGCGTCCTCCGTAGGGCCGTCATGTCCACGTGGGACAGGGCCGTTCTATTGATCGGTGAAGCAGTTCTGCGCTTCGTTGCCGCAGAATTGCCCCTTGATGATAGGAACGCACTTGGCCTGATCGTAGGGAAACTTGCACTTGGCCGTCTTGGCTTCCTTGCTGTTCATGTTGCGGACCATGCAGCCCTCGTAGCTGAGGTAGGCGTCCTGCGAAGCAGCCTTGCTCTCCGGCAGGCATCCCTTGATGCAGTCGATACCGCCGCCGATGCCGTCGCACTTGGAGTTGACGCACTTATCGATGTCCTGACAGTTCTTGGCGCCGCTGGTGCTGAAGCATTTCTTCGCTTCGGCGGTGCACTTGTCGGACCAACATCCGATCACGTTGACGGCCTGCTTGCACTGGGTCTTGCAGGTCTCGTAGGCGTCGTAGGCCTTACCACTGTCTTCGTCTGCCATGCCTTTGACGATGCCGACGCAGTTATTGGGCTCCAGCTTCGACGACTTCTCGCACTTGGAAATCCACAAATTGACGTCGGTGCAACCGAATGACGAGCCGTCGAGGCAGGTGCCAATCGCCTTGCTGCACTTGGCAGAGACACACGCGGCGAGTTTGCCCGCGTCCGCGATGCCCTTGCACTCGGTGCTGACGCAGGCGGCGACCGCCTTTGCGCTGGCAATTGCGCCCTTGTCGGCGGACTGCATGCACGACAGCCGACAAGCAAAGTCGGTGAGCGTGCACGAAGCGAGACACGCAACTGTCGAGGTGCAGTCACCCTCTCCCGCGCCGAACTCAGCGCAGCCTTTGTACTTGTCGTAGCACTTGTCGAACGCGCACTCCTGCTCTGCCGCGGTACCTTCGGTGACGTCCTTGCAGAGATCGACGGCGCACGTGGCGATGTCACCCAGCGCGGTCTTGTCAGCTGCGCTCACATTGTCTGCGCACGTGTCGGTGCACTTGGTGTCGCCCTTGCCGCATTGGGTCTGGCAGAGGAGCGCCGCCCCGCAGCTCGTTTTGGGCGCTGGGCCCGTATCCTTAGGCGTCGAGCCGGTATCGGACTTGGTCGAGCCGGTGTCGGTCGTCGCGCTGCCGGTGTCTGCCGCGCCGGTGTCGGAGGCCCCGGCGTCGGTCGCGACATCCGTCTTGTCCGTTTTGTCGGGCTCGTCGTCGCCGCCACACCCGGTTGCGAAGGCAGCCAACAGAGCGACCGCGAGAACGCTCGTCCAAGAGAAGTGGCCAAGGTGGCGAGTGGCTTGGGAGTGCAGGGGAGTCGGCGCGCGGTTCATGGGTCGTCCTCGGGTGGTCCGTGGGGGTCCGGTCAGATGGGCGTGAAGCCTAGGGAGTTGTTGCACTTTGTCAAGGCTCGACGCCCCATACCGCGCAAGGCGGTGGCAAAACGGACAAACCCCGCCTCCAAGCGATGCCTAGAGACGGGGTCTGCCGCGCTTTTGGGCGTCCAGAGACTTAGCTGATTTCGAAGGCGGCGCCGAAGAAGTAAGCGATCTCGCGAGCGGCGCTGGCGGCACTGTCGCTACCGTGCACCGTGTTCTCGCCCTTGGAGTTGGCGAACATCTTGCGAATGGTGCCGTCAGCAGCCTCGGCCGGATCGGTCGCGCCCATGATCTCGCGGTTACGCAAGATGGCGCCCTCGCCCTCGAGGACCATC
>JAGSHB010000202.1 GCA_023954815.1 Myxococcales bacterium | reverse complement strand
GTGGTCAACTGCGCTCGGTGGCCGCTGCGGTCGAAAATCTCCAGGCCGAGGGCCGTCTCCAGCTGGCGAACGCTGTAGCTCACCGCCGACTGGACCTTGTGCAGCTTGCGGGCGGCGCCGGCGAAGCTCCCTTCTGTATCGATGGCATCGAGGGTCTCTATGGACTCCAACGTCAGTCTCATGGCGGTGTCCTGGCGGCGAGGGAAGACGACTGCGGCACGCGATCCACAGTGTGGGCTCATCTCCATCTATTTTCTCGATGGAGTCAAGCGGATCATTGCGTTGGTAACTGAGGGACTGCGCAGCTTATCTGTCTCTCGACGGAGCGAGTGGCGTGTCGATGCGGGAGGGGGTGTGTCCCGACGACTGTTGTCGGGGCGACGCAACGATGCGCCACACTCCTCCGTCACCCCTGCCAATCACCTCACCGAACCCTGCTCTGGAGCCTGCTTCATGTATTTCAGCCGTGGCCGTGTAACTCGCCAAGCTCATGTAGATATCCCCGAGGGCACCTTCGAGGAGGAGTACGCTCGCGAAGGGTTCTTCGGACGTACCAGTCACCTGTACCGGAGCCATCCGCCGGTGGACTGGACTGACATCGAAGGCGACCTGCGCCCGACCGCCTTGGACACCGCCGCCCTGCCCGGCCTGAAAGAAGACTGGATCGACGGTCGCGTCGTGTTTTTACAGAACGCGGACTGCAAGATTGGCCTGTGCACGCTGAAGGAGGCCATGCCCTGGTACTTCCGAAATGCCGATGGCGACGAGATCTTGTTCATCCACCGCGGCGAGGGCCGGCTGGAGAGCGACTTTGGGCCCATGGGCTATGAACGCGGCGATTACCTGGTGATCCCCCGGGGCACCGTCTACCGGCTGGTTCCGACATCTGAAACCGCGGTCCTGACGATTGAAGCGGCCAGCGAGGTGAAGATCCCCGACCGCGGCATCGTCGGGCAGCACGCGCTATTTGACCCCGCCGTAATCGAAGCGCCAACCCCAGGTCCCGTGCCCGAGCCCGATCGCGCCTGGCAGCTGAAGATCAAGCGCGCCGATCGCATCACGACCGTCACCTACCCCCACAACCCCATCACGACGGTCGGTTGGCGCGGAGAATTGACGATTTGGCGCCTCAATATTCGCGACATTCGGCCGATGATGTCCGAGCGCTACCACTTGCCGCCCTCGGCCCACATCACGTGGCTGATGGACAAGGTCGTGGTCTGCACCTTCTTGCCGCGCGGCCTTGAGATAGGCGATCCAGGTGCCCTGAAGGTGCCGTTTTACCACTCGAACATCGATTTCGACGAAGTGCTGTTTTACCACGACGGCAGCTTCTTCAGCCGCGAGGGAATCGACCAAGGGATGGTGACCTTCCACCCCCAAGGTATCCATCACGGTCCGCAACCCGGCGCAGTGAAGGCCATCGACGGCAAGACCCGGACCGATGAAAAGGCGGTGATGATCGACACCCGCAGGCCACTGGAGCTCACCGATGCCGGCCGCGCCGCGAGTTTCGCTGACTACTGGAAGAGCTGGCAGGGCAACTGACCGGCCACGTTCCGCAATCGACGCCCCAGCACAAACAACAACTCAACACCCACAACAACTCAATCATGGTGACGTAAATGACCCCCTCGTCTGTCAACGCGCCCTCGAAAGGAGCCCCCATGGCCACCGAATTGACCCCCGCCGATCCCACCAACCCCTGTGGCCTCCGTGGCATCGACTTCGTGGAGTTTACTGGACCCAAGCCGGAGGAGATCGCGTCGATCATGACGACTTTTGGCTTCTCGAAGCTGCTCAAGCACCGATCGCTCGACGTCGACTACTACCGGCAGCACGACATCCACTTTCTGCTCAATCGTTCGTCGGACACCTTCGCGGAGCGCTTTGGTCAGCTTCACGGTCCGGCGATTTGCGCCATGGGGCTGCGGGTGGACGACGCCAACGCCGCCTTTGCGACGGCTATCGCCCGGGGTGCCAAGCCCTTTGAGCCCAGCGCTACGGTCCGCGGCACCATCGATGCGCCAGCCATCTACGGTATCGGCGACAGCCTGATCTACTTTGTGGACACTTGGCAGCCAGGAACGGGATGGCGGATCGCGTCGTTTCAACCGCACCCGACGGCGGAGCTCAACACGCCCATGGGGTTCACCTGCATCGACCACCTGACGAACAACGTGCATAAGGGAACGATGCAGCACTGGGCGAACTTCTATAAGAATATCTTTGGCTTCACAGAGGTGCGTTACTTCGATATCCGCGGCGTCAAGACGGGGCTGACGAGCTACGCGCTCCGCTCGCCGGACGGCTCGTTCTGCATCCCCATCAACGAAGGCGACGAGGGCAAGAGCCAGATTGAGGAATACCTGGGTGAGTACAACGGGCCGGGTATCCAACACTTGGCCTTTCTGACCGAGGACTTGCTGCAGAGTCTGGACCAGCTGGAAGGCGGCGCGATCGAGACGCTGGACATCGACGACGCGTACTACGAGACCATCTTCGACCGGGTGCCCAATGTCAGCGAGGACCCGGCGCGCATTCGCGGTCACCAGGTGCTGGTCGACGGCGATGAGGAAGGCTACCTGCTGCAGATCTTCACCAAGAATCTGGTGGGGCCGATCTTCATCGAGCTGATTCAGCGGAAGAACCACCTGAGCTTTGGCGAGGGCAACTTCGGCGCCCTGTTCCGCAGCATCGAGCGTGACCAGCAACGTCGTGGCGTGTTGTAGGGTTGACGCTGCATCCTAGCGGGGCCTCCTATGCTGCGGCATGCTTGTGGAACGGTTTTGAAACTCGAATTTGCCCGCATTGCCGCCCCAAAGGCTGCCAGAGCCGTTAGAGGAGCTCGAAGGCACTAATATGGGGGCGACGGCCGTCAGGGTCCCTGCAGGGCTTTCTGCGCGCCAGGAAACTTTCGCCATCACCGCTCTGCCTGCGGTACAATCGCCCTCGGGTGGCCGTTTGGCTGACTACTCAGCTTTACTTTGGGTCCTAATGAGTGCATTCTTGTAGTCATCAACCCGACAATTCTCGGCGCTTCTACATGTGATTCATGTGGCGGTTTCACTGTGCGACCCGTTGTGCCGACCGAAGTAGAGAGAGAGCGACGATGATGACTCCTTGTCGACACAATGCGAATCCCCTCCGCCGCAGCAGCCGCTTGCCCACGATGGCGTGGCTGCTCGCCATCGCCATGTCGACCGGCTGCGTAGGCATCGCCAATGACGATGTCCCCGTGACGGGACCTTCGACGGGTCGTTCGCCCGCGGGCTCAACCTCGGGTCTGCCCACGAATCACTCCCAAGACGCGAGCGCATCCCGCGGTACCCCGCCTGACAAATGGAGCGAATCAGGCGACTCAGGGGACCCATATGTGCCATTTGAGGGGGACTACGATGCCGGTCGCTTTGGCAGCACGCCTTCGGGCGGCGCAGCCACAGACACTGGCGCAGCGAATGGCAGCGACAGCAACGGCGGCGGGGGCGGCAACCAAAGTGACGCGGCGACCGGCGGCGTGGCAACCACTGACACTGCGACCCACGGCGACGCCGCAAGCACAGATTTGGTGAACGAGGGCCCGCAGGCCGGGCAAGACGCTGGGTTAGCAGGTGATGGCGAGGGCGATGGCTTGGCCGCCCTGGGCAATGGGGATGCGGGTGACACCTGGCCCTTCGGGTCCACCGGCCCCGACGCGGGGATGGGCGGTCACAGCGGCGATGGCAACTCTGGCGTTTGGGTCGACGATGCCACGAGCGATGTCGCCGGGACGACCGACGCAGGCGCTGGCGACAGCCCGGATGCGATCGTCAAGCCCGACGACCTCCCGGCGCCGTTCACGTTCGACAAGTCTTGCGAAGCCTGCTCCATGGCATGCAGTGACGACAGCGCGTGCACGTTTGATGCAAAGACGGTCGCGGGCCCGTGCATCCACATCACCTACACGCCGCAGTGCAAGACAACGGCGACATGTGGATCATCGACCCTCTGCGACGGTGAATACTGTGTGGGTCACGCGACCGATTGCGCCGACGGCGACCCGTGCACCGCTGATGCCTGTGACCCGTATCTCGGGGTCTGTGCCAACGTGCCCATCCCGGGCTGCAAAGGCTTGAAATGCGGTAAAAATGCCGACTGCCCCTATGGATCATTCTGCGCACGAACGGGCCGCTGCACGCCGATTTTGCCGAAGTTCCAACCGCTCGGTCCGGTTCGTATCAAGCCCAAGGGCGTACGTCGGGTGATGAGCTACAACGTCCTCCTCGGGCTGTCGATGGGCACGCCGGGCTACAACCCGAACCGTCGGAAACACGCGTTTGCCTGGTTCAAGGCGATGAACATCGACGTGCTCGCCTTCCAGGAGCTCAATGGGGTGACCCCAGCGGCGCTCACCAAGGCCGCCAAGGGCTGGGGGCACAACTACGCTGTCGTCGCGGGCAAGACTGCGTACAAACTCGGTCTGACGGCCAGCAAACCGCTCAAAGACTGCGCCTATATCGGCGAAGGATTCACGATCGGGGTGCTCTCGTGCCGGGTTGAAAATGTGGTCTATCTGGTGAGCCACCTGCACCCGTACAGCCTCAATCAACGTAAGAAAGAGACGATGAACCTCGGAAAGCTGGTCAACGCTGCCAAAAAGCAAGGCCACGAGGTCATTGTGCTGGGTGACCTGAACTCCGTGTCGCCGTATGACCAAGGCATTTACGCGGTGGAGAGCCCCTACTTCTGGTTCGCGAAGCACGCGCCCAAAGGGCAGCCGCCTGGCAGCCTCGACAGCACGGTGCTCATCACATTGGCCGTGTTTGGCCTGTCCGACATGCAGTCCCAATTTCAGCCGGGAACGCTCGTGCGCCCCACATCGACCGTCGCCAACGCGCCTTGGGGCGTGCGCATCGACTTCATCATGGCCAGCGCAAAGATCGCCGCGAATGCCCTGGGGGCTTGGGTAGCTGATGCACCGCAGCGGCGGAGTTGGTCGGATCACTTTCCGGTGGTGTTGGACTACAAGGCGTTTGAGTAAGGGCCGCGCATCAGACGACCTGTGGCCAGCCGGTCACGACCAGGGTGGCAACAGGCAACTTTGCGAAATTTGTTAAGGCGTCTTGTAGCTGCCGAGATGGTGTCGCACCGGACGCCGCTGACGTCTAGACTGGTGGGGTTGACCCACCCGCGACTCCCCTCCTCGCGACGACATCTCGGAGCCTTCATGGTCTCGGCCCTTCGGTCCCACTCGCTTCTTTTCGCATTGATTCTCGGACTCTCCCTCACCAACGCAGCATGTAGCGACACCGCTAGCGGCAAGAGCGGTGCGGCATCTGATGCTGGCGGAGCCGCTGCCGACGTCGGCGTGGTGGGCGATGGCGCGGGTGCCAAGGACGTCCTCTCCGTCGATGCGCAATCAGGCGGGGACGCGGCGACACCAGACGGCACCGGGTCGGGTGACACCGGCGCGGGTGGTGGGGGGACCGAAGACGGCGGCGGCACGATCCCCGACGATTTCGACAAGCCCTGCCAGACCAATGCGGACTGTCTTAGCGGCTACTGCATGCCAGCGGGCGATGGCAAGAAGGTGTGTTCGACGGGCTGCTCGAAGACGTGCCCCAGCGGCTTTTCGTGCCAAGGGGTCAAGAAGGAGGGCCAGACCGCATTTGTCTGCGTGCCCGTCCAGCACAACGACTGCGCTCCGTGCGAAGATCTCTCTCAATGCGGCGCGACGGATGAGGTCTGCGGCGTTGTCGGCGCACCGGGCGGGGCACCGGCGACCTATTGCCTGCGGACCTGCAAGGCCAACGGCGACTGCCCATCTGGCAGCGCCTGTGAAGACGTCGCTGGCAAGGCGGGCGCTGACCTGGGCAAGGCGTGCGTGCCCAAGACCGGATCGTGCGTGTGCACCGCGACCCTCGATGGCACGCAGCAGGACTGCAGCGAGACCAACAGCTTCGGCACATGCAAGGGCGAACGTTCGTGCGCTGGCGCCAAGGGCTGGAGTGTTTGTTCGGCAGCAAAACCCGCCGCAGAGACCTGTGACGGCCAGGACAACGACTGCGATGGCAGCACGGACGAGGGCATCGCCGCGGAAGCCTGCACCGTCACCAACAGCTTCGGCACCTGCACGGGCTCCCAGTCCTGCAAGGGCAGCAAAGGCCTCGTGTGTGACGCGCCCACGCCCGCCACGGAGACCTGCGACGGCAGTGATAACGACTGCGACGGCGACACCGACGAGGGCTATCCCGACATCGACTGGGACGGTCAGAAGGACTGTGTCGACAAGGATGACGACGACGATGGCGTAGCGGACTCGGTCGATGACTGCCCGAAGCATCCCGACCCGAAGCAGCTCGACTTTGACAAGGACGGCAAAGGCGACGCTTGCGACAGCGACGACGACGGCGACGGCATCGCCGATGGGCTCGACAACTGCAAGCTGGCGAAGAACGCAGACCAGAAAGACACCGATGGCGACGGCGAGGGCGACGCTTGTGACCTAGATGATGACGGCGACCTCGATCCTGACACCAAGGACTGTGCGCCGCTCGACAAGGCGGTTGGGCACCTGGCCAAGGAGCTCTGCGACGGCAAGGACAACGACTGCGATGGCAAGACCGACGAGCTCTTCGGCGACACGGACGGCGACGGCAAGATGGACTGCGTGGATACGGATGACGACGGCGACGGCAGCCCCGACAAGGACGACTGCGAGCCGCAAAATAAGCTGACCCACCCGGGCGCCAAAGAGGTCTGCGATGGCCTCGACAACGACTGCAATGGCAAGACCGATGAGGGCTTCGCGGACTTGGACAAAAACGGCGTCGCGGACTGTTTGAAAAAGGACGCGGACGGCGACGGCAGCCCCGATGGTATCGATTGCAAGCCGACCAACAAGGCGGTCTATCCGGGAGCCAAGGAGCTCTGCGATGGGCTGGATAACAACTGCTCAGGCACGACCGACGAAGGGTTCGCCGACACCGACGGCGACAAGCTGATGGACTGCATCGACCCGGATGACGACGGCGATGGCGACCCGGACCCAGACAAGGACGGCAAGGGCGACTGCAGCCCGAAGAACGCGTCGATTTCGCACAAGGCCATCGAAGCGTGCAACGGCGTGGACGATAACTGCGACGGCAAGACCGATGAAGGCTATCCAGACTCCGACGGGGACAAAGTCGCCGATTGCGCCGACAAGGATGACGACGGCGACGGGATCTTGGACGGCAAGGACAACTGCCCCATCACCAAGAACCCGAAACAGGTCGACACCGATGGCGACGGCGTGGGGGATGCCTGTGATGACGACGCCGACAACGACGGTGTGAGCGACAGCAAGGACAACTGCAAAGGCACCAAGAACAGCTCGCAGCTCGACATGGACAAAGACGGTATCGGGGACGCCTGTGATGGCGACGACGACGGTGATGGCTCGCCAGACAAGGCCGATTGCGCGCCGTTGAACACGGCGGTGTTCCCCGGCGCGAAAGAGCTCTGCAACGGCATCGACGACAGCTGCGACGGCAAGACTGACAGCGGATTTACGGACACCGACGGCGACAAGTTGCCCGATTGTATCGACCCCGATGACGACAACGACGGCGCCCTGGACGGCAAGGACTGCGCGCCCACGGACGCGACGGTCAGCCCGCTGGTGCAAGAGGTCTGTGACGGCAAGGACAACGACTGCGACAAGCACCTCGCCGGCCCCAAGAACCCCAACGCCGGCGTGGACGAAGGCTTCAAAGATACCGACGGCGACAAGCAGGCTGATTGCATCGACAGCGACGATGACGGCGACGGTAAGCCCGACGCGGCCGACAACTGCCCGCTGGTGGTCAACAAGGACCAGAAGGACACCGACAAGGACGGGTTGGGCGACGTGTGTGACCCATCTCCCGCGGGCAAAATCAGCAAAGTGCTCATCCGAACAGCACCGGGCGGCGGCGGCATCGTCGTTGGCGCGCTCAAGGCCAAGCTGGGCGAGACGTTCACGATGTATGCGGCTGCCTACACCGACAAGGGGCTGTTTGGCGGCGACATCGCGGTGTCTTGGGGAGCGACCGGCACGCTGACGGGCATCACCGCGGGGCCCAGTGTGAAGCTGACGTGGTCGCCGAAGAAGGCTGGGCAGGCCGGCACGATTACCGCTGCGCCGAAGGACAAGGCGGTGACGCAGGCGGCGACAGGGCTCATTGAGGTGGTCTTTCCGCCGCCGGGAGAGGTGCACGCGGGCCACAGCACGGTCAGTACATCGCGCAGCTGGGCGGAGACCGACGGCAAGCAGACGGTAGAGATCACGGTGCTGCTCAAGGACGTCTACGAGCAGGCCGTCGTCAAGCCGCAGACGGTCCAAATCCAGACAACGCTCGGCACCCTGACTGGCGCGGTGAAGAGCCTCGGCGGCGGGCGTTATTCGCAGGTCCTGACGGTCGGCACGAAGCCGGGGTACGCCAAAATCACGGTGACGGCGGGGGGCAAGAAGCTCAGTGCGGAGCCGGTGGTGCAGTTCGTGGAAGTTGACCAGCTGCCGGACAAATTCAAGCTGGACTGTAGCAACTACGCCAAGTTCAAGGGCCACAGCCTGCAGATTAAGAAGACCACGGTGACCATCGACAGCGTCGGTTGTGCGCCCATGGTGTTCGCGCACATCTTCGTGACCGACGGCGGCGTGCTCACCCACACGGCCTACAACGCGACGACCAAGAAGCACCAGGCCATCGACCTCGACGTGGCCAGCTTGTGGGTCGACTCAGGGGCAAAGATCGACGTCACAGCGCGGGGCTACAGCAAGTACGTCTCCGCCCCCGATGTGAAGGGCGCAGGCGGCTACGGCGGCGGTAGTCATGGCGGCCGCGGCGGTCTGGGCACGGTCAGTGGTGCGGCGTTCGACGATATGACCGACCCTCACCTCCCCGGCGGCGGCGGCGGCTCCAACTGGGGCGGCGTCGGCGGCGGCGTGGTCCGTGTACATGTGCGCACCGGCGGCAAGCTCGTGGTACACGGCGCCATCTTGGCCAACGGCAACAACAGCTACTACGGCGGCGGCGCGGGCGGCGCGATCAGCTTGAGCGCGCCGCAGGTCGGTGGCGTGGGCGAAATCAAGGCCCTCGGCGGCTACGGCTGGAAGAGCAAGTACGCCAGCAGCGGTGGCGGCGGTGGCGGGCGGATCGCGGTGACGGGCTTCACCACGGCGTCGGGCACCTTCGATATCAGCAACTGGGCAGGCAAAATGAGCGCCGCGGGCGGCACCAGCTACCACAGCGACCGCTACGGCGGGGCGGGCACGGTCTGGGTTCAGGCGGTGAGCGGCGACCGCGGCAGCTTGGTCGTCGACAACATCGGGCGGGTCGCATTCGTGGGTAGTACGCCGCTGCTCACCGCTGGCGTCGGCACCAACGAGCTGTGGACCAACGGCAAGCTGGGCGACAACGAGGCCACTTGGGCGCCGGGGACCCTGCGCGGATCTTGGGTCAACGTGAACCCGGCAAAGGGCACCGACAGCTTGGCAGACGACGCCATCGTCCGCGTGCTCGACAATGACAAGACCTCGCTCTCCCTCGAGGGCGGCAAGACGGCGCTGAGCAGCAAGGGCGCCAAGTTCAGCGGCATCGTAGTGGTGGATCACCTCGATGTGCTCGGCGGCGCTTCCTTGGGCGGGTCACTACCCGCCGGCGGCGCCGATGTGCTGGTCTGGAAGGGCAATCGCGCACTGAAGGCGCCTGCGGGCAGCGGGCCAACATTTTCGGTGAAGGGCGGCCTCGTGCTGCCCCGGTTGGAGGTGATCTTGGCCCAGACGCTGCGAGTCGAAGGCGCTGCTGGCAAGCGCATCGCGCTCAACCTGGGACAACTCGACGCAAACGGCGGCCCCGGCAAGCCACTGCACCTGCATCTCAGTCACAGCACCCTGGCGCTACCCAAGGTCAACGCCCTGGATGTCAACGCGGTCGACACGGACATTGCCACGAGCACACTGACGGCCAAAGCCCTCGATATGAAGGACGGCAAGCTCGATGCGGAGACCCTGCAGGTGTTTGGTGACGCGACGCTGTCGGGCAAGAACCTGACCACCATCGGCAAGGATCTCATGGAGGTGGGCGGCGCCCTGGAGCTGCGTGACACGGCCGCCATCTGGCCCAAGGCGCCGGTTGCGCCCAAGACTGGAGAAAAGCCGGAGATTCGGCGCCTCAAACTCAGCGCTAGCTGGTTGACGGTGCAAAAGAGCGCTGCCATTCGAGCGGATGCGCGCGGATTTACAAAGGGCGTGATCCCCACAGGGACGGCCGCACCAACGGCAAGTTGGAGCTACACCGG
>JAGSHB010000237.1 GCA_023954815.1 Myxococcales bacterium | reverse complement strand
GCGGTGTGGGCCTTGGACGTCGTCGCCCCGCCGATGAGCAGCGGCAAGTCCAGCCCTTGGCGCTCCATCTCGGCCGCCACATGGACCATCTCGTGCAGGCTCGGCGTGATCAGCCCGCTCAGGCCGATGACATCCACCTCATGTTCTCTCGCCGCCTTGAGAATCTGCGCCGTCGGCACCATGACCCCAAGATCGATGATGTCGAAGCCATTGCAGCTCAGCACCACACCCACGATGTTCTTACCGATGTCGTGCACGTCGCCTTTGACCGTCGCCAGGAGCACGCGCTTGGCCCGTTGGGTTTGCTTGCCAGCGCGCTCTGCCTCGAGCCGCTCCGCCTCCAAGTGGGGCAATAGCCACGCCACGGCCTTCTTCATCACCCGCGCGCTCTTGACCACCTGCGGCAAGAACATCTTTCCGGCGCCGAAGAGATCGCCGACCACGCCCATGCCCGCCATGAGCGGCCCCTCGATCACCGTGATGGGCCGGCCCAACTCCGCCAGCGCCTGCTCCGTATCCGCCTCGATGAATTTGTCGATGCCGTGCACCAGCGCGTGACTCAGCCGCTCAGCGACGGGCAGCTCCCGCCATGCATCGGCGTCTTTCGGCTTTTCGCCCTTCTTGCGGGTAAAGCTCGTGGCGATGTCGATCAGTCGCTCGGTGGCGTCCGGGCGCCGGTACAGCAGCACATCTTCGACGTGGGTCAGCAGCGCAGGGGGCACGTCGGTATAGAGCATCAACCGGCCGGCGTTGACGATGCCCATCTCCAGGCCCGCCTCGATACCGTGCAGCAAGAACGCCGCGTGCATCGCCTCCCGCACCGCGTTGTTGCCCCGGAACGAGAAGCTGATGTTGCTGATGCCGCCCGAGACGGTGATGAGCGGATACAGCTGTTTGAGCTGGCGCGTCGCTTCGATGAAATCCAGGGCGTAGCGGTCGTGCTCACTCATCCCCGTGGCCACGGTCAGCACATTGGGGTCAACGATGATGTCTTCCTCGGGAAAGCCAACGCGAGAGATCAGCAAGTCGATGGCGCGCTGCAAGATGGCGACGCGGCGGGCCAGGGTGTCGGCCTGCCCCTGCTCGTCGAAGGCCATGACCACGACAGCCGCGCCGTATTTACGAACGATCTTGGCTCGCTCGATGAAGGTCTCCTCGCCGTCTTTGAGGCTGATCGAGTTGACCACGCCCTTGCCCTGCAGGCACTTCAGCCCCGCTTCGATGACGGCAAAATCCGAGGAGTCGACCATCACGGGCACCCGCACGATGTCGGGCTCGGCTGAGATGAGGTTCAGAAACCGGGTCATCGCTGCCGGGCCGTCGACCAGGCCATCGTCGAGGTTCACGTCGATGATCTGCGCGCCGCCCTGCACCTGATCGCGGGCGATGTCCACAGCCGTATCGTAGTCCGCCGCCCTGATTAATCGGGCAAATCGCGCTGATCCAGCGATGTTGGTGCGCTCGCCGACGTTGACGAAGCGAATCTCCGGCGTCTTCTCAAATAGCTCCAGGCCCGACAGCCGCAGGCGCTTGGGCAGGGTGGGTGGGGTGCGCGGGGCGATGCCCTCCACAGCCGCGGCGATGGCGGCGATGTGACCTGGCGTCGTGCCGCAACAGCCGCCGACGAGGTTGACGAATCCTGCCTCGGCGAACTCCTGGATAATCGCTGCCGTCTCCGCAGGACCCTCGTCATAGCCACCCAGCTCATTGGGCAATCCAGCGTTGGGATAGCAAGACGCTAGGACGGGGCAGCGCTCGCTCAAGGCCTCGATGAACGGCCGCATCTCAGCGCCGCCGAGGGCACAGTTCAGCCCTACCGCGAGCAGCGGAAAGTGACTGACCGACTGCAAGAAGGCTTCCACGGTCTGGCCCGACAAGGTGCGGCCCGACAGATCGGTGATCGTGCCGGAGACGATGACCGGCAGCGTCTCGCCGCGGGCTTCAAAGAGGGTGTCGATGGCAAAGAGGGCCGCCCGCGCGTTGAGCGTATCGAAGACCGTCTCGACCAACAGGACATCGGCGCCGCCGTCCATCAACCCGCGTGCTTGCTCGGCGTAAGCGGCCACCAAGTCGTCATAGCTGACGGCGCGAAAACCGGGATCGCTGACGTCGGGCGACAGGGACCCCGTCTTGTTCGTCGGCCCCATGGAGCCCAACACATAACGCGGCTGGCTGGGGTCTCTCGCGGTGTATTCGGCCGCCGCCGCCGCCGCTATCTCCGCGCCCGCCTTGTTGACGATGTAGACGTCTGAACTGAGCCCGTAGTCGTCCAAGCTGAAGGCGTTGGCGTTGAAGGTATTGGTCTCGATGAGACTCGCGCCGGCATCGAGGTACTGACGATGAACCGCCGTCACCGCCTCAGGCTTGGTCAAACACAGCAGGTCATTGGCGCCAAACAACTCGCCCGGATGGTCCTTGTAGCGCTCGCCCCGAAAGTCGGCCTCAGTCAGCCCCATGCGCTGCAGCATCGTGCCTGTGGCGCCGTCCATGACTAGGATTTGGGTGGCCAGCAGGTCAGCCAGCGGGGGCCGCTGCGCGCCAATGGTGGGTGTGTGGGCCATCTAGGCCTCCTTCGGACGCTAGATACACGCGCATGATGCGTCGCGTTCGCCGTCTTGTCGCTTGTAGCCGTGACCTCGGGGGGCGTCAAAGTCCATGGCCGCGCGCGCCCGACTTCATAGGCAGAAATCCCCTGGCCAGTGCAGTCAACACGTCTTCATACAAAGGTCTGGCGAAGACGTTGCGGGGTGAAAGAGGCCCAGATAGGATCACGTTCAGCCAACCGATACCGCAGCTGAGGCTGCTCAGTTCAGCAGAACAATTGGCTAATTTTGGGAGCTCTCCATGCGCAAATCTCGCTTTTTCCCTGCAAATATGGCCCTTCTTGCCACTTTGGCGCTCGCCGTCGGGCTCGGCGCTTGCGGCGAGGACAAGAAGCCTGCCGAGGCTGAGGCTGACGCTGCGCAGGACACATCAGAGCCCGATGGCACCGTTGGAAGCGCCGACGCGATCACCGGTACCAACGGCGCTGATGCGGGTACCCAGGAACAAAAGAAGATCAGTCTGCTGATCTTCACCAAGACCGCTGGCTTTCGTCATGACTCCATCGATGCGGCAAAAACGGCGATCACCAAAGCAGCCGAACAACGCGGCTGGGTGGTCACGGCCACCGAAGATGCCAAGACGTTTTCTGCCGATGGGCTCAAGGACATCGATCTGGTCGCGTTCGTGAGCACCACCGGCGACGTGCTCGATGACACGCAGCAAAAAGCATTCGAGACCTGGATCAAAGCAGGCGGCGGTTTCGCGGGTGTGCACGCAGCAGCGGACACCGAGCATGACTGGAAGTTCTACGGCGACTTGGTCGGCGCGTACTTCAAAAAACACACCGCCGAAAATACCAGCGGCACCGCGCTTGTCTTAGACCGGGTCCACCCGTCGACCGCTGGTCTGCCCGCTCGCTGGCAGCGCGAAGAAGAGTGGTACGCCTTCAAGAGCAACCCGCGCGGCAAGGTGCACGTGCTCTCCATCGTTAAAGACGGCGACATGGGCCACGACCATCCCCATTCCTGGTGCCACAACATCGCTGGCGGTCGGTCGTTTTACACCGCCGGTGGTCATGCCAAAGCGGCGTGGTCGGACAACGACTTTGTCGGTCACGTCATGGGCGGATTTGCCTGGGCCGGCGGCGCGCTCGGTGGCGATTGTAGCGCGACGATCGCCGACAGCTGGAAGAAGACGCCGCTGGTCACGGGGCTGAAGAGCCCGATGGAGCTGGAGGTCGCTGGCAACGGCAAGGTCTACTTCACCGAAAAGGCCGGCAAGCTGAAGGTCTGGGATCCCGCGACGAAAAAGGTCGCTGAAGTGGCCTCGCTCGCTGTCGATACCCACCACGAAGATGGTCTGTTGGGCATGGCGCTGTCACCGGACTTTGCGTCCACCGGTCACGTCTTCATCTTTCACTCGGTCAAGACGCCCAAGGTCAACCGCGTCAGTCGCATCACCATTAAGGACGACAAGCTGGTCGCCAAGAGTTCGCTCAAGCTCTTCGACGTGCCGGTGCAGCGCGAGGTCTGCTGTCACTCCGGTGGCTCGCTGGCGTTTGGCCCCGACGGGCTGCTCTACATCTCCACCGGCGATAACGTGAACCCCTGGAAGGCCGACGGTTACACCCCGGTCGATCAATCGGCTGACAAACCCCACTACGATGCGCAGGGCACCTCGGCCAACAGCAACGACCTGCGCGGCAAGATCTTGCGGGTCAAGCCGACGGCCAAGGGCTACGACATCCCCAAAGGCAACCTCTTCGATGGCAAAAATGGCCGAGCCGAGATCTACATCATGGGTGTGCGTAACCCCTTCCGCATCGCGCTCGATAGCAAGAACGGTGGCCTCTGGTGGGGAGAGACGGGCCCCGACGCCGAAAAGGACAGCGATGAGCGCGGCCCCATGGGTTACGACGAGGTGAATTTCGCCAAAAAGGCCGGAAACTATGGCTGGCCGTACTGCATTGGTGACAACAAGGCCTACCAGAACTGGGACTTCGCCACGAAGAAGAGCGCCGGGGCCTTTGACTGCGCCAAGCTCAAGAACACGTCGAAATACAACACTGGCACCAAGGAGATGCTGCCGCCCAGCCAGCCTGCGGTGGTCTGGTATCCCTACTCCGACTCCAAGGATTTCCCAGCGCTGACCAAATTCAAGGGGCGGGCCGCGTTTATGGGGGCCGTCTATCATCCCACCGGAGGCAAGCTGGATCTGCCCCCGTACTATCACGGCGCAGTGTTCTGGATGGACTGGATGCGCGGCTGGATCAAGGAGATTCGCCTGGACGACAAGGGCGCCGTTATGGCCATCGTTGACGTCGCCCCCAAGGTCGAATTCCTCGCCCCCATTGACGCAGCTATCGGCCCAGACGGCGCGCTCTACCTGCTTGAGTTCGGCAAGGGATGGGGTGATAACGAGCACGCCAAGCTCGTTCGCTTGGAACACACCGGACCTAAGTAGACCTCTGCGGTGGGCGTAGACACCTCGTTGGTTCCAATCTGGGCGTCTCGTCTCGCGTTAACCCGGCTTTGTCGCAATTACGGGCTAGCGTCATGGCTGGCCGCCGCGCTACCCTGACGGCATGCAGTTGTCCCGCCATTTCAGCGTTGATGAAGCCGACGGTCTCCTGCCAGCCATCGTTCGGGTGTTCAAAGTCGTGCGACCGCTGCACGCCAAGTTGTTGGTGGAAGCGGCTAAGATGAACGCGGGCGGCCACAAACCCGACATCAGCGGCCGCATGATCAGCGTGGAGCTACCTCCTGAGGTCGCGGCCCGGCAGCGTTACATTCGACAGCTCTCCATGGCCATCCAGCAGATGCTGCACGAGATCGCGATGTTCGGCATCGAGGTGAAGAGCGCCGAGGGGCTGATTGACTTCCGCTCGCGCCTCGACGGTCGCACCGTGTATCTCTGCTGGAAGTGGGGCGAGGAAAACATCGCCTGGTATCACGATGTTCAGGGTGGGTACGCGGGCCGAAAGCCCATCACTGATCGGGCGCTTTTTTCGGGAGACGGCTGCGAGTAGCTGCTGCGTTGACTTGCCGCACGGCATCGAGCCACGCCCTACGTTCGGTGAGCAACGCCTCGTTGTCCCGCCCCCGCTGCAATCCCCGCACTTCATCAGCTAATTTGGCCTCGCGGCGCCCGAGATGCTCGGCGAGGAGCCGTGGATCGGCGTCTTGTGGCACGCGACCTAGGTAGGCCTCCGCTGGGGTCAGTGTCCGTCGCTCGCCGCCCGTCACGAACCTGCACGTCACGAAGATGCGGCGGCCGTCGCGCACCAAGGTCTCGCGCTGTAGTCGCCAGCCGCGTTCGCTCAGCCACGTGCGCACGCGGGGCAGGCTGCGGTTGATTTGCAGTACGATCCAGCGAAGATCGAGGCTGCTCGGATCGGTGCGTTCAAAGATCTCCAAGCAGGTCAGCCCACCGATGCCAGCGATGACCACGCCGTCGACCTCTCCCGGCGACAGCGGCACCAGCCCATCGCCCATCCGTACTGTCACCGGCTGGGCCGAGCGGGCGACAGCGGCGGTCGCCACGGCGATGGGTTCAGCGGCCACATCGATCGCAATAACCTGGCGCGCACCTCTCGCTGCGGCCGCGATAGCGAGATACGCGTGGTCACAACAGACATCGGCGATAGCATCACCCTCCGGGATTAGCTCCAGCGCGGCGGCGAGTCGTGGGCGAAGCTGCATACAGGAAAAATCACTGAAATAAGGGCCTAAAAGTCAGCGCCCCGCTCGGCACGAAGCCAAACGGGGCGCCGGTGAGCGCGCAGATAGAGCGGACTAGGCATCGCCTTCGGTCTTGTCGCCCTTCTTCTTCTTCTTTGCGGTCTTGTCGTGGCCGGGGCAGTCGGTGGCCGCTGGCGCGAATGCATCACCTTCGGTCTTGTCGCCCTTTTTCTTCTTCTTTGCGGTCTTGTCGGTGCCAGGGCACTCGGTCGCCATTGGAGCGAATGCATCGCCCTCGGTCTTGTCGCCCTTCTTCTTCTTCTTTGCGGTCTTGTCGTGACCGGGGCAGGCGGTGGCGGCTGGCGCGAATGCATCGCCTTCGGTCTTGTCGTCCTTTTTCTTCTTCTTTGCGGTCTTGTCGTGACCGGGGCAGGCGGTGGCGGCCGGCGCGAAGGCATCGCCCTCGGTCTTGTCGTCCTTTTTCTTCTTCTTTGCGGTCTTGTCGGTGCCCGGGCAGTCCTGGGCGGCAAAGGCCGGAGTTGCAAACACGAGCGCTCCGCAAACTAGCAGGGCGAATGTAGTGTGGGTGCAGGTCTTCATGGTCTTGTCTCCTGTGCCGCGTGGGCACTTGCCGCCGCCCACGGGTTGGGCGGTTTCGGGCGGGGTCGGGCAGAGTGTGTCAGATCACAGTCGGGATCCAAAGCAGCGATTGAAAACACCGTGGCGCGAGATCTATTCCCGGAGGCGGCGACCCGTCGGAGCACCGTCTTTTCCGTCACAGGGATCGAGTTTATAAAGCTCGTGTAGCACGTCAAACAGCTCGGGCAGATGGGCCTTCATTTGCCTTGGTTTTTCAAAAAACGCTTCGGTCGCCACGGCAAAGAACTCTGCTTCATTGGTTGCGCCGTAGCGTCTCAGGACCTGTCTTTCTGGCCTTTTCGCGCCCTGCAAGCGGCGAAAGTGACGCTCGAGTACGCGGGCCCAGGGGCGATAATCCTCACGCGATTGCAGATCGGGTGTGCCGTTAAAACTACCGGCGGCGATGTCGAGCACATGGGCAAACTCATGGGTCGCCGTGTCGTGGCCATCTTGCGGATTGGCGAGCCCCTGGCGAACATCTGGCCAACTCAGCACCACCGTGCCCCACGTGTGGGCCTCGCCGAGCACCGCGCCGTCGGTATCCTTGTGGCGATAGGCGTAGGGGTAGACCACGATCTCACTGAGCTGATCGTAGGGGCCAAGGCCGATGTGCAGCACGAGCCGCACCGCAGCCGCTGCGACGGTGACTCTGATCTCGTCGGTGACCACAAGGCCACCGGCACCGATCCAGTGCTTTTCCCAGATAAAGACCTTCAGCAGCTCTAAGAACTCCGCCCGCAATGGCTCACCCAGGCACTGAAAGAAGGGCACGTTGCTGTCGAGCACGCCTACCCAATCGGGCGGCAGAGGGCGCTCCCGCAGTCGGAAGCGCCGAATCCGCGTAAATAGACCAAACATCGGGCTCCAAGTGCGCGGGCAAATGCGCCGGAAAGTGCGCCGGAAAGTGCGCTACTTGTAGATCATCAGCCAGCTCTTCAGATCGATGCGCCCGCCAAAACCACCCGTCGATGCGTTCTTCGCAACGGGTACGTACGGCTTACCTGAGAGCAT
>JAGSHB010000187.1 GCA_023954815.1 Myxococcales bacterium | reverse complement strand
GGCAGGTCTGCAGCCCAATCCTAGCTATACTGCCGTTTTCTCTGGGTCTTCGAACAGCCACAGCTGTCTGGGGTCGCCCGTGCGGGTGTTCGTGAGCGTCCCGCCGCTGAGCCGCACGCCGATGCCCAACAGGCGCACCGGCTGCCCTCCGCCGCGCTGCAGCGCCTCGGTCACGAGCTCCCAAAAGACATCCCAAGACGGCACCTCTTCGCCGGATCGGTCGAGGGTCGTGGTGGTGAAGTCAGCGAACCGTACCTTCACCGTCGCGCCACGAATTCGCGCTTCGGCGCCGCGCGCGCGTTCTTCAAAGTTGGCGTAGAGGCGGTCGAGTTGGGCTGAGAGCAGCTCCGGATCGCCAATGTCTTGGGCGAATGTGCGTTCGACGCTGATTTGCTTGCGCACCCGACTGGTGACAACAGGACGGTTGTCGCGTCCGCGACAGAGGTCGTACAGACGTGCCCCCCATCTGCCGAACTCCTCAGTGAGCTGAGTCATGGTCCACGACTGCAGGTCCCCACACGTGCGCGCGCCCTTTGCGTGGAGGCGCGGCACGCTCTTCTTACCAACACCGGGGATCTTCTTCACCGGTAGTGCGGCAACGAACTCGGGCACCTGCGCAGGGGTAATCACGGTCAGCCCATCGGGCTTATTCCAATCGCTGGCGACCTTGGCGAGGAACTTATTCGGAGCCACACCGGCAGAGGCCGTCAGCTGCGTCTCTGCGAAGATCTCGGCACGGATCGCATCCGCGATCCGGGTCGCGCTGCCCTGCAGCTGGGTACAGGACGATACATCGAGGTAGGCCTCGTCCAGACTGAGCGGTTCGATGAGGTCGGTGTAACGCCGAAATACGCCGCGGATCACTTGGCTCGCCTCACGATAGACGGACATCCGCGGCGGTATCAAGATGAGATCCGGGCACAAACGCACGGCTCTAGCGGAGGGAATGGCCGAGCGAACCCCGAATTTCCGGGCTTCGTAGCTAGCTGTCGCGACAACACCCCGAGATTCCGGCCTGCCACCGACCGCGATGGGCTTGCCCTTCAAATCGGGCCTATCGCGAACCTCAACCGACGCATAGAAGGCGTCCATGTCGACGTGGATGATCTTCCGCACAACCTACCGGCGACGCCTCCGACGCTTGGAGCGCCGCTTGGACTTGTGGTCGTGCATGTCACCGCCGCGCCGCCCGGCGCGCTTGCCATCCTTGCCGCGGCGCCCCATGACCTTGTCGTACGACAGCGCATGGGCTGGCGCCTTGCCGCCGGGGCCCGTGAGGTAGTGGTCCATCCAACGCAGCATCCGCAGGCTGTAGTCGTAGCGCGCCGACGCCTTGGCGTTGCCGTGGCCTTCGCCCGGATACAGCACCAACCGCACCGGGACCTTGCCGATGGTCTTCAGGTAGCGATACAGGGTCATCGACTGGCTCGGATGCACCCGCGGATCGTTCTTGCCGTGCAGAATCAGAATCGGTGTGCGTGCCTGCTCGACGTACGTCACAGGGCTGCGCTCACGGAACCAACTCCAGTCTTTCCACGGCCATTTGCGGGCGTGCACCATGTACATCTCCCACGGGATGTCGGTGGTGCCGAACTTGCTGATCTGGTCGCTGATGCCGACAAACATGACGCTGGCAGCAAAATGCTTCGTCAACTTGGTCGCAGCCCACGCCGACGCGAAGCCGCCATAGCTGCCGCCGGTGATGCCCACCTTCTTCGGATCGACGAGCCCGGCTTTGTCGAGGTGAGTGATGGCGTCGACCAGGTCGTTGAACTCCGCGCCAGCGTAGTCGGCTTGATCGAGCTTGCTGAACGCCACGCCGCGCCCCGTGCTGCCGCGGTAGTTGGGGTAGAGCACGTAGTAGCCCTTGGCCGCCGCCATCTGGCCTGGACCCGCATACCAAGTCACCCAACCGTTCGGCACATGACTCTCCGGGCCGCCGTGCACGGTCAGAATCAGCGGCGCGCGCCCCTTGGGTTTGACCAGCGGATGCACCAAGACGCCTCCGATGGTCTTGCCATCCCGCGCCTTCCACGTAATCGGCTCCTGCTTGGCCAACTTGCGGTGCTTCAGCCAAGGGTTCACATCCGTCAGGCGTACCGTCTGGCCCTTTTCAAGATTCACCAGCACCACTTCTGAGGGGTGCTTCGGACTCGACGCCGTCGCGACCGCCGTCTTGCCGTTGGCGCTGATGGTCAGACGCGACAGGATGGGGCCACCAGGGGCGATTCGCACCTTCACTTTGCCACCAAGACTCACCTCGCCGACCTCGGTCATCACACCCTTGGCACCGATGTAGCCCACCGTCTTGGCACCCTTCCATGCCAGGGAGGTGACGTGTCCGGGATAGTTGGGTAGCAACTCTCGCACCAGCTTTCCGGCCCGATCGACCAAAAGCAGCCTTCCCGCGGATGGATCGTTTGGATCCGCTGCAGCGATGACGCCGAGGTGTTTGCTGTCTGGACTCCACTGCCAATCGCCGAGTTTTCCCTCGCGATTGAGCTCCCCAACCGCCTTGCCACTCTTCAGGTCGATGATGCGAATCTTACGACGCATGTAGTAGCTGTCGATCCGGGGGTCAGGGGCGACGCCGACCGCCACAAGCTGCCCATCAGGACTCACCCGCGGATGACTCACGCTGCCGTCGATGGCGATCGGCTGGACCTTGCCGTGGGGGTGATCCAACTCAGCGACGCGGGCACGGTAGAGCTTGGATGGGCGCATCTGCTCTTCGACGATCTCCTGCTTGAAACCGCGCGATGACAGCTTGCGCAGGGCCTTGGATTTCGGCGGCTGGCCGATAAAGACCACGTGACGACTGTCCGGCTCCCAAGCGTAGGCACCGATACCGCCGCCGAAACGCAGGACGCGCTGCGCCTCACCGCCGTCGATGGGGATCGACCAGAGCGCCGGTTTCTTGTCACCAAAGCGCTTGGCGACAAAGCTGATAGCCCGCCCGTCAGGCCGCCACTGCACGCCGCGGACCTTGACCTTGCCGCGAACGAATCCGCGCTGCTTGCCCTCGCGGGTCAACACCCACAGCTCACGCCAAGCCGACCCATCGGAGCGACTACCCGGCTTGCGCGGCACGCCTCGGAGATAGGCCACGAAGCGACCGTCGGGGGACACCCAGGCGCCGCGAACCACCCGCAATCGGGCCACATCCTCGGGAGTGATGACCTTCGGACCGCTTTTCTTAGGGGACGACTTTGCCAGCGCAGGCAGCGCGGGCGCGAGCAGCATCACGCCCAACATCAGGGCAACGACTCGGCAGCTTTGGGTCATGCGACGCATCAGGGCACCTCCAGGAGCGGGGAGAACAGCACCCGGCGCAGGGGATTTCAAGCGCGCCCAATGGCGGCGGTCAGGCCGGGTCACTTGCAGCGTTTGCGGATTGATAATGAACCGGGGCCCAACGTACACTGCGAGCCCCCCGTACGGAGGCACCTGTGGCCGGCGAGACGCGACATGAGTGGCAATGGCAGCTGCGCGCCTCCCCCGAGGCGCTCTGGCCCCATGTCTGCAACACGGAGCGATTTAATAAGGCCGCAGGGCTCCCTGAGCCGACATTCACGGATGTGGCGCGCACCGAAGGCGGCAGCGATCGAACCGCCGAGGCCAACCAAGTGGGGATGACCCTCCGTTGGAAGGAGCATCCCTTCGAATGGGTCGCGCCTCGGTGGTTGGGCGTGCTGCGCGAGTATGAAAACGGCCCCATCGCCACCATGCGCATGAACATCTCCCTGGCAGCCCTGCCCCAGGGCGGCTCGTTGTTGACCTATCGCGTTGACGTTACGCCGAGCGGTTTCGTGGGGAAAATGGTGCAAAACTTCGAGTTTACTCGGCTCAAAGCGCAATTCGAGCGGGTGTTTCGGCGGATCGACGACAAGGTGATGGAGGCGGCGACCACGCCCCATTGGCACGTCAACCTCGACCCGTTTGAAGCGCCAACCGACCGGCTGAACAGCCGCGGAATAGCGCGCCTCAACGAGGCCGCCAAGCGGCTGCGTGCGTGGCAGCTGCCGGACATCCAGGTCGCCGAACGCCTCATCAATCTGGTGCGCTACGGCGCGGATCATACGGTCGAACGGTTGCGGCCGGTGACCCTGGCGCGAATGTGGGATAGCCATCCAGACACGACCCTCGACGTCTGCCTCATCGCCGCCCACGTGGGGCTGCTGGAGCTGTCCTGGTCGGTGCTCTGCCCTGGCTGTCGCTCTGCCGCCGCGGAGACGCCGAGCCTGTCGCGCCTCGCGCCGTCCACCCATTGTGACGCGTGCAACATCGATTTTGAGACCGAATTTGTGGAGTCCGTCGAGCTCAGCTTTCGCACGGCGGCCGCCATCCGCAGCGTGACGCCCGGCACCTACTGCCTGGGTGGGCCGGGTCACGCGCAGACCACCAACGCGCAGCTGTGGCTACAACCGGGTGAGCAGCGACAAGTCCAGGTTCAGTTGGGCGCTGGCGCGTGGCGTGTGGCGGGGCCGCGAACCCGGGGCCAAGCGTATTTCGAGACGACAGCGCAGTCGAACGATGCCCAGGCGAATGAAGAACAGGCGAGACAAGCGCTGCCAACGGTAGGCGCGACGCTTGTCGTCAACCCCACACCGCGTATCGAAGGGGCCGTCGCGATGGGGCAGAGCGAGTTGCAAGTGCGCAACGACAGTACATTTGATCAGGTGCTGCGGATCGAGCGCGCGGTCTGGCGAGACGACGCGGTCACCGCCGCGCAAGTCATGACGCGATCGACGTTTCGGCAGCTCTTTTCTGCTGACGTGCTCTCCCCCGGTCAGCACGTCGATGTCGGTCACGTGGCCATCTTGTTTACTGACCTGCAGGGCTCGACCGCGCTGTATGAGCAGATCGGCGACGCGGCGGCGTATGCCATGGTGCGGCGCCACTTCGACGTGCTCGACGAAGTCATCGCCCGCCATCGCGGAGCCATCGTCAAGACCATTGGCGATGCTGTGATGGGGGCTTGGCATGATCCGCTCGATGCGGTCATCGCGGCGCTTTCTCTTCAGGCCGCCCTGAACGAATACGTCGACACAGCGCATCTCGGAATCAAAGCGGGGGTGCATTGGGGGCGCTGCATCGGCGTGACGGTCAACGGCACATTCGACTACTTCGGCACCACCGTGAACACGGCGGCACGTTTGGAGCGCGTCGCGGGTGCAGGGCAAGTCGCCATCTCTGACGCCCTCGCGCAGGAGCCCACGGTGAAGGCGTGGCTAGCTGAGCGCCCAGGCTGCATCGTTCGTATGGCCGAGGCGACGCTGAAAGGCTTGACCGGCACGCATCTTTGCCCGGTCTTGTCGGGTGAAAGTCTGCGGGACAGCCTCATCAGCACCGGCACAATGGAGATTGCGCCGGAGTTGCTAGCCATGCGGGGGGATACACCATGAGCGGCGAGCGCACCGTCGAGTTGTTCTCCGATGCTCGCAAGCGCAAACGTCCGCCGCCCAAGGCGACGCAGGCGCTGGTCGAGCGCTGGGCGATGTCCTATGTCAACCGGTACTACGCTGCGGAGGCCAGTGTCAGAGCCACATTGGAACGCCGGATTCGTCGAAGTTGTGACGCACACCACGCGCCCCTCGGCGAAGCGTTGGGGTGGGCCGACGAGGTCATCGGTCGGCTGCGTGAGGCGGGCGTCATCGACGATGCGCGATGGGCGAGGGACAAGGCGCGCGCCCTGGCGGATCGGGGCGTGGCCGTGCGATCGATTGCGCACCGACTTCGGGTCAAGGGTCTGGCGGATGGGCACATCGAAGCGGCCATCGCAAAGCTAAGCCAAAACTGGGCAGGGGAGCCCGTCGATCCAGCGTTTGAGGCCGCAGTCGCCTACGCGAAAAGACGACGGTTTGGCCCCTTCTGCCGTGATCCTGACGAGCGGCAAGAGCGGTTTCAGAAGCAACTAGCGGCCATGGCGCGGGCGGGGCACAGCTATGGCGTGGCGCGGCGTATCCTGGATGCAGCGGACGCGGACGCCCTGCTCGACCAACAGTGACAGCGTCTCCACTCAACCTCCGCGTCCCATGGCGCGAGAACAGGCAGAACGGCCAGTGGCGCGGGCTAGAATTGCAGCTTGGCGCCGTGATCCGCTGGCACAAAACCGGCAGGCCAGCGTGTGGCGGAATCGTAGCGCGCCCCTTGAAGCTTGGCGCCATTGAGGCGCGCCTGTCGCAGATCAGCGCCGTGGAGTAACGCCCCTCGCAGGTCCGCCCCTTGTAGCTGAACTCCGAGCAGTCGCGCGCGGCGAAGGTCAGCGCGGCGCAAATCCACTCCCCGGAGGTCCATTCCCGCTAGCTGTGCGCGCCTGAGCACCCGCCCGGCCAGCTTTGCCTTGGGGCCGACGGCGCCAGACGTTCGCGGATTGAATCCGGCTGGCCAGCGTGTGCGGCTGTCGTAGCGAGTCCACCGCAGGTCGAGGCCGCGTAGGTCGAACTTCCGTAGATCCTTGCCCTGGAGGCGCCTACCCACGATGTCACTGGCCTTCGGGCGGATGAGCGCTGGGGAGACTGCCACCGGAGCCGGTACGAGCGCTGGCTTAACCCCATCCGTTTCGGCCGCCGCGGTCCCGGGAGTGGGGTTCTCCGGGGCGCGCTTCGGCTCGGCTGCGTTTGGTTGTTTGGTCGTGGGCTTGGCGGCCGCGGCAAGCGGTTCGGAAGGCGCGGAGCCGGGCTGTGGTTGATGTGGCGCCTTCGCACGGCGGCGCCGGTTTGCCGCCCTCCGAGCGCCACGCGTACGCCGCTTGCCCTTCTGAACAGGCGGAGGGGAGCCAACGACCGGTACCGCTGCGCCTGGCACCACAACGACCGGCGCCGCTGCGGGCGCTGCTTTGGGCACCGGAACGTCAGCGCGACGACCTGCGCGCTGTCGCAGAGCGCCTGCAGATGGCGCATCAAAGCCCTGTGGCCACCGGGTCCGGCCGTCGTAGCGCGCCCCCTGC
This sequence comes from Myxococcales bacterium, assembly GCA_023954815.1. GTDB lineage: Bacteria > Myxococcota_A > UBA9042 > UBA9042 > UBA9042 > UBA9042. Next base: position 5,000 of record JAGSHB010000187.1, on the reverse strand, counting down.
AGACGAGCTTGAGCGAGTCGGGCGCGCCGCAGGTCCGCACCTTGGAGACGACTCTCACGGAGATCAGCCCCGCGCAGGTCCATCCCCTGGAGATCTTGATTGCGCAAGTCTTGCTTGACCAAATTGGCCTTCGGACCAATGGCGCCCGGGTGCACAAACCCAGGCGGAAAGCGCGTCTCTTTGGAATAGCGCGCGCCGCGGAGGTCGATGCCCTTCAATTTTGCACCGCGCAGGTCCGCACCGCGCAGGTCGGCACCGCGCAGATCCGCGTCGCGCAGATCCGCATCACGTAAAACGGCGTCCACCAACCGCGCGCCGCGCACATTGGCACCGCGCAGGTTGGCTTTGCCGAGGTTCGCATCCTTGAGTCGCCCGCGCTGCAGATTCGCGTCCGCCAAAGAAGCCCCGCGTAGGTCCGCACCGCGCAGGTCTACGCCGCTCAGGTTGGCCCGCGGTCCGATCGCTCCAGACCCCTCGAAATCGAAGCGCTCAGGCCAACGTGTGACGTCATCGTAGCGGCTGCCCTTCAGGCCCGTGCCCGTCAGATTCGCGCCATTGAGGTTAGCGCCGCGCAGGTCCGCCAATCGCAGGCTCGCACCACGCAGGTCGGCGCCTTGGAGACTGGCCCGTCGCAAGTCGGCGCCGGTCAAATCGGCCTTCTTCAGATCGGTGTGGTCCATCCGTGCCTGTTGTAGATCGATCTCCGATAGGTCCCGACTCGACAGCATAAGCTGCGACAAGTCCGTGGCCCGGAGACTCAACCCCTTGTGGGGTGCGTCCAACAACAGCCGCGTCGCCTTGGCACGCTTGGCGAGAGGCGCGGACTCCGACCGCAGCAGGGCGAGCTGCTGCTCGAGGTTGTTGGCGTTCAGATGACCCCAGCCAATGGCACCCGCCAAGACAGCGAAAGCCACGATTGCGACCCAGGGCGCAGACCGGCGCCACGTCGGTCGAGATGTCGCCACCCCAGATGTGGCCACCCCAGACGTGACCACCCCAGATGTCGCCGGTCCAGGTGTCGCCGACACGGTCTCGTCGGGCTTGGAAGCCGCCACTTGCGCCATCCCAGGGGCCCCCTCGCCGGCGAGGGTCACATCTTCCGATGCAGGGCCGTCCGGGGCCGAGTCGCCTGGGACCGGATCAGTGATCGGATCCACTTCATCGAGCGTGATCAGGTCATCACCACCGCCGTCGACATGGACGGTCGTGCTATGGGAAGAGGGGTGCCTCCGCCGCACGCCAGATGGCCGATGGGACCGCCTCTCACGACTCAACGACCGCCCGGGATGCAGATTGATAAAAGTGAGGTGATCAATAATCGAGGGCGCGGTCTGAGGCCGCTGATCCGGGACTTTGGCGAGCATCAGATGGGTCAGCGCCATCAACGCGGCGGGGGTTCCTGGCGGTGCACGGTCAGACAATGCCGCGGGCTGTACGTTGACATGTTGCTCGGCCAACGCGGTCATCTGGCGCGCCGCAGGCGCCTCATCGTCTGCTTGAAACGGCGGCTCACCACAGAGCATCTCGTAGAGCACACACCCAACTGCGTACAGATCGACGCGGGCGTCCGCGCCATGGCCCTGCCACAGCTCAGGCGCCATGTAGTTCGGCGTGCCAATGGGGCCGCGAGTGTCCGCTCCCTCGCTCTCGAGCGACCGCGAAATGCCGAAGTCGAGCACCTTCACGAAGTCGTGCTGGCCCGCCTGCTCCATCACAAAGATGTTCGCTGGTTTGATGTCCCGGTGGACAATGCGGCGTTCGTTGGCGTGGGCTTCAGCCAACGAAGAGAGCACCTGTTCGGCGATGCGCGCGGCGCGCGGCCATTCCAGCGGCGCCTCCCGTCGCAACAGCGCCGACAGTGGCTCGCCTTCGAGGTACTCCATGACCAAGAAAGGACTGCCAGCGTCGACACCAAAATCAACAATCCTAATTGTATTGACGTGTTGCAGACTCGCGGCATTTTGCGCTTCGAGATGAAAACGCTTGATCATCTGGGGCTTGAGCGCCACTTGCGGGTGTAGCAGCTTGACCGCGACTGCACCGCCAGTCTCCACATGGCGCGCCCGGTAGACCGACCCCATGCCGCCGGCGCCAATCCGCGACACCATCGCATACTTGCGACCGACGACTTTGCCCTTCCAAGGGTCATCCGCGCTAAAAATCGCCATATCGAGCGTCATGCGCCCTTCGACGGCACAAACCATCTGCTGCGTCTCAGTGCCACATTCAGGGCAGATGCGCATCAGCTCTCCAGGTGGGTCTACTGCACACGGCGCGGTGCGCCGCCTCCCCACTTCTCAGCGTGAATCATCGCCGCAGCGTACCCCTGGACCCGTGATCGCTGCAACACAACCGCCACGCAGAGGCGCGACTCAGCTATTGGAACACTTGCCGTCGGCTGAGCAACACCATCCCGTCGTATTGCAGCAGGTGCCCGCCTTTCCGGGCTGACAGTAGCCATTTTTTGTGCAGAGAACCGATGTCGCGCACGGCTGAACTTTGGGCTCATGGCATGCGTTGGCGCTCAGCTCACACCGCCCCTTGGTCTTGCATTCGGTCGACGCCGTACAATCTGATGCCGACTTGGCGACGCAATCTTCCCCCTTGGCGAAGCATCGACCCTTGTCCGTACACCAGTACGTGCGCTGGCAGTCGGCGTCCGTCATGGTTGCTGGGTCGGTCTCGCAGCCAGTCAGGGGGATCAGCGACAGCATCGCCGGCAAGACATGCAGGATCAGCAGTGTCTGGTGCGCTCGTGGGGTCGATCTTGGCATGCCTGACAACCCTGCAAGGAGTCGTCGGCTCGGTGCGGCGGAAAATCCGCCCGTCCAGCGTTTGCGCGTTCGTTCCATGGTCGCCCCGCAGGGTACACTTCAGCATGTGTCGCTGCAGCGCGCCGCCGATGATGTCCTCGATAGCGACGAGGATCTGGCAACCCGTCATCTTTCGTCAAGCGTGGCGACGAGACGGCAGCAGAATGACCAAATTTCGGGGCTAGGCAGACTTCACGGCTAGGCGGGCTTCACGGCTAGGCAGACTTCAGGCTAGACGGACTTCAGAGCAGCGTGGGGCGAGGCGCCGCGTGGGCGAGGCGCGGTGGCGTCATCGGCGTTGATCCAAGCTGTGCGTGCACGATTGAAGTCGTCGATGGCCACGTAGTAGTCGGGGTCTTCGAGCACATTGATGTCGCAGATCTTCTCAGCCCGCTTGATGAGTCGAGTGCAGTCAGCGCTCAAGTGGCGTAGGTGCACGTGCTTTCCTGCGCGTTGGTAGCGCTCGGCGAGCTTGTTGACGCTCTCGATGGCGCTCTGGTCCATGATGCGAGACTCGGCAAAATCGATGATCACCTCATCCGGGTCACCTGCGACGTCGAATTTTGAGGCGAAGAGCGTCGTCGAGCCGAAAAACAGGGGTCCGAAAATCTCGTAGTGCTTGATGCCCTTTTCGTCGATGCGCTTGCGTGCGCGAATCCGGAGGGCGTTTTCCCAGGCGAAGATGAGGGCCGACGCGACGACTCCAGAGAGCACGGCGATGGCGAGGTCGAAGGCGACGGTCAGACCGGTGACGATGAGCATCACGATGACGTCGGTCAGCGGCACCTTGTTGAGAATTCGAAAGGTATTCCAGGCGAAGGTGCCGATGACGACCATGAACATCACGCCGACGAGGGCGGCGATGGGCACCATCTCAATGTAGGTGGAGCCAAAGAGGACGAATCCGAGCAAGGCCAGCGCAGCGACGATGCCAGATGTGCGACCGCGGCCACCCGAGTTGATGTTGATGATGCTCTGGCCGATCATCGCGCAGCCGCCCATGCCACCGAATAGTCCGTTGATGATGTTGGCGCTGCCCTGGGCGAGGCACTCGCGGTTGGCATCGCCGCGGGTCTCGGTGAGTTCATCGACGAGATTGAGGGTCATCAGCGACTCGATGAGTCCAATGGCGGCCAAAATCAGAGCGTACGGGAGGATGAATGCCAGTTCGCCAAAGCCCACCGTCGGAAAGGCAAACGTGGGAAGTCCCGCGCTGATGCCGTCGCCGCCCCGGGCAGCGATGAAGCTCAAGACGGTCTCAGTCTGCACGCCGCCGCCGATGACAATGAGCGTCACCACCAAAATGGCGGTCAGCGCGGCGGGAACTTGTGACGTCAGCTTGGGAAGCAGCCACATGATAGCCATCGTCAGGCCGGTGAGGCCCATCATGGTCCACAGCGCCGCACCCTCAATCCACCTGCCGTCTCGCTGGAACATCCCGAGCTGTGACAGGAAAATGACGATGGCGAGACCGTTGACGAAGCCCATCATCACCGGGCTTGGGATCATCCGAACGAACTTGCCGAGCCGCAGCGCACCGGCTCCGAGCTGGATCACGCCGGCCAGGATGAGGGTTGCAAAGAGGTACTGCAGACCCATGCCGCCGTCGGTGTCCAACCCCGCTGCGATGCCGCGCGCGTTGCCTTCGCTGACCAGCGAGACCATGACGACCGCCATGGCACCGGTCGCGCCAGAGATCATGCCCGGGCGGCCACCAAACAACGCCGTAATCAGCCCCATCATAAACGCGCCGTACAGACCGACGATGGGCGAAACACCGGCTACAAAGGCGAACGCGACTGCCTCCGGCACCAGGGCCAGGGCGACGGTAAGGCCCGAGAGCACGTCATTTTTGAGCTGCATGCCACTGGGCAGCCAAGCCGGCCCGCGCTGGGTTGCGGCGTCAGTCTGAGACGGGACGGTGGGACTTGGCGGATTGACTTGATGCACGGAGCGGCTCCACCCCATGGTCAATCGTTTGCAGTAGGCAGGAGCCCACAGCACACAAAACCGACCGACGGGTGCGACAGTTGCGAATGAGATGTGACGCCTAAAAGTGCCTAGGCGCATTGTCATCGGGCGTGAGAGATGCCCGGTGTGTGAGCCAGGGGGACCGGCTCGAAAGGGGCGCGGGGTCTACAGCAGGCCCGCAGCCGTGGCAACCACTAACTGCAACAAATGCAGCTC